>CAZYMT010000007.1:0-37228 GCA_964649035.1 uncultured Rhodobacterales bacterium
ATTCGCCTATTTGGAAAAAATCAAACTATGCTCAATAACTTGACGATACCGGTTCGGGATCAGTTGGAATTTAGGCGGTTTGGCCGAACAGGAGAGCAGTTTTCTGTATGACGCAATGATCAGTTTTACGCTTTGTATGCTAGGGATTTATCTAACGCTGGCGTGGATTTTTGCCAGTTGGATGCGCCCGATTGTGGTGATGGCAATCATTCCCTTCGGGTTGGTTGGCACCATTTGGGGGCATTACACATGGGACGTGCCTTTGTCGATGTTTACCGTTATCGGGTTGATCGGGATGTCGGGAATTATCATCAACGACTCCATCGTGCTGATCTCGACCATACAGGAATACGCCCGAAATCGCGGGTTAGTGCCCGCCGTGATCGACGCCACCACTGACCGGTTACGCCCGCTTTTATTGACCACATTAACCACCGTTCTAGGACTGGCACCGCTACTGTATGAGACAAGCCAACAAGCGCAGTTCCTGAAACCAACGGTGATTACGCTGTGTTATGGCCTTGGATTCGGATTCTTTATCGTACTGCTGGTTGTACCGTCACTGGTTATTATGCAGCAGGATATATCCCGTTTATGGACGTCATTACGTCGATCCCTGACGGGAAGCGGTCTGCCAAATCCGTTGCGGATCGGGATGATTTCGGTGTCGCTTTTGATTGCCAGCCTTGCGACATTAACCGTTGGAAATTGGGTGGTTCAAGGCGCGCATGTCTCTATCCTACAACCAATTGCAGACCAGTTTCCAATGCTATCGGGTGCGGTGTTGTCAATGCTGATATTGCTGGTCGGGACAGCAATTATTCTGATTGCCCTGTCCCCCATTCTTGCGCGGGCAGGCCGCCAGAAAACCTAAACTTGTTGGTGCTTGGCCACGCGGGTGGTCTGCCAAATAAAGCTGACAATGAATATGACGCTAAGGATCAGGATGATGGTTGGGGCAGAGTCGCTATCTAGGTAGAAGCTTAGATAAATACCCAAAAATCCTGAAATCAAGGTCACGATGACAGCGATTAGCAACATCATCTCAAAACGCTTGGTCAACAAAAATGCGATTGCACCTGGGGCGATCAGCAACCCGATTGCTAGAATAATCCCGACGGCTTTTAGCGTTGCGACAATGGTCAGAGACAGGATTGACAGTAACCCATAATGCAGAACCCCTACCCACAGGCCAGTTACTTTGGCTTGTGCTGGATCAAACGCGTGCAGCAATAAGTCACGGCGTTTCAGAAGGATGAAAATCACGACAAACAGTGAGATCAGTCCAGTGGTCAGGATGTCCTCGCCCTTAATGCCCAGCATGTTTCCGAATAAAATATGGTCCAAATGCACGTCAGTGTGGATTTTAGTGTACATCACGATGCCTAAACCGAACATCCCAGAAAACACCACGCCCATAACCGTATCTTGCTTTATGCGGCTATGTTCAGTCAAAAATCCGGTGGCCAACGCACAAACCATGCCTGCCCCGAATGCTCCAATCATCAAAGGAATGTGGAGGATATAGGCCAGCACGACGCCCGGCAGCACAGCGTGGCTGATCGCGTCACCCATCAGGGACCAGCCCTTAAGCACCAGATAGCAGGACAATAACGACGTCGGAACCGCAATTATCGCCGTGATAATGAAGGCGTTTACCATGTATGTAAATTGGAAGGGTAGCAGCAGCTCTTCGATCATGATCCGGCCCTCAATGCTTTAGCGGCGCGGCGGCGTGCAGCCAAATACCCGTGTTTCGGGGCAAAGAAAAATGCCAGTATGAATAGCAGCGTTTGCAAGCAAATGATGATCCCACCTGTCGCCCCATCAAGGAAAAAGCTGATATAAGCACCAACGAAACTGGTGATGGATCCGATGGCAACGCTAAGCATCAGCAGACGCGGGAAACGGTCGGTTAACAGATAGGCGGTTGCACCCGGAGTGACAACCATCGCGATAACCAAGAACGCACCAACGGTTTGCAAGGCGGCCACGCAGGATGCCGATAGCAGCATGAAAAACATGAATTTCAGGCGATCCGGATTTATTCCTATGGATCGCGCATGGGTTTCGTCAAAAAACGCCACCATCAAGTCTTTCCATTTCAACAGCAATATAGCTAACGAAACAAAGCCGATGATCGCCAGTTGCAGCGTGTCATAAGGCGTGATCGCCAGAATATTGCCCATAGTGATCGTTTGAATATTCACGGATGCTGGCGAGATGGAGACCATGAAAAGCCCCAAGCCGAAAAACGACGTAAAGATCAGCCCGATAATCGCGTCTTCCTTAAGGCCAGAACGTTGGTTCAGAAACAACATCGCCCCCGCCGCCAATCCACCCGCCGCAAACGCGCCAAGCGCAAAAGGCAGGCCGAGCATATAGGCACCAGCAACCCCTGGCACAATGGAATGGCTAAGCGCATCGCCAATCAGCGACCAGCCTTTCAGCATCAAATACGCCGACAAGAACGCACAAACGCCGCCGACCAAAGCGCTGACCCACATGGCGTTGATCATAAACCCATACTGAAACGGCAGGAGGAGTGTCTCGATCACGTTTTGTCCTTGGCATCTTTGGGTTTGTCGTCGTAGATAACAAACGGACGTTCGTCATCGGTAATCACGGTGACTTGCCGCGCGTCATCATCGTCATGCAAGTCTTTGCCACCCAGCACAAAATGGCGCAGAACGCCGCCAAATGCCTCTTCAAGATTGGCTTGGGTAAAGGTTTCGGCGGTTGGACCATAGGCCAACACGGTTTCCTTAACTAAAATAGTTCGATCACAGAATTCTGGAACCGAGCCAAGATTGTGGGTCGCAACCAACATCACCCGCCCCTCGGCACGCATGTCGCGTAGTAGCTGAATGATCGCATCCTCGGTTTTCACGTCAACGCCGGTGAAAGGCTCATCGAGCAAAATCACCCGGCTATCTTGGGCCAATGCCCGCGCGAGAAAGACGCGTTTACGCTGGCCGCCAGACAGCTCACCAATCTGGCGATGCCGAAAATCCGTCATCCCGACGCGTTCGAGCGCCACGGTCACTGCCTTGCGGTCAACCTCTTTGGCGATGCGCATGAAATTCATGTGGCCGTAACGGCCCATCATCACCACGTCTTCGACCAATACCGGAAAGGACCAATCGACCTCCTCGGCTTGCGGGACATAAGCGACGATGTTGCTTTTCAGGGCGGCTTTGACCGACATACCAAGGATCGAAATCTCGCCTTTGGCGGCAGGGACGAACCCCATCAATGCCTTGAATATTGTGGATTTTCCAGCGCCATTCACCCCAACCAACGCCGTAATTGTTCCCGTTGGGATTTCAAAACTGGCATCACGCAGTGCGGTGTGGCCGTTTTTGTAAGTTACCGTGACATCATTGATTTGGATGCCGATGGTAGATGAATCGAGCATGATACGCCTATTCTTTCGGGGCTGTCAGGCCCGCAGCTATGGTTTCGGACGTGACCCGCAACAGGTCAAGATATGTCGGAACCTCGCCGTCAGCTCCGGTCAGCGAGTCCACATACAAGACACCACCGTAAATCGCACCAGTTTCCCGCGCCACTTGTTTGGCGGGGTCATTGCTGACCGTGCTTTCACAAAATACCGCGCGAATATTATGTTCACGAATGCCATCAATAACCTTGCGAACTTGTTGCGGCGTGCCGGTCTGGTCGGCGTTGATCGGCCATAAATACAGCTCCTGCATTTCGAAATCGCGGATCAAGTAGCTAAACGCCCCTTCGCAAGTGGCGAGCCAGCGCTCCTCGACCGGTAGGGCCAGAATCGCCTCGCGGACAGGGGCAATGGCGGCGGAAAGTTCGGCTTTATAGGCTTCGGCGTTTTCCTGATAAATCGCGGCATTCGCGGGATCATATTCCGAAAAAGCGTCACGGATATTGTCGACATAGATATACGCATTTTCCAGCGACATCCACGCATGTGGGTTCGGCCGGCCGTTGTAGGCCCCCTCGGTAATGCCCATTGGTACGATACCGTCAGTCAGGGTCACGCTTGGAATGTCGCGCAAATTGGCAAAGAATTGTTCAAACCATAATTCCAAATTCAAACCATTCCAAAGGATCAAATCCGCGTCTTGTGCACGCAAAATATCGCGCGGCGTTGGGGAGTATCCGTGGATTTCAGCGCCCGGTTTGGTGATTGATTCAACGATAGCCGCATCACCCGCAACATTGGCAGCCATATCAGCGATGACCGTGAATGTTGTGATAACTTTCAGGCGCTCATCAGCTAGCGATCCCGTCGCCAATGCAAATGCACAAACCAGAATACCCACAAATTTCATTTTAATTCCTTTGATGTATTACTTGCACTCTACTTATGAGAACGATTCTCAACTGTCAAGGGATCGCGATTGAGAATTAGTTGCAATTTCAGGTTACAACAAAATCAAAAACCGCGCGGCCGAAATATTGTCACTGGTCTAGCGTTTTCAGCACGTCATCAAATGTCCCCAGTGCATCACGCCCTCGAATATCAAGACCATAAATACCGCGGTCGATCCGTATGAACCAACCGTAGTAGTTTTTTTGCAAAATCGAAGGGGTCCGAGTGATGTTCAAGGACCGCGCCAAATTTACCGGCTTTCCGGGGCCATCGGTGTCTATAGCCCGCGCGATACGGAGCGCATCTTGTCGATATGCAGTGACAATCGAACGCCCCGTTTGTCCGCCCGTATTCGGATCGCCAACACGTTTCTGAAATTCCAGCAGCAGCGCCGTTTGCCGTTTTTTCAGCTTGTGAACCTTGTGCGCGCCTGGGTCAGCATGGACCAAAACAGACGCAGCCCCCTTGCCAAAACGAACTGAGATCAGCCCCAACCCAAGACGTTTGCACAACTTGACTGCATCTTTACGCCGTTTATTCCACGCCTTTCCGCTTTTCGCTGGAACCGCAATATAGACCGCATCCGTTATCGATTGGCGTGTTATGCCTTGAATCATCAAATCCAGTGACAGCGACAATTTCAGTTCAACAATCACCGGCAGATCACCATCGCGCACAGCAACAAGATCGCAGTCGGTCACCTCGGCCTTGACCTCATATCCCTGATCTTCAAGGAAATTCTTAACGGGCAGATATAGGTCGGTTTCTTTCATACGCCACACATACCATGCCATCACATGGTTCCGGCAAGCCTATTCTTGATCTTCGGGGGCATCCTCAAACCGGTCGGACAAAATACGGTTCGCGTGCCCCTCTGGGTCGTCGTATTGGTTGTTACGGATCGACCAAAAAAAAGCGACCAACCCAAGGCCACCTAGCCCCACCGATATCGGAATAAGCAACAGTAGAATGTTCATCGCCGCCCCAATCGCATTGCGTTAAGGGACACGGTAATCGAGCTGCCGGACATCGCCAAGGCCGCCATCAAGGGGGTCGCAAACCCAAGCAAAGCAATAGGAACCGCAATCAGATTGTAAATCGCGGCGACAGCAAAATTTTGCAAAATCCTCCGTTTCGCGATCTTGGCCAATCGCAAACTAGTTGCAACTTCCGACAAATCATTGCCAACCAATATCAAATCCGCTGAGGTCCGGCTAGCATCCACAGCCGTAGACGGGGACATTGACACATGCGCACTGGCCAACGCGGCCGCATCATTCAACCCATCGCCAACCATCAGAACCTTATGTCCGTTTGCAGCTAAGCTATTTAGTTGATCAACCTTGCCAGACGGGGTTGCACCCGCGGTCCAATTTTCGATACCAAGCGTATTCGCAACGGACCTCACCGGACCTTCAGCGTCGCCGGACAGCAATTGAATCTCGTAGCCCGCATTTTTCAAGGCACTGATCGTTTCTGCAGCTTCGATCCGCAGCGTGTCTTCGAACTGGAATTCAACATTCTCATCGCCGACTTTCAGCGTCACCGTCGTCTGTTTCGTATTCGCCGCTGCCACGCCACACCATTCTGCGCGCCCTAACCGAACCTCCAGACCATCAAACTTGCCCGCAGTGCCCATTCCGGGTTCTTCGACAATATCGGTTACATCCGCACATATATCGGTGAATGCGACAATCGCACACGACAATGGGTGGGCGCTATCTATGGCCAGCGCGGCTGCAATTGCCAGCAAACGCGGTTCGATATTTTCACCATTTGTCAGACGTGGCTTACCAGTGGTTAAGGTACCTGTTTTATCAAAAACAACTGTGTCCACCTCGGCCAAACGTTCAAGCGCAATGCCTTCTTTCAACAAAACACCGTTTCGAAACAACCGCCCGCTGGCTGCCGTCAGCACAGCCGGAACCGCGAGTCCTAATGCGCAAGGACAGGTAATGATCAGAACCGCAGCCGCGATGTTCGTCGCCAACCGCCAGTCGCCGCTATACAAACCCCAGAACAGAAACGCCGCTGCCGAAAGAATATGAACAAGTGGCGCATATATTTTTGCCGCCTTTTCCGCCAGCGAAGTATATCGATTTTTTAGGGTTTCCGCAGCTTCGACCAGCCGCGTTATCTGCATCAGCAGAGTCTCTTCGCCAATATTTTCTGCACTAATAATCAGCGGGCCAGTCAAATTCAACATTCCCGCTATCGCATAACCACCCGGTTCGACGGCCTCTGGCATAGTTTCACCCGTCAACATCGAAGGATCAAGTTCGCTTCGCCCTTCCATAATTCGGCCGTCCACTGGAACACGCGCACCCACCGAAACACTAATTAAATCGCCTTCACGCAATGCGTCCATCGGGACGGTTTCGCGGCCACCATTAACCGTAACCCGTTCGGCTTTGTGAACCTCCAACGCCGCCAATTCCGCCGCCGCCGATCGCGCAACCGCACGGGTGCGATGATCTAGATAGCGCCCTAGAAGCAAGAAAAATGTCAGCGAAAGGGCCGCGTCAAAATATGCATGTTCACCACCCTCAATTGTTTCGAGCAACGAAACCGCGCTTGCTAAAATCAATGCCAGTGAGATTGGCACATCCATGTTCAAATGCCCGACACTTAACGCCGTCCACGCGTTACGAAAAAACGGAACAGCTGCGAAGGCCACGGCTGGCAAAGCAATCGCCGCCGAAACCCAATGCAGAAAATCGCGCGTCGCGGCCTCGGCGCCGGACCAAACAGATACCGACAACAGCATAACATTCATCGCCGCAAAACCCGCCACTGCCAGTCGCGCCAATAAATCACGGCCAGCTTTGTCGGTTGTTTCAGCGTCCAACACTGCGCTGTCAAGTTCTTGTGCGGGATACCCCCACGAGGTCAATAGACCAATAAGGCGCTCTTCAATCCCGGGGATATCCTCGACGGTCACGGACACGCGTTTACGGGTCAAATTCACCCGCGCACCTTTGATTTCAGGTAATTTGGTCAAACCAGTCTCGACGCCACTAATACAGGCAGCGCAATGTATCGTCGGCAATGAAAATTCTAAACGCCGCAATGTGTCCGACCGCGTGGTCGTTTCCGTCACAATCGTTGGCATCGCAACACACGCCGGACAAGCCGCCATTGAGGGATTCTCAGTCATTTCCGTCCGTCACGAACACTTCCATATGTTTGGAATATACCGCGCCATCAGCCGTAACCGCATCCAGATAAATCCGCCACTTCCCGTTCCCGAGCGCCACCGGAGCAACATATCCCTGATCCTCGCGCAGCAAGGTCAGCACCAGATCATCGCGACCATGTGTTGGGCGGCCAATCTTGAAATTTATGGTTTCGGGGAACACAGAAGTGCCATCACTGTCGGTAATTGTCAGCACCAACAGATCATCCGCAAAACGCACCACAGGGGTCCATCCCAGCGCTGATTGTGCCCGCTCTGCGTCATTGAAATCCTGCGAGGCAACGTAAGAATTTTTCACCTCCAACCCCGGAAAAGTCCTGATAGCTTGCACCATCAACAACATATTCACGGCAATGATCGTGCCGAACGCCAAGATCAAAATGGTCAGGACATGGCGGCCTGTCAGTTCTTTAGGTTCACTCATTTCGCGCTCCCGTTAAATACCGTGTCGACGTTGGCCAAATCGCCACTGGTCATGTCTTCGACCCAGATACGAACCTCGGTGCGGTTCCGCCCTGAGGCTGGCTGATCTGGATCAGCGTCCAGATACACGCGCTGGCTGAATGTTGCGTCGGCTGGAACCATCACAATGAAGCTGTCCAAGCCTTGTAGTTCGATGCTTATCACAGAATCATCATTCTGGGAAATAACCGAAATGTGGAAAGGGCGTTCCTCGCCATGTTTGTTTAACAAACGAACGTCATAAGCATTGCGAATGGTGCCATCAGATTGCGTGATAAAGACAGGATTGCGCACCGGCGAAATATTAACGTCGATTTCGGGGCGGATAAACAACGCCACCAACAAGCCAATTCCAACAGCAGCCAAAAGCACCACATACATAATGACGCGCGGGCGGATCAGGTGTTTCCACATATTGCGCGGCGGATTTCCTTCGCGTTCAAGCGGTTCATCATTGGCGGTCATATAATCGATCAAGCCAGTTGGCTTGCCGATTTTGGTCATAATGTCATCGCAAGCGTCAATGCAAAGCGCACAAGTGATACACTCCAATTGCTGCCCATCTCGGATATCGATGCCAACAGGGCACACGGCAACACAGGCGTTGCAATCGATGCAATCACCCAACAGGTCTGCACCCTCGGCCTTACGGTGTTTTCCGCGCGGCTCTCCTCGCCATTCGCGGTAGGTGACGCTCATCGTGTCCTCGTCCATCATCGCGGCTTGGATGCGGGGCCATGGGCACATGTAAATGCAGATTTGCTCGCGCATGAAGCCACCAAAAATGAAGGTCGTGGCGGTCAAAATAACGATGGAGCTGTAGGCCACAAACGCCGCCTGCCCAGTAAAAAGGTCACGCAGCAAGGTTGGCGCATCGGCGAAATAAAACACCCAGGCACCGCCCGTTGCCACACCGATCAATAACCAGACGAACCACTTGCTCAGGCGTAACCGCCATTTTCGAGCATTCCACTTCTGGTTCAACAACCGAATACGCGCGTTCCGGTCCCCTTCGATCCAACGTTCCACGAGGATATAAAGGTCTGTCCAAACGGTTTGTGGACATGCATATCCACACCAAACGCGCCCCAAAGCCGACGTAAACAGAAACAGGGCGAGGCCGGCCATAATCAACAACCCAGCCACGAAATAAAACTCGTGCGGCCAAATTTCGATCCAGAGCATATAAAAACGCCGACCAGCCAGATCAACCAGTACCGCCTGGTCCGGCAAGTTCGGTCCACGATCCCAGCGTAGCCACGGTGTGACATAGTAAACCGTCAGCGTAAAAATCATCAGCCACCATTTTAGCTGTCGAAATTTACCGCTTACCCGTTTCGGAAAAATGGGTTCACGCGCCGCATAAAGTTTCGGCGGGGTTTCTGGGACATCTGTGCTCACGGCACGCTCCAATTAGGTAAGTCTCGTGTGGAGGCTATTCGCCTCCACCCAATTCATGAACATAAACCGCAACTTGGCGAATTTGGCTTTCGCTCAAACGGTTTGGCAAGGACCATGCAGGCATGACACCATTTCGAGGCGCAGTAATTGTTTCGGTGATCGTTTCCAGATCACCTCCGAACAACCAGATTGCATCAGTCAGATTTGGCGCACCCAACTCACGGTCGCCTTTGCCTTCTTCGCCGTGACAAGCGGCGCAGTTGTCAATAAACACTTCGGCACCAGCAGCGACGAGAGCTTCATCTGTTGCGTTGCCAGTTAGCGACATAACAAACTGTGCGGCTGCGTCGATTTCTTCGTGTTCAAGAAACTCGCCAAATGCTGGCATTTCGGAGAAACGGGTGTCGTAGTCCTCTTCGACGCGGATACCGTGGCTGACGGTGTTATAAATTGCTTCAACACCGCCGCCCCAAAGCCAGTCGTCATCCAATAGGTTCGGATAGCCTTTGGCACCCTGTGCACCAGCGCCGTGGCACTGAATACAGAAGGTCCGAAAAACCGCGCCGCCACCAGAAACAGCGTAAGTGCCAACCTCAGGATCATCGATGATTGCAGCCAGATCAAGAGCCACAATCTTGGCATCCAGCGGCGCGTTCTGCGCGTTCACCGATGCGATATCTGCGGCAACTTCACCGCGCGAGGAATAGCCAAGCACACCTTTGGTAGCACCATTAATCAGGGGCCATGCCGGGTAAGCGATCATATAACCAATGCCCCAAACTATGCACATATACAGGGTCCATAGCCACCAACGCGGCATGGGATTATCGAGCTCAGTAATGCCGTCCCATTCGTGGCCTGTGGTTTCAACGACCTTCTTTTCTTTTACGGGTTTTCTGGCCATTTCTAGTCCTCCAGCTCATCATTACGAAACGGGATATCGGCGATATCTTTATGCAAAGCCTTCGAGCCGGGGCGGTAGGCCCAAAACACGATCCCGATAAAGATCAACGTCAGCGCCAGCAACGCCCAGCTATCAGCGAGTTCACGTAGAATATGGTACATATCGCGCTCCTATCGACTGGCTGAGGGTTCGAAGGTTGAAAAATCAACCAGCGTTCCCAGCATTTGCAAATACGCGATCAGCGCATCCATTTCGGTCAACTCGTGGTTGCCATCAAAATTGCGAGTTTGCGCTTTTGGATAGCGTTCCAGCAATCCATCCCAATCCGCATCGAGATCCGCCTGCGCCTTCAAATCAGCCTTGGCCATTTCGAGCATTTCATCGGTATACGGAACCCCAACAATCTGGTGCGCACGCAGCAAGTCGCGAACATGTTCACCGTCAAGAACGGTATCTTCAAGGAACGCATAGGATGGCATAATCGATTCTGGCACAACGTCTTGTGGATGGCGCAGGTGATCCAGATGCCATTCATCCGAATATCGTCCACCTATCCGCGCCACATCAGGACCGGTACGTTTTGACCCCCACTGAAACGGGTGATCATACATGGATTCAGCCGCTAGCGAATAGTGACCGTAGCGCTCCACTTCGTCACGAAGCGGACGGATCATTTGGCTGTGGCAAAGGTAACATCCTTCACGCACGTAAACATCACGCCCCCTCAGTTCTAAAGGTGTATAGGGACGCATCCCCTCCACTTTCTCGATGGTGTTTTCGAGGTAGAATAGCGGTACGATTTCCACCAATCCACCGATTGAAACCACTACAAAGCTTAGGACCAGCAACAGGCTAGCATTCTTCTCGATGACTTTATGTTTGTCTAGAATTCCCATTCTCTCGCCCCTTACTCAGCTGGAACTGCGTTGGCGGCAGGTTGCCCTGCCCCCGTTGCAGTTTTCCAAAGATTGAAACACATGATTATCGCGCCCGTCAGGAACAACAGACCACCAGTGCCGCGTACCACATACATTGGGAACTTGGCGGCAACCGTGTCAGCGAACGAGTTCACCAAGAAGCCCTGCGCGTCAACTTCACGCCACATCAAGCCTTCCATAATGCCCGTCACCCACATGGAGGACGCGTATAGAACGATGCCGATAGTCGCCAACCAGAAATGCCAGCTAACCAGACGCAGACTATATAGACGCTCGCGGTTCCACAGTTTTGGCACCAGATAGTATAGCGCCCCAAACGTGATCATACCGTTCCAGCCAAGCGCACCTGAATGCACGTGCCCAATTGTCCAATCGGTGTAATGCGACAGGGAGTTTACGGCCTTGATGGCCATCATCGGACCCTCAAAAGTCGACATGCCGTAGAAACCAATGGACACAACCATCATCCGTAGAACCGGATCGGTCCGCAATTTGTCCCAAGCGCCCGAAAGCGTCATCAGACCGTTGATCATACCACCCCAGCTAGGCATCCAAAGGATGATCGAGAAGACCATACCCAATGTCTGCGCCCAATCCGGCAGCGCCGTATAGTGCAAATGGTGTGGTCCAGCCCAAATATAAAGGAAAATCAGCGCCCAGAAGTGAATGATCGACAATTTATAAGAATAAATCGGCCGGTTCGCCTGTTTTGGCACAAAATAGTACATCATGCCCAAGAAGCCAGCGGTCAGGAAGAACCCAACGGCGTTATGGCCGTACCACCACTGGGTCAGCGCATCTTGCACACCCGAAAATAGTGATACGGATTTAGAACCAAAGAACGACACAGGCACCGCCAGATTGTTGACGATATGCAACATGGCGATAGTGACAATAAAGGCCAGATAGAACCAGTTGGCCACGTAGATATGCGGCTCTTTGCGCTTAAAGATAGTCCCGAGGAACACGACCAGATAGGCGACCCAAACGATGGTCAGCCAAATGTCGATATACCATTCAGGTTCTGCATATTCACGGCTTTGCGTGGCACCCAGCAGGTAACCTGTTGCCGCCAATACGATAAATAGCTGATACCCCCAGAAGACGAACCATGCCAGATTGCCACCAAATAGCCGCGCCGCACTGGTGCGCTGCACCACGTAAAACGACGTTGCAATCAAGGCGTTACCCCCAAATGCGAAAATCACTGCCGAAGTGTGGATGGGCCGTAGTCGCCCGAAATTTCCGAAAGGCCCGAATAGCTCGCCAAGATTCAGCGCAGGGAACGCCAATTCAAAAGCGATCCAGCATCCCACAAGAAATCCGGTAACACCCCAACCCGCCGTGGCAATCACACCAGCACGGATAACATCATCCATATAGCCGGTTTGCTTGGGCTTTGGCTTGTCGCCAATCGCGCCGATCACTTTGACCAGAACATATGCCGCTACTGCCGCGATAAGTACCGCGTGAAACTGGTAGGCGATATCACGTCCGAAATTCGCAGCCATCGCCGCGAACAGGACAACAAAGCCCAACACAATCACTTTGACACTATTCCACATGGGTCCCTCATTTCTTGTTGGAGGGGTGCAGACACACCACACCCGTCATATTTCTCAGCCTTGTACGCGGATTGTATTAACGAACTTTGACATAAATCAATCGGAGTGAGTTAATCCGCGTCATTCTTCCGATTTCGTGCGGAAAGTCACATATTTTAGAATCGCTGCAGATGAAAGTCCATTCTCTAACTTAAACAGGAGGAGAAAATGAGTTTAACTCAATCGGATGGCCTATTTGTTGCCGTTCACGAAGATGGATTTAACGATTTTATTACTGCATTTTTTAGTGCGCGACCACGGTATCTTAAGTTTGGATCGCCGCTATTTGTTCCATCAACAACTGTGTCTGCGACCGCCGTTCCGGCGATTGCTTTTCCAAATATCCCTGGCGGGATCAACTATATGGTGGAATTTGAAAGGCCCGTTCTGGATTTGTATCCCGACACTAAAGGGTTCGACTTGCCACCTTTGCCCAACCAGTTTTCCATGCAAATCAAGGTCCGTTTGACCTTGGCCTGCATTCAGAAAATCAGCCGTGGCGACGAACACAAAAAATATCCGAAATCCGAACCGATTCACACGGATCTTGTCGTCTGCGCTAGCGGTAGTATTGATCGTGGTCCAATCGATCTTGGGCTTCATATTGATCAGGTCGAAATCAAGGACATCACACCCGATAGCCTTGAATCCATCATCGAATGTATCATTCGGATGATGCTGCAAGCCGCTTTGGCACCTATGCGCATTCCATACGATGCCATTGGGATCGGAATTGGCAATATTGTGCCCGCTGACGGTCCTCGTATTCAGGATGACCAAGTGCAGCTTTCAGCCAACTTTATTTAAGGAGATTAATTATGGATGACATACTAATCGCAGTAGATGAAAACACGTCAACCAGTCTAGTAACGGCGGCACAAAGCGCGCTTGGAACACAATCGCGCTCTGGGAACGGGAACCTCGGACCTTTTAATGCCAACTGGACCGCCAGCGCCGGTTTTTCCGGTGGAACCGTTGATTTGCGTACGCCAGACGTCGTGCGCTTACAAAATGTATCGATGAATTTTACCGTGGGGATTGGTTTCTCGATTGATCTTAGCGACATATTGCCAGATTTTTGTCTGCCACGTGTTTGCATTAATATCCCGTTTATCGGGCGCGTATGCACACCGCGCATTTGCATTGATTGGCCGACTATCAATATTGGGCCGATAAACCATTCGGGCAGCGTTAATTTCACCAGTGATTTCCGTGCCTTGGCAAGCACTTCTGGTGCTGACTGGAAGATCGACATCCAGATTGTCGGCATTCCAAACCTGCAACTCGACGCGATTTCGGCGGTGATCCTTGTTGGATTAACATCTGCGGTGGCATTGGCATTGCTTGCGGTACCTTTCATTGGTCCAATTCTAGCCACAGCAACAGCGCTTATCGGCGCTGCAATCGGCGTGGCGGCGATCACCGGGCTTCTGGGACCAATATTGGGGCTATTCCTTTCGGGGCTAAGTTTCGAAATATATCGTCAACCGCAAGTTCAGACGGTTCTGCCAGCTGCCGGAGCTAACGACCCGGAGGTGAAAATTCGCATCGATAGCCTTGCGGCCACCGTACAATCATCCGACGAAGACGAGCTTGTCCTGACGGCCAATGTTTCGCCCGCGTAGCACAAAGAAAGGAGCAATATCATGTATCAATTAGACAGTAGAAACCTTGGCCCGCAGAATTGTTATTTCCAAAAGGTCATCTCAAAAGACGACATCACACTCGAAGTTCGGAAATCTTCGGCGGCGTTTCTGCCGATGGATAAGGAGAAATCGAAGAACCTAAAGGTCAAAGCGCTGACAGCAAACCAGCGCAGTACCCGTGATGCCGGAAAACAACATGTTATTCCGCTGGACTTCAAGGATAACGATTTCCAGATTGATCTTAGCAAAATCGACATCCACGAAGGCGACACTTTGGTGTTCCATCAGGCGCAACGCAAACAGCCCAATTTTGCTGTTCGTGGAACAATTGGTAAAACCAACTTTGATTCCTCGTCATTGACGGATCAAGCGGTTTACACCCATGCCTTCGGCTTAGCTGGGCGCTATGAGTGGGCGGATGCCAACGGTTCCGGCATCGGGGGCGTGGTGAACGTCGTCAATGAAACTGCGGATGGCCGGAAAGGCGCTGAGCGGATTATGAAAAGCCTCGAAAACGGGGTGCTTGTTCATATCGTCGGGAAAAAGGTTAGCCCTGCCGAGGTGACAATCAGCACAGGTCAAACCGTGTTTTTCGCAGTCGAAGAAACTGCTGGCATCACGATTACCGATGTCAATCTATTGCCTAAAAAAGCTAGGGCAAAATGAACTTAAAGGGGGCGATACCTGCCCCCTTTTCAGCAGATCAACTGATCATGCCACCATCGGAATCATCCCCTGCTTCATCAAGAAGTACAGCATAATCCGGCACAACTACATGACGAGCATCCTCAAGGATAATAACGCCCGATTTCTTTAGCGCAGAAATCTGTCGGCTAACTGTTTCAATCGTCAATCCCAGATAATCAGCCATCGCTTCGCGCGTTAAAGGTAAGACAAATCGCAAACCATTCTTGACTGTTTGCATGTTTAGCGCCGCGTCACGTCGCGCCATAATTGCCAACAGACTGGCAATCTTTTCACGCGCGGTTTTACGGCCCAACAACAACATCCATTCACGTGCCGCGTCCAGTTCGTCCATTGTCATGTCCAGAAGGCGGCGTTCCAATGTAGATGTCGTGGCCACCAGCTTTTCAAACTGGGATTTGGAAAACTGGCAAAGTGTTACCTCGTTGACGGCAACCACATCATAAGGCGTGCTCTCGCGTCCAGGCCTGCCAACAAAATCCGACGGCAACAACAACCCAACCATCTGACGTCGCCCATCAGGCAAAGTTCGTGATAAGGTTGCAACGCCGGAAACCACTGATCCGATCACCTGCGCCTTTTCACCAGCCCATGCAATCGTTTCGCCAGCTGCATAAGTTTTATAGGATTTAATGGCATCGAGCGTCACCAATTCAGGCGGCTCACAATATGCACAGACGGCGCGATGCCGAATAGGGCATTCTCCGCATCTGGCATTCGTTTTTGTGATCCGTGCGGCGTAAGTCATCAATGGCTCCAAGCTGTCGACTGCATCTAACGCAGCTTCTTGACCTAGATCAAGGTAAGTTCGATATTTCTACGGCCATCTGCCGTTATGTTTGATATAAAAAAATTGAGCGATGCGGGGTTATTTTCCCGTAATGCGCCGCGCTACACCAGCTATCCGACGGCCCCCCAGTTTCATGAAGGGGTCGCGGGAACATCTTATGACATGTGGGTAAAGTCGCTGCCGAAAGGCGCAAAGCTGTCCATTTACGTACATATTCCGTTTTGTGAACGCCTTTGTTGGTACTGTGCTTGTCGTACGCAAGGCGTAAAGACCCTCTCGCCTGTGGCCGCTTATCTGAAGGTTTTAAAAAGGGAAATTGCCCAACTTGCCGAGACTGTTCCGGAAGGTGTTTCGATTGGTCGCATGCATTGGGGCGGTGGAACACCAACAATATTACCCCCAGACGAAATCGAATCATTGATGGCGGAGTTACGGAAAATCGCGCCAATCGACCCAAACTGGGAATTTTCGGTTGAAATGGACCCAACGGCAATTGACGATGCCAAACTTGATGCGCTGGCCGCCGCTGGTATGAACCGAGCCAGTGTTGGCATTCAGGATTTCGATCCAGATGTGCAGGTGGCGATTGGGCGATTGCAAAGCTTTGAAATTACCAGCTCAGTGATCAGCGGCTTACGGGATCGAGGGATCAACTCGATAAATACCGATATTGTGTATGGCCTTCCGTATCAGAACTTGGACAGTTTTGATGCAACAATTCAACAAGTGCTTACGCTTGATCCAGACCGAATTGCGCTGTTTGGCTATGCCCATGTTCCCTGGATGGCTAAACGCCAGAGGATGATTGCCGAGGATAGTTTGCCAAATCCGCAAACTCGTTTCGATTTGTTTAATCACGCCTCCAAGGTCTTCTCAACTACGGGATATCAACCATTAGGCATTGATCATTTTGCAAAACCCACTGATTCATTGGCAATAGCAGCTGCAAACAAACTTATGCGGCGAAATTTTCAGGGCTATACCGATGACACATGCGTTGCATTAATTGGGCTTGGGGCATCTTCCATTTCTCGTTTCCCGCAAGGCTATATCCAAAATCGTGTGACAACCAACGCTTATGCGGCTGAGATCAAAGCCGACCGTTGGTCCGCCGTACGTGGAATAGCCCTTTCGGCAGAGGACAAGTTGCGCGCCAGAGCGATCGAAACTTTGATGTGTAATTTTGAAATCGATATGGACGCGCTTAACGTAGAATATGATGGCATGGCAGATATAATCCTGCCGGATTTGACACGGATAACAGACCTTTTCGCAGGGTTCGTAGATTTCGACGGTAAAAAATTAACGATCAAGGATGAAGGTTTCCACCTCACACGCCTAATTGCTTGCGAACTTGACGCCTATCACACTTCTGCCGCGAAACATTCAATGGCAATCTAGGCTGGCACCCCGTATCCGGTCTGCGCTCGCCATTCACCGTCGCCTTTTGCGCCACTGATCATATCAGCCTTCACTACGGCAGAAGCCGTGCCCGGTGTGGCCGTCCGAACCTGCGCCAATAGACCCGCAAAAATACCGCAAGATGCGGATGTTCCCGTGTTCAAGATCGACGGATCATAGTTTTCGCCAAACCAGCTTGGCGTGCAAAGGTCCGGTTTTTGGTTTGCACCCTTCCCGGATGTCGTAAGGCTGGTCAGTGATGGCCCTTGCGACGACTTACCGATTGAAATCCCATCGGTCCGGATTGCACCAATGGTGAACACTTCTTCAAGACCATTAGCCCCCCAAATGCTGTGCCCATGTCCACGATCATAAGGGCCAGAGAAAGGGTCAGGCTGGAAAATACCGGCATTGCCAGCAGCAAACACCACGTCAACATTGTCCATATCAGCCAACCGAATAACGTTCTTGTTAATCTTGTTATCACGATTATCCACATACGAGCGTGGTTGCCCTGTTGCCGCAAAACTAGTGGCAACAGCCCATGCATTCACCAAAATCCAGTGTTTATGCTGTGGAAATCTTGGATTTCCAGCCCGATTTCTGATCACTCGACGAATGGCCCGCAAAGCGCCGACAACATCCGCCGAAAAATCCGGTAAGCTGTAGACTTTGGGGGGTAAAATCGGGGCATCGTAAATAGTTGCCTTGGGCGCGATACTTAAAACATTACGTACGATCATGTTCCCATGCACGTCGGCTGCCCGCATATGAGGATCAACAAACCGCCCAACAGTTGAGGTTGCAGGGGGCTGGTTTGTCCAACCACCACCATATCGCCCCGGACCAGCAATGCTTTTGATATAGTCGCGATTAATTCCAGCATCGAGGATGACAATCCCGATGTCATCCCCCGCGTCGGGATCAACACTGATCCCAAGCCCATTTAATGCATGTTGACGTGTCCCGAACCGTCCACCAGCACCAGTGCTGCGACCTTCGTTAAGTTGGATAAGGGGCATTTCAAAAGCCACCTTCTCTTCGCCATCATTGATCGAGTACATTTCTTCCTGAAACGCCTCAAGGTTTTCAAGCGGAACCTGCGCCGTAAAACTGGGTGCTTCATCATCGTCGATTTTAGATGCATGTTCGCAATTATCGACAAAATGCCATTGCGCAACTGGCTCGAACTTCACCGATTCAAATTTTTTGAAGTTTTCAGGAACTTCTCCAAATATCTTAACATTCCGCATGAACTTACCCCTCAATAGTTACGCGTAAGTAAATCTTGTTCTCTCTTGATCTATGTGACAATTATCACATACTCGCGATATTGAAACTAGTGTCGGCAAAATAAACCGTTATTTTTCTGATAGCTTACGGGGTAGCGAAACTTGGGTGGTATCAATAATAATGCACTATGCGTGGTGTTTGCCGATATGGTTGGCTACACCGCATTAAGCGCTCGCAACGAGGCCGCAACCCATGCGATGTGGATGAACTTTGCGGATACTTGCCTGCAACCAGCCGGCAAAAAATTCGGCGCGAATATGATGCGGACACTGGGCGACGGGTGTTTGGTCAGTTTTTCCGATGTTGAGAGCGCAATGCGTTGGTGCCTTGATGTTCGGCGCTCCATCATTGCAGACCGTGGGAATACCGCATTGAAATGGCAGGGATTGTCGATGCGCTTTGGGCTGCATTATTGCGACGTGATCCACGATAATGGTGAAATTTACGGTGACGGTGTGAACACGGCAAAACGCCTGCAGGAACGCTCGCAAGCTGATGGTATTTTGTTTACCGAGGCGGTTCATAGTCGCCTTGGGAAAACCGACGAAGAAATACGTTATCTTGGGCCGCTAAGTTTCAAGAACCTTAAATATCCCGTCGAAACATACGAATTCACCTTCAGCGATGCGGAACCAGTGAAGCGCGACGATGACAGTCCGCTGCCCAGCATCGCAGTCTTGCCGTTTCGCAACCTGACCAAAAATGACGAATACGACTATTTTGCCGAAGGCGTCATCGACGACATCATTTTTTCGCTATCTGGCCTGAAAGAACTGCAAGTTATTGCCCGCGGATCAACCATCGCATTCGCCAAGAAAACCGTTGACCCACGCGACGTCGCCCGCCTGCTATCTGTACGCTACATCCTGCAAGGCACCATCCGCCAAGTCGGCGAAAATGTGCGGTTAACCGTATCTTTTGAAGATGCCGAAAGCGGAGAGACAATTTTTGGCGAGAAGTGTGAGTTTCCTCACAGAGAGCTGTTCGACGTTCAGGACAATATAGTCAGGAATATCGTATCTCGCGTTGCACCAAACGTTCGTGCACTGGAACTGGAGGGAGCATTGCGAAAACCGGCTGATAATTTTACCGCATACCAATGCACTTTGCGGGCACTAGATTTAATGAAAACTTTGGATAAAGACGATTTTGTTAAGGCAAAAGAAAACTTGGATCGCGCGATGGAGTTGGATCCAAGTTTCGTACTGCCGATCGCTTGGGCTGTAAGGTGGTACAGTGTGAACATCGGACAAAATTGGTCCGAAGACCGACAGGCTGACATCGATAAAGCGATTGAGCTAGCAACAAGAGCCGTCGGAATTGATCGGCAAAACCCACTCGCATTGGCGGCTTACGGGCATGTCAAAGCCTATTTGGAGCGGGATTTCACAACCGCGCTGGTGTATTTTGACCGTGCCCGTCAAATTGGTCCTAGCCATGCAATCGTTTGGATGCTTTCAAGTGCAACATTAGTTTACCTTGGCAAGGGCGAAGAGGCCGTGACGCACGCAAAACGCGGCTTAGAGCTTTCGCCAAATGATTATGAGTTATTCCAGTTCTATGATTTTTTAAGCTTTGCATATATTTCCTGCGAAAATTTTGAAGAGGCCTATGTTTGGGCAAAACTATCCCATTCGGAAAATCCAAATTACACATCCAACCTAAGACAATTGTTGGTCTGCTGTGTAGAGTTGGGCGAATTGGAGCAAGCCAAAGTACACGCTCAGAAACTATTAGAGATCAATCCGCTGTTTTGCTTGTCCAAATATCGGAAAAACTGTCCATTCCAAGATAAAATGAAGGAAACATACCTCCGCGACTTTGAAGCGGTTGGAGTGCCGGAATAAGCTTGCTTGATGAAACTAAGAGGGAACAATTACGATGAATTCAATAGTTAACACGCAAAACGCATCCAATGCCTCGAACGCATCCAATGCTTCGAACGCATCAAACGCGTCAAATGCATCCAACGCCTCAAACGCACCGACAGCCACTGGCGCGCAGCCATCTTTTCGCGCAATCGGAATTTCGCCAACATACATATCTGTCGATACAGATAGCGGTGCGGGCGTCATGGCGTGGCCTGCTAATGAATGGCCGCCCGTAAATCCCGTGGTGGATGCCGCAGTTGGTAACCAATACGCACCCTTGCACGAGATTTACGAGAATTTCACCAACCCACTTCCGGCGCATACGATTAACCACTGGTCACCACCAAATTATGCGACAGCATTTATGGGAACGCACGGGCATCTCGTCCCTTCACCAGGTGAAAATGCGGCTGATGGTCATCCGGTTGTTCCCGATGCACCAACAGGTGCGGCGTTCGATGATGAATTGAAAGAACTCGTTGCACTTTTGGAATATCGCAACGGCATTATGGGCGAAGCCACGACACAGGCATCCACTATAGACGAATATTTCGCGGGTATCTTGAACTTCAACCGCTACACACATCCCGTTACCACACGATTGGTTGCTGTATGTCTTAATGCCGCAACTTCCAGCGTCATGCAGTTCAAATTCCATTTTCAGCGCCCGCGCCCAAATCAGGTTTGTCCGGCCCTATTGCCGCCAATTGATCCGCCGCAACATGCTGCTTATCCAAGTGGCCACGCAACCCAGTCGAAACTGTTGGCCTGCTTGATGTCTGCAATTGTTGGGCCACGATCGACCACGGCACACACGGCTTTTGGCACAGGGGGATCGCAGTCACGGAATCCCTATCATGATATGGCAGAACGGATTGCCCGCAATCGCGAAGTTCTGGGGTTGCATTATCGCAGTGACAGCATGGCAGGTCAGCGCTTAGCGGAGGAAATTTTCACCCGTATGCAGGCCGACGCAGATTTTGCTGCTGAACTGGCCCTAGCACAGGCGGAATGGTGAGCGCTGCCTAGGCAAGCTCGTCCATAACCAAATCGCGCAAAGCTGGCACATCAAGAATTGTCAGCTTTTGCCTCCCACTTTCCAAAATACCCTGCGCCGCGAGCTTAGAAAACTCGCGGCTTACGGCTTCGCGGTGAGTGCTTAGGCGGGTCGACAATTCGTAATGCGACGGGGCTGGATTAATCATAATGGATTTGGCGCCCGGGTCTTTTGCATCAATCAGACGCAATAATTCTGTACAAATCCGATGCCGGACGCTCATGGTGCTATATTCGTAAATCCGTTCGGACAGACGACGGTTCTTGGCGACCAGCTGTTCAACCAGTCTAAGGCCAACCGTCGGGGTATTACTGACAAGATCACGGAATTGTTTGGAGGACATGCTTCCAATAAGGCTTTCTTTGGCCGTTTGCACAAATGCAGATCGTGGCCGACCGTCAATTGCGGAAAACTCGCCGAAAATCTCTCCTGCGGGGATTTCTGAATAGCTGACTTCCTTGCCGTCAGCCGAAAAACTTTTGACGTTAACGGCACCGCTCGCGATAAAAAACACAGCGTTTGTGTCGTCTTCTTCGCTAAGAACCACCGCACCTTTACCCAGATGCTGCCATTCACAAAGTTGACTGATTGCCTCGATTTGTTCAGTGCTCAAATGTGCAAATAACCGGACATTTTTCAACGAATTAAGCTTTATTTCAACCATTAAGGACATCCCGTTTCTACTCTTCGCTGATATGTATAATTGTTTTGGCTTGTTACGCAAAGTTCTAGATACGGAAAAATGAAAAAGGGGCCGGGAGGGGTCCCCTTTTTCCACGGGCATACAAAACATACTCCCCCGCTGCAGCAGGCAAACTTTGGCTGATAGCCTCCCGTTTTTGTCTACCGTTTGGTCAATTTATCTTACCTTGAAGAGAACTAATGTGAGTTTCCTCACGGTTCTAACGATTAAGTGATATAGTCTGCCCGTATTCTAATATCGTAGAGGATTCGTTCATGATGCGCCGTATAGTTCTGCCAGTTGTTGCCAGTTTTTCCTTATTTATTCTGCCACTTACGGTGTTTTCGCAAGAAAATCCTATCCCCCCGCAACGCAGCGTTGGCTATGAAGACATGGATTTTTATGGTGGCGACATCCGGTCAATTTTTGAAACCAATATTGGAATTTGCGAAAATGCTTGTCTTGATGATGCGCAGTGCAAAGCCATTACATTTAACGAAAACAAAGGCGCTTGTTTTCTGAAAACCGACGTGACGGATCGCGTGCCATTTGTGGGTGCGCTATCAATTGAATATTTCGACTTGCCGCAAAACGTCGTTGAACGCGGTGTTGAACGGGCATCAGATCTGTCATTTTTGCCAACAGAATATATCTGGCGCGCAAAAACCAGCGTCGCGCATCTTGGGCGTGAAGAAGCATTGCAACAAGGGTTCGAAGATGAAGAAGGTATTCTATCTGGCATAGATTACTGGGCAGGTGAAAATAACGGCCGCGAAGTTTTCTTTTGGAATCTAAAGCTCCAAACGCTTTCGCATTCGCCTGAGGGCTGGTTAAAGCTTGCACATCTTGCGCAGAATTTGGCTAAAAGGCACAGTGACGAACGCAGCCGCTGGAATCGCTGGACTGCAAATATGGCCGTGAATGCTTATTTTTATGCGGATACGGATGCCGACATGGCAGAGGCATTGGTCATCATCGCAGCAACGCTGGAATTCCATAATTTTAAGCGGCAAACAATTCCGACATTGCGCCTGGCGCAATCACTCGATGGTTCGCAACAAACGTCGGACGCGCTGGACCGTGTGATTGGCCTATACGGATTTCGCGTTAAGGACCATCAAGTTAACAACAATTCGGTGGATCCACAAATCTGCCTGACCTTTACGGAAACTTTGATAGAAACGGGTGTGGATTACACTAGTTTTATACGTATTCAGTCAGGTGAATTGCCCGTCACAGCAACGGACAAACAACTTTGCATCGAAGGTGTCGAACATGGCAAACGTTACATGTTCACCATCCGCGCAGGCTTACCATCGGCCAGTGGCGAAACCTTGCACAAATCCGTAGATTTGGAAGTATATGTTGGCGACCGCGACCCACTAGTCCGTTTCACCGGAAGCGCATATGTACTGCCCAAATCTGTTGATGCAACAATCCCGCTTGTGTCAGTGAACACCGAAACCGCCGAGGTAAAAATCCATCGTATCGGTGATCGTGGCATGATCGAGGCCATACGAAATAACGTCGTGAACAGCAATCTCGACTATTACGGTGAAAATACGATCGCACGTCGAACTGGCGTCGAAGTCTGGTCCGGAATTGCTGAGATCGCGCTGCAATTAAACAGCGATGTAATTACGGCGCTGCCAATTGGCGACGCTATTGCTAGCTTCGAGCCGGGTATTTATTCCATGACCGCCCGCGTCCCTGATCAAGACGAGAATTGGGAAGACGCCGCAACCCAATGGTTCATTGTTACAGATCTTGGGCTGGAAACCCTTGAGGGAACCGATGGATTGCATGTGTTTATACGCGGTCTTTCCGACGCGGCGCCCCGTGCGAATATTACCGCGCGCTTGGTCGCCTCAAATAACGAAATTCTCGGCGAATTGCTGACGGACGAAAATGGCTACGCGAATTTTCCGATTGGGCTGACAAGTGGCACTGGCGGGATGGCTCCGGCGTTAATTGCCGTCTTTGATGGCGATGAAGACTACGCCTTCCTTGACCTGACCGACGCCGGTTTCGATTTGTCGGACCGCGGGGTCGAAGGCAGTGCATCACCCGGACCAATCGACGTATTTTTAACAACGGAACGGGGTGCGTATCGCCCATATGAAACCGTTCATGCGACAATCCTTGCGCGAAACGACAGCGCCGATGCCCTGCCCACGCTACCGTTGACGGCTATTGTAAAACGGCCAGACGGCGTTGAATTTTCGCGTGAATTCCTTGTTGGCGCAAATGAGGGCGGGTACGCCTATGATGTCTATCTACCGGCCACATCCCAGCGCGGAACTTGGTCGATGCAAATTTACGCAGACGTGGATGATAGCGCCTTGGCGCGCACAACTTTCTTGGTCGAAGACTTCGTGCCTGAACGGATTGATTTCGAAATGGACATGGAAGATCGCGCATTCTCCCTGACTGAAACTCCCGAAATTTCGGTTGTTGCCAACTATCTATACGGCGCGCCAGCAGCCGACCTTTCCATCGAAGGCGAAGTTCAAATAACCCAAGCGCGACGCATTTCGGCCTATCCAAAATATGCATTCGGGCTGGAGGACGAGGAGTTCGTTGAGGGCTATAACAGCTTTGATTCCGAACAAACTGACGAAAACGGTGCGGCAACTTTCGCCTTAACCCTTCCATCTATGACATCGGCAACGCGGCCAATGCAAATGCGCACAACCATGCGGATCGCAGACGGATCAGGTCGCCCTGTCGAGCGCTCAATAATCCGCCCTGTTGCACCGGCAGGCCAGCTGATCGGGATCAAACCCCTATTTGACTATAGCGTAGAAGAAGGCGCGTTAGTTCGCTTCGAAGTCATCACAATTGGTAACGACGGCGAGCGGGCAGAACTGCCGCGCGTTGGCTGGACCTTGTCCCGCATTAATCGTCGCTATCAATGGTATCGCCTCGATGGGCGTTGGCATTGGGAACCGATCACCAAACGCACGCGTATCGATAGTGGTGAGATCACATTAACCGCAGATGCGTTGACGCGGATCGAAACCGTTGTTGATTGGGGACAGTATGAGCTGAAACTGGTCGCGCTCGATAGCGACTATACCGCTGCGTCCCTTGTCTTTTATGCAGGATACTGGTCCTCGAACAGCACCTCGGATACGCCGGATTTATTACAGGTTGGCCTTGATAAGGACGCTTATGCCATTGGCGATACCGCAAAATTACATCTTGATGCCCGTTATGATGGCGTGGCCCTGATCCGTGTGATGTCGAACCATCTGATCGATATGCAAGCCGTTGAAGTCACCGCTGGCGAGAGCACGATTGACCTTGAAGTTAACGAGAACTGGGGAAGTGGCGCGTATGTGACGGCAACCCTTATCCGCCCGATGAATGCCGAAACGGGCCAAAATCCATCGCGGGCAATTGGTCTGGCCTACGCACAAATTGACCCAGGCGAACGCGCGCTAAACGCCAACTTCGACATGCCGGTTGAGGCAACGCCACGTGAAACCATGGATGTAGCCCTAAAAATTGATGGCGGTATCGCTGGTCAGACAGTATATGCCACAATTGCAGCTGTTGACCTTGGCATTCTGAATCTAACCGGATTTCAATCCCCTGATCCCAGCGACCATTATTTCGGTCAGCATCGTTTGGGCATGGACCTTCACGACCTTTATGGACGACTTATTGATGGCTCGCTCGGCACTCGCGGGACGTTGCGGTCTGGTGGTGACGGTGCCTTGGCCCGTGCCAGCGCGCCACCTCCAACCCAGGAATTATTGGCGCAATTCAGCGGAATGCTGACGATGGGTGCGGATGGATATGTTCGAACCAGTTTCGATATGCCAGAATTCAACGGCACCGTTCGCCTTATGGCCGTCGTTTGGTCCGACAAGGGTGTCGGGCAGGCTGAACAGGATATTCTGGTCCGTGATCCAATTGTTTTGACCACAGCCATGCCAAGATTTTTGGCACCAAATGACCAAAGCCGCATTCTGATCGAACTTACGCACGCAACAGGTTCAACAGGGGATGTTACCGTTGAAATTTCGGCGGCAGGAACGTTGGAATTGATGTCCAATCAAAGCGAGTACAGTTTCAATCTAACCGAAAATGAGCATGAATTTATCGAGATTCCAATTCGTGCTGATCAAATCGGGCGGGGCGAAATCGAGATCACGCTGACCACGCCGGATGGTCAGGAATTGGCCAAACATCTGGCAATAGATATCCGGAACAACACACCGCCAACATCACGCCAGCACCGGATTCCGCTGTCGGCAAATGGCGGAATATTTGAAATTAGTCCGGACATATTTTCAGGGTATCAACCCGGAAGCAGTACCGCGATTTTGACAATGGGTACGTTGGCCAGCATTGATGCACCGTCGCTACTAGATCGTCTGAACCGTTATCCATATGGCTGCACAGAACAAGTAACCTCGAAGGCCCTGCCGCTACTGTATTTTGGCGAAGTTGCCGAGGTTCTAGACATTGATACGCATGATATGACGGCGCGAATTAACGATGCGATCACCACAATTCTTACCCGCCAAACCAGTGGAGGCTCATTTGGATTATGGCGCCCTCGAAGCGGCGATTTATGGTTGGACGCGTACGTAACCGATTTCTTAAGCCGCGCCCACGCGCTTGGGTATGATGTCCCGACCGTCGCATTTGAAAATGCGCTGACCAACCTGCAAAATGAACTGAACTACGCCGCTGATTTTGAAGATGATGGTCGTGATATTGCTTACGCATTAATGGTTCTTGCCCGTGAAGGTCGCGCTAGCATTGGCGATTTACGGTATTATGCCGACGTGAAACGCAAGGATTTTGCGACACCGATGGCGCTGGCACAATTGGCCGCAGCGCTGGCCTATTACGGTGATCAGGAACGCGCAGACCGTTTATTCAGATCCGCGGAAAACCGTATCGTAAAATATTCAGAAGACGACACAGGTTGGCGGTATGATTATGGCTCGCATGTTCGCGACATAGCAGCTGTGATCGCCTTGGCAGCGGAATCCAGGACGGATGCTGTAGATCAAACTAGTCTGGCTCGGCGTGTTTCCAGGCAACTGCGAAACCGTCGCTGGTTGTCCACACAAGACACCACATGGTCACTGCTCGCGGTTCATGCGGCGTTCAAAAATGCCGACGCCAATCAGGTTACCATTGATGGCGTCGCAATCGGCACCACACCTGTGCGTCGAATTTCGGAGATTGATTTGATTGCCGCACCGATGATTGTTCAAAATAATGGTGGTAGCGAAATCGACGGCGTGCTGACAACAATTGGTATCCCAACGGATAATATGCCAGCCACAAGTAACGGTTATCGGATTGAACGCACACTTTACACGCTTGAAGGTGAAGAGGTTGATTTGGACAATATCATCCAAAATACCCGCCTAGTTGTCTTGTTGCGGGTGACACCGGAGCGTAAATTACGGGGCCGCCTGATGGTGTCGGATCCCTTGCCAGCAGGTTTCGAAATTGACAATCCGCATTTGTTGCGCGCTGGCGATATATCGTCGCTCGATTGGTTGGAGCTGGACAATTCGGCGCAGCATACCGAATTCCGCGAGGATCGTTTTTTAGCTGCCGTCGATTGGCAAACCCAGAAAAGCTTCCAACTGGCCTACATCGTCCGCGCAATTTCCCCCGGAGAATTCATGCAACCTGCCGCCAGTGTCGAGGATATGTATCGCCCCGACCTTCGTGCCCGAACGGCACAAGGCCGGATCACGATCGTCGCTGAGTGAAACATTGGATAAGCAGACTTGCGGCTGCCAGCCTTGGCATCGTGTTACTGGGCTGGTTTGCATTTGATCAATGGGTTGCGCGAACGGAACTTCCCGATCTTAACGTTGAGGGTTCGATTACCGTTCTGGATCGTAATGGCACGTTGTTGCGCGCCTATTCTGTGGCCGATGGTCGGTGGCGTTTGCCCCTTACGCTCGATCAAGTTGACCCTGATTACATAGATCAATTAGTCGCGTTTGAAGATAAACGTTTCTTTGACCATAACGGTGTAGACCCGCGCGCGGTGCTGCGCGCAGTCGGCCAAGCATTGTGGAACCGAAGGGTCATTTCGGGTGGCTCAACCCTTACCATGCAAGTCGCGCGATTGTTGGAGGATGGCGAAACAGGGCAATGGCCTGCCAAATTCCGCCAGCTTCGTGTCGCCCTAGCGTTGGAACGGCAAATCAGCAAAGAAGAAATCCTGAACCTTTATCTAAATCTCGCCCCGATGGGCGGAAATATCGAAGGGGTTCGTGCCGCCAGCCTAACATACTTTGGCAAGGAACCGCGACGTTTAACGCCCGCGCAAGCTGCGCTAATGGTGGCCTTGCCACAGGCCCCCACCTCGCGCCGCCCTGACCGCAATACCTATGCCGCCCGTATTGCGCGCGACCGCGTTTTAACCCGTATGATTGGTGCCGGCGTTTTACCCGAAGACGAGGTAACCGCAGCATATGGCGAAACCGTCCCGAGCGTGCGCATTCCGTTTCCGATCCTTGCCCCGCATTTGGCTGACAGACTGCTTCGGGAATTTCCCGATGTGCAAATCCACAAAACAACGCTGGATCGCAATCTTCAAACTTCGCTTGAAACCATGTTGCAAAGCAGCGTTTCGCAGGAAAATCGCAACCTGTCCGGGGCAATAATTGTGGTGAATCATCAGACTGGCGAAATCCTTGCTTCGCTTGGGTCTTCTAACTTTTTTGACATGAACAGGCACGGGTTTGTCGATATGACACGGGCTATTCGGTCCCCCGGATCAACCCTGAAACCGCTGATTTACGGTCTAGCTTTCGAGGCTGGCCTCGCCCATCCCGAAACCTTGATCGAGGATCGTCCGACCAGTTTCAACGGATACACCCCCACCAATTTCGACCGCACCTATCGTGGTACG
This sequence comes from uncultured Rhodobacterales bacterium, assembly GCA_964649035.1. Classification (GTDB taxonomy): domain Bacteria; phylum Pseudomonadota; class Alphaproteobacteria; order Rhodobacterales; family Rhodobacteraceae; genus NORP23. Next base: position 29,209 of record CAZYMT010000007.1, read on the forward strand.
GTGCATATACGCACCGCGCTGCAACTTTCTCTGAACATTCCCGCCGTTGCTACGTTGGATGCCATAGGCCCGGCCCATTTCATGAACCGCCTTCGTCGCGCAGGCGCCCATCCGCAACTCCCTCCCGGGGATCGACCCGGATTGGCCATTGCACTGGGTGGCTTGGGGGTAAGTTTGCATGATCTGGTCAGCCTTTATGTGGCCATTGCACGGGGCGGTGAACCTATCACTCTTTCTAACACCCGCGAAGGCAGCACCTTGGGCAATCCTGTCCTATCCCCGACCGCCGCATGGTATATTGGTGACATTCTAGCGGGTTCACCTCCGCCAGAAACCGGATTGATCAACAACATCGCATTCAAAACCGGAACCTCTTATGGCCACCGCGACGCTTGGGCGATTGGATTTGACGGCAGGCACGTTATTGGCGTTTGGTTAGGCCGCCCCGACGGAACAGCCGTGCCCGGCATCCAAGGTCTAAAGACCGCCGCGCCGATTTTATTTGACGCATTTTCACACTTGAAATCTGAACCAGACCTGCTGCCCGTCGCACCGCGATCAACACTGACGGTCACACATTCGGAATTGCCGTCACCCTTGCAAATATTCCGTTCGCGCGGACAAAGCATTGAAGACACGCAGAATTACCCACAAATTTCCTATCCACCGGATGGCGCACAAGTGGTGTTGGGATCAGAAGATGCGCTAATCATCAAACTCAGAAACGGCACCCCGCCATTCACATGGATCATCAACGGAACGCCCCAAAACACGTCACCATTCGAGCACCAAACTATCTGGCGACCCGAAGGCCAAGGGTTTGTCCGTGTATCAGTGATTGACGGTCGCGGACATTCTGCCAATGCCGTTTATTTTTTGGAAATACCGTAGACAGGTTGGATTAAACATCCGAGGGCATACCATTTTGTTCGGCACGGCGACGACGAAGGACAATTTCTGCTTTCTTGGCGTCTTTCAACAAATACTCCAACGCTTGCACCTTGGCCGCAGATTTAATCGCGACTTTCCGCGCCAGTTCTTTGTCAGTGTCAATTGCGTGCGCCTGTTCATTTAGGCGTCGGTTTTCCCCTTCGGCCCACGCTTGCCAGCGGGCCACAACTACAATGTTTGTTGATTTAGAATGCGCCTTATATTGCTCATGCAGATCATCGATTTCCTGCTGTGCGACCTGCAGTTTCTGCACGAAACCAGCGTAAATCGCCAAATCTCTCGCTTTGCCTTGCTCTGCTAACGACTGAAGTTTTTCTATTTCGGCGGGCGTCATTTACTGATCCTGTCACGCGCTTTTTTTCGCATTATGTCGGCAAATCGAAGGGCCGCAGCAATGGCTTTATATTGCTCCGGCTTGATTTCATGCCCAACCTTGACCGTTGCGTGGATGGCGCGGGCAGTGGGCGGATCGCTATGGATTGGAATACCCGCCTCGTTGGCGATTTCGCGAATGCGTGCAGCGATTTCGTCTTCACCCTTGGCAACACAAAGTGGCGCGGATCCAGGCGCTTTGCTCCATTTCAGGGCGACAGCATAATGCGTCGGGTTAACAACAATCACGTCTGCGCTGGGAACTTCTAGCAGCATTCGGTTTGTCGCTATCTCACGGCCACGTTGACGGCGCTGCGCCTTGGTATGTGGGTCGCCTTCGGCATCCTTATTCTCGTCTTTCATTTCCTGGAACGACATCCGCAATTTCTTTTGATGGTTAAATTTTTGCCACAACAAATCACCCACACCTACCAGAATTGCCAACACACAAATCAGCGTCAAAAGGTCAATAAATACTTCGAATAATGCATTTACCAGCGTAACAGGATTAGACCGCGCCAGACCGACAATTTCACTAAATTTGCCCTTAAGGTAGAAATATACAATTAGCGAAACCGCCGTCATTTTGATGAAGGTCTTGCCGAACTCAACCAGTCCAGAAAACCCGAACTTGTTCTTTGCACCAGAAATTGGCGAAATTCGGTTTAGCTTGGGCAGCAGTTTTTCTGGTGCAAAAACAATACCACGCTGGATAAACAGGGACAGAATAACGGCAATGAATGGCAGTATAAAAATAGGGAGCATCGGGGCCACCGCGCTACCGAATATACGCGCTGACATCATCAACCCCCCTGGGCCGAGGATTTGCTCAGCCAACAGATCCGGCGAGGATAGAAATATGGATAATGACTGCGCTGCACCAGTAACCGCAAAAGAACCCGCCCCCAAACACGCGACCAGCAAACCCAAATAAGCTGCAGCCACGTTGATATCTGCCGATTTGGCAATATCACCCTTTTTTCGCGCCTTTTCAATTTTCCCCGGCGTCGGGTCTAGGGTTTTTTCTTCACTGCTGTCATCTTCGGCCATCAGGGCATTCCAAGCGGGTTCGCCAGTACCGCATTCATGTGCTCGTTCCAGAATATTAGCATCGTCGGGGCCGCTAGCAGCAATAAAAGTATCGCGCCTGCGGTGATTGCTGGCGCACCAATGAATGCCACCATCAACGATGGCATTGCACGGTTAATAGCGCCCAACCCCACATTATAAGCAAAAGAAGCAACAACAAATGGTGCCGCTAATGACAGTGCCAAAGCAAAAGCCGCCGAAACATGGGCTGTCCCCCATGATGCAACATCGCTGCCTGCGGGTAATGTTCCAACCGGCAGTATATTGTAGGATTCGATCATCGCGCTGGCCGCCTTGATATGTAGCCCCGACACCAGAACCAGCGCCAACCCCGTCATCACCAGCAGATTACCAACCGCAGGCATAGGATCGGGCGTAGCACCGGCCCCTGCAACTTGCGAAATCGAGGTGCTTTGCGCCGCTATCGAACCCGCAAGTTGTAGAGCCATAACCAAAATGCGAATGGAGATACCAATCATCAATCCGATCATCGCCTCCTTCACCATCGTTAGCGGCAAGTCGGACATCGGAATGGCCAAGGTCGGCGAAACAACAGGCCATACGATTGCAGTGAACGCCAATGCAACCAATAACCGGATCTTCATCGGGATACTTTGTTCACCAAATCCGGGCAGCAGTGAGGTAACAGCCCCAACCCGCATCAACACCAGAACAGCGCCTGTGAAGGCTGGCTCGCTAAAATCCAGCAGTTCGACCAGCGCTTCCATTTAGGCGACGCCAACCAGTGCGGGTTTCGAATTCGCGCCAATTTCCTCGAACGAGAATACCGGATTTCGGATACCTTTTGACGTAAGAACAGTGTGCAAAAACCTACGTCGCCGTGTGGAAGTGACAATTGCGGGATACCGTCCATTCTCGCCGGCTTTTGCAACTTTTTCCGCCACGGCTTCGGCCAGCCGGTTAAATTCGTCTGGCGGCAAGGCCACATCGACAGCACCGCTTTCGCCTTCTATCTGATGTTGCTGGAACAGATCTTCCCAGTCCGAATTTAGTTGTATGAGAGGCAATGCACCATCTTCTTCTTGCAATTCTGCCACAATTTGAAAGCCAAGACGATGACGGACATGTTCACTAATAGCCTCGATACCCTTTAGATACCCCGTGACTTCCGCGATTGATTCCATAATCAAAGGCAGATTTCGAATGGAAACCCGTTCATCAAGCAGTAACCGCAAGACAGCATGCAGAATATCGACGGGCACTTTGTCGGGGACAAGTTCGTCCAGAACCCTGCGATTTGCCTCGGCACGGGCCGGATCGGTTACCGACACAAATTCATCGAGCAGTTTTCGTAACGCACGGCGCGAGAATAAACGTGCGAAGTTCTGTTTAATAACCTCCAATAGATGTGTCGCCACAACCTCGGTGGGGGTTACGACGGACAGGCCCAGCATCGACGCCTCTTCTTGTAGGGACGGATCAATCCAGCGCGCTGGTGCACCATAAACCGGTTCCTTAACGTCGCGACCCTCTGGCGGTGGCGTCGTGGGGTCGTTTAAAAGGGCCAGAACTTTGCCGGTTTCAATTTCGGATCGCGCAACCTCGACGCCTTGAATGCGGATCGCGTATTCCCCATTCCCTAGCATCGGTGAATCCGTCAATCGAATTTCAGGAATGATCAATCCGTAAGTAGATGCAATATGGTTCCGCATATTCACAATTCGTGTGTCCAGACCTGTGGCTTGATCCATCACGGTTTGCACAAGATCCGACGCAAATTCGATATGTATTTCGTCAAGGTCGAGCAAATCCCCAAGTGTCTTCTGTTTGGGCCCTTCAGTGGGTTCTATGGATGTGGTTGCGACCTGGTTTTCCCGCGCGACTTTAGCACGATAGGCTAACCAAGCGCTCCCGCCGAGAATACATGCGCCGATCATGAAGGGTAGGAATGGCAAACCGGGGATCAGCGCAAACATTGCCATCAAACCAGCGACCGTTGCTAGTGCCGCAGGATATCCTCCCAATTGAATAATTAGTGTCTTGTCTGTTGATCCATGCGCGCCACCTTTGGATAGCAAAAGGGCCGTTGCAATCGAAATAATCACCGATGGGATTTGGCTTACCAAGCCATCACCTACCGTTAGAATTGTATAGGATTCGAATGCTTCTGCCAGTGGCATACCATGCATGAATATCCCCATGGCCAACCCCATCACCAGATTGAGCATGGTTATCAATAGGCCAGCAATTGCATCACCTTTGACAAATTTCGATGCGCCGTCCAGCGACCCGAAAAACGTGGTTTCTTCTTGTTCAATTTTCCGACGTCGTTTAGCCTCAACATGGTCAATCGCGCCTGCGGCCATGTCGCTGTCAATTGCCAACTGTTTGCCAGGCATAGCATCAAGAGCAAAGCGCGCGCCAACTTCGGCCATACGTCCAGCACCCTTGGTGATCACGATAAAATTGACGATCAAAAGCACACTAAAGACCACAAGTCCCAGAAAAACCGAGCCGCCCATGACAAACATCGCGAAGCCTTCGATAACTTCACCAGCGGCGCCGGGGCCAGTATGACCCTCGCCAATAATCAGTTTGGTCGAGGAGACATTAAGTGAAAGCCGCAGCATCAGGCTGGCCAACAAGATCGTCGGAAACGAGGAGAAATCAAGCGGACGTTCGATGAACAGGGTGATTGTGAAAATCAGGATCGCAAGGCCAAAACTGACCGCCAACCCAAGGTCCAGCACCCAAGCGGGCATAGGCAAAATCATCATGACAATCACCGCCATCAGGGCCAGCGAAAGCAAAACGGTAGGTTGGAACAAGGAAGCGATCGTGAAATTCTTAAGCATTGTTCAGAACAAGCCTCCGTTTGGCGAGCGGATCAAAGCGCTGCCTGAATTCAGCAATAGACCACCTGCAAGACTGCCGTTCACAACGGGGACTATGGGCGAATCCATCGCTTGAATCGGGCTCCAAGTGGAAAGACGGACAACTGTTGCCGTGGTATCCGCCCGCGCGATTAATACTGGTAAATCTAGGTCTGTCGAACTGCTGGGTAAATTTGCGACAATTCGATCGAACCGTGTGCGGTATTTGCTGGCTAACGACACGGTCCTTGAATGATACGCACCCGCCGCCCACGACCACGACCCACCTTCATTGAACAAATCGGTCATGAACTTTGCGGCATAAGCTGCGTTATCTAACGGCTCGAACATCTGGTTGAATGACGTAAATGCATCGCCGTGCCATTTGTGATTAATCTGGAAACACCCAATGTCGAAACTTCGTGCGCCCGCCGCATAACTATCGGTTACGAATTGGACGGCTTCGGCACGGGTATCAAACCAATGCCCCTTCCCCTCCATATTTACGGTCCATGGCCAGGGGGTAAAACTGCCATTCCGGCTGCGTCCGGTTTCAACCAATGTCAGCGCCAGCAACACATCGGGCGGCATGAATGCGTCCGTTGCGGCTTGAACCGCTGCACCATTACAATACGCGGATTCGCTACTTTCCTGCGCAAAGGAAAATGTCGGTGACAATAATAACAGGATGCCTACAATTCTTGCGGCGACCATACTTGGATACTCCAAAACAGTTTCAACATATCGTTTTAGGGTCCAATAGTTACCAACTCGTAACCTTCGTTCGAATTTCATTGCACAAATCGCGTGCACCATGTCAGGTTGACGAAATGTCAGGTATAAACGTCCCTTTTCCCGCCAAGCTTTTCTTAACATCTTAGAAAACTTGAGAAAACGCGCGCGACCAGATACATCTTTGTTCAACGCCTGACAAAAACGAGTGAGCGCATATGAAAACCGACTTTTCTGTATCGGAACACCCTTCGAAATCTCGCGGGTCAAATTCCGGAAATTTATTATCCATCATCGTACCTGTTTTCAATGAACAGGATGGAATTACACCATTTATTACCCGCCTTGAGGCAGCAATTTCCGATGTAACCCCTTCGATCGACTATGAAATTTTGTTTGTGAATGACGGCAGTTCCGACGCCACCGAATTCGCAATTAAAACGCTGATAGAAGAAAATAAACATGTCCGCCTTTTGAACCTGTCGCGGAATTTCGGCAAGGATTCCGCTCTATCTGCAGGTTTGGAGTACGCGCGCGGCGACGCGGCCATTCCGATGGATGTTGACCTGCAAGATCCCCCCGAACTTATCGCTGAAATGGTCGAAAAATGGCGCGCCGGAGCGCGGGTCGTTAATGCGCGGCGCATCGATCGATCCCAAGATACCAAAGCCAAGCGGATTTCTGCGAACGCCTTTTATTCCGTGTTCAATATGCTTGCCGACCAGCCAATTCCGGCAAATGTCGGAGATTTCCGTCTATTGGATCGCAAAGTCGTCGATATTGTTTGTTCGCTTGGGGAACGGGCGCGTTTCAACAAGGCATTGTTCAGTTGGGTTGGTTTTGAGACAGACGAAGTAACCTATGAACGCCCCGCACGAACAACCGGTGAAACCACTATGGGCTATTGGAAATTGTGGAATTTTGCACTCGACGGGATATTTTCGGCGTCCACCACCCCCCTAAGAATGTGGAGCTACGTCGGCAGTATTGTATCAGTTGGATCATTTTTCTACGCCGCGCTTATTTTCTTTAAAACCGTCATTCTTGGCGTCGACACCCCTGGTTACGCCTCAACCGTCATCTTAATTCTACTTTTCGGTGGATTAAATCTGTTTGCGATTGGTATTATCGGCGAATATGTAGGCCGAATTTACACCGAAGTAAGGGCGCGCCCGCTTTATATCGTGCACTCATTTCATGGTGCAGAAGAATAGGGTGCCAAATTGATTATTCGCCAAATTGTTAAATTTCTCGGGGTTGGTGTTGCAGCGACTTTGACCCACGTAACGGTTGCCCTTATCGCCGAAGGCGTTGTTGAACTTCCGGCATTATTCGCAAACTTTTTAGGGTTTAGCGTTGCTGTATTTGTCTCTTATTTCGGGCACACAATTTTTACGTTTCAGGTCAAGAAAAACCACAGCGTGTATTTGCCAAAATTCATCGTGGTCGCGCTGCTCGGCTTGTGCGTCAGCAGTTTAATCACTTACGTCGTAACATCCAGACTTGGTATTCGGTTCGAATGGGCCATGCTGTTGGTGACGTTCTGTGTCCCTGCCGTAACCTTCACAGCCTCAAAATTCTGGGCCTTTGCCGAACAGAACGAAAAGTAAGCTGCGCATAACATTATGCTGGCCAGTTCGGGTCGCCACCGCTAGACCAAGTTTCATGAAACAAGCCACCTCACTTTTACAATCAGTTTTCGGATTTGACAGTTTTCGCGCAGGCCAAGCCGAAATAGTCGCGGCAGTAAATGCCGGCGAAGATGTCCTTGCAATCATGCCCACAGGTGGCGGTAAATCCCTGTGTTTCCAGCTGCCGGCCCTGTGTCGTGACGGCGTAACCGTGGTGATTTCCCCCCTTATTGCCTTGATGCGCGACCAAGTTCGCGCGCTGAAGGAAGCAGGGGTTGAGGCGGGCGCGCTGACCTCTGGCAATACCGAGGAAGAGACCGAGGAGGTATTTCAAGCCCTCGACGAAGGTCGCTTGAAACTGCTTTATATGGCACCGGAACGTCTGGCCAATGGTGGCGCGATACAGTTGCT
>CAZYMT010000008.1:0-36731 GCA_964649035.1 uncultured Rhodobacterales bacterium
CCCGCGAGGTTCTCATAAGCCGCCGCAATGACGGTTTTATGGGTTTCCTCTAGGCGATCCAGCCTATCTTCAAGCCGCGTCATGAAAACGCCACGCAGATCGACAACATTGTCGCCCTGCGCTTCGTCTTGACTGTTCAACAATGCCCGCATCAATTCGAGATCATCGAGAATGAGAGCGGGATCCTTGAGGATCTCGCTTTTCAAATCATCCGACATTAGAGGATCTTCTGACCAGTTTTTGCCCAATCAGACATGAATGCCGCAAGGCCCTTATCTGTTAGAACATGGTCGGCAAGTTTCTTGATAACAGCCGGCGGGATCGTCGCAACATCAGCACCGATAAGCGCGGATTGTGCAACATGGTTTGCCGAACGGATCGACGCCACCAGAATTTGTGTGTCAAAGCCGTAATTGTCGTAAACTTGGCGAATTTCAGCGATCAAATCCATGCCGTCAACGTTCAGATCGTCAAGGCGACCAACGAATGGGCTAATGAAGGTTGCACCAGCTTTAGCAGCCAACAGCGCTTGGTTCGTCGAGAAGCAAAGCGTCACGTTAACCATTGTGCCTTCGTCTGACAAAGTTTTGCAAGTTTTCAGGCCTGCCCATGTCAATGGCACCTTTACGGCAATATTGTCGGCGATTTTCGCCAGTTTGCGACCTTCGGCGATCATGTCCTCGGCTTCGGTAGCCACAACTTCGGCGCTGACTGGGCCGTCGATTAGATCACAAATTTCTTTGGTGACTTCTAGAATGTCACGGCCAGATTGCATGATCAGGGACGGGTTGGTTGTAACGCCATCGACCAGACCTAGGTCGTTCAATGCCTTAATCTCTTCGATCTCGGCTGTGTCTACGAAAAATTTCATCGGTTGCTCCAGTTTTTTAACAAAGGCGACCTCGCCTTCCGCTGAATAGGAACATACAGTAAGGTTTATGCCGATGGAACCGCAGAATAACAGGGTCGCGATGTCTGAGTGTGAATTTTTTGCAGAAGGCGCGCTGGTTTCGGTGCTAACGGCGGAACCGCTGGACCGATTTCTGGATTACCGCGCCCCTGAGGGTGGTGTGCGCATGGGCGCTTTCGTTTTTGTCCCGCTTGGCCCGCGCCGTGTTTTGGGCGTCGTTTGGGGCGTTGGCGAAGGCGGGTATGACCTGAAACGGGTCAAGACCATCGCGCGGGTTCTGGACGTGCCACCGATGCTGGCGGGGATGAAGGATTTTTTGACCCGCGCGGCTGATTACACGCTGACCCCGCTATCCTTGATGTTACGACTGGCGACCCGCGCGCCCGGGCTAGGCACGCCGCCAGCTATGCGGAAAATTTTGCGGTTGGGCGCGGTCGAACCTGATCGGATGACCGATGCGCGTCGCAAGGTTCTGGATTTCCTGCGTGAACATAATGGCCTTGGGTTTGCGCCGTCAGAATTAGCCTCGATGGCGGGGGTTTCGAGCGGTGTTCTGAACGGTCTATTAAAACAAGGCGCGTTGGTGCAGGAGGCCGCGCCGCGCGATCTGCCGTATCCTCGGTTCGATGCGGACACTGCGGGCAAGGAATTGTCGAAAGACCAAACCATAGCGGCGATGAAACTGCGCGAGGCGGTGCGGTCAGGTGTTTATGGTACAACGTTGCTGAAAGGGGTGACCGGGTCGGGCAAGACCGAGGTCTATCTGGAAGCCGTCGCCGAGGCATTGAAAATTGGGCGCCAAGCCTTGGTGCTGTTGCCCGAAATCGCGCTAACAGTTGAGTTTCTGGATCGGGTCGAAGTGCGGTTCGGGGCGCGTCCAGCGGAATGGCATTCGGGGGCTACACAAGCCGAACGCCGTCGCTGTTGGAAAGCCGTTGCCGAAGGCGATGCACAACTGGTGGTCGGTGCCCGTTCAGCGCTGTTCTTACCGTTCCGAGATCTGGGGCTGGTGATCGTCGATGAGGAACATGACGGGTCGTACAAACAGGAAGAGGGCGTGCATTATCACGCGCGCGATATGACGGTGCTGCGGGCCTCGCTTTGTTCGGCGCAGGTGATTTTGGCGTCGGCAACCCCAAGTCTGGAGAGTTGGGCGAATGCCGAGGCTGGAAAATATGCGCGTATTGATTTGCATGAACGTTTCGGAACCGCCGAGTTGCCACAGATGGATGCGATTGATATGCGCGCCGAACCGATGGAGGTGAACCGCTGGTTATCCCCGACCTTGGTTGGCGAGATGAAAAAACGGCTGGAGGCTGGCGAGCAAAGCTTGCTGTTCCTCAATCGTCGCGGCTTTGCACCGCTGACACTATGTCGGGCCTGTGGGCATCAGGTTGGGTGTACTGAATGTGACGCGCGGATGGTGGAACATCGGTTCTTGAAACGCCTCGTTTGTCACCAATGCGGGGTCTCGCGCCCGATGCCGGAAAAATGCCCATCCTGCGAAGTTGAAGGGAAAATGACAGCGATTGGGCCGGGGGTGGAACGGCTTGCTGAGGAGGCGGAGGATTTGTTTCCTGACGCACGCATCGCCATTTTGTCCTCGGATTTGGCCGAAACCGCGCGGGCCTTGAAACAGCGGATTGACGAAATTGCAGCGGGTGGGGCTGATATCATCATCGGTACGCAGATTGTCGCCAAGGGCCATAACTTTCCGCATTTGACGCTGGTGGGCGTGATTGACGCTGACCTTGGTTTGCAGGGCGGCGATTTACGCGCGGCTGAGAAAAGTTTTCAATTGATCCGACAGGTCGCGGGTCGTGCGGGGCGGGCTGAGAAACCCGGGACTGCCTTATTACAAAGCCACCAACCAGAGCATCCGGTGATCAAGGCGATTCTGTCAGGCGACGAGGAAGGTTTCTGGAAGGCCGAGGCCGAAAGCCGTCGCCGTGCCGGCGTCCCGCCATACGGGCGCATGGCGGGGATCGTGGTTTCGGGGCCGGATGAGGCCAAGGTTTTTGATCTGGCGCGGTATCTAGCGCGAAATTCGAAGGCCTTGACGAATATTGACGCGCAACTATTCGGGCCAGCGGCGGCACCAGTTGCGCGTATTCGCGGGCGTCATCGGGTGCGCTTGTTGATCAAGGTGGCCAAAGGTGCGCCTTTGCAGGTTGCCGTGAGGGCTTGGTTGGCAGATGTAAAAGTTCCGGCAAATATGCGCGTGACTGTTGATATTGATCCGCAGAGCTTCTATTGACGCACTCCCTGCTATCGCTAGAAGTGGCGGGAGGTAGGAATTAGTATGACCAAGCACAAAGACATTCGCCCGCAACCAGGGATTTTGGATATCGCGATTTATGTCAGCGGCGATAGCGCCATCGCTGGCAGTCGACATAACCAGATCATCAAGCTGAGTTCCAACGAAAACCCTTATGGTTCAAGCGCTTCAGCCGTGAAAGCGTTCAAAGCGGCATCTGAAGCTCTAAGCGTTTATCCGTCTTCGGATCATGCAGAACTACGCGCAGCGATTGGCGAAATTCATAATGTTGATCCAGCGCGGGTGATTTGTGGTGCAGGTTCTGACGAAATTATCGCGTTTTTGTGTCAGGTTTATGCAGGTGTCGGGGACGAGGTTCTTTACACGGAGCACGGGTTCTCCATGTACCGGATTTCGGCATTGGCGGCAGGGGCGACCCCCGTGATTGCGGCTGAAGACAACCGAACCACGGATGTTGATGCCCTGCTCGCGGCCTGTACTGAACGCACAAAGTTGGTGTTTGTAGCAAATCCGAATAACCCGACAGGGACGATGATCTCGGGTGCCGAAATTGCGCGCTTGGCTGAAGGGTTGCCAAAACAGGCGATCTTGGTGCTCGATGGTGCATACGCAGAATATGTTGATGATCCGGAATTTGACGCAGGGCTGGCACTGATTGCGGCGCGCGATAATGTGGTGATGACACGAACGTTTTCGAAGATTTACGGGCTCGGTGGTCTGCGCCTCGGCTGGGGATTTGGGCCTGCGCATATTATTGACGCATTGTATCGCGTGAAAGGTCCGTTCAATGTTTCGGCGGCGGCCCTGGCGGCTGGCGAAGCTGCGGTTCGCGATGTTGCATATACTGAAAAATGCGCTGGATTAAATAACCGTTGGCGCGATTGGATGGCTGAAAAGCTGACGGCGCTAGGCGTGGAAAATGACCCTAGTTTCGGAAATTTCATTTTGGCACGCTTTAAGGATGCGACGCAGGCTGATGGGTGCGATGCGTTATTACGCGAGCGTGGGTTGATCGTTCGCAAGGTCGGTGGATACGGTTTCCCCGAAGGTCTGCGGATAACCGTTGGTGACGAGATTTCGTGCCGACAAGTTATCCAAGCCATCACGGATTTTTTGAAAGGTGAAGCATGAAACAGCCCTATGAACATGTGGCGTTGATTGGTCTGGGGTTGATTGCCTCGTCGATTAGTCATGCGATGCGGCGGGCTGGTATGACCACGCGGATAACTGGAACGGCCCGTTCGGCCATGACGCGCGGTAAGGCACGGGAGCTTAAACTTTGCGATAAGGTTTTTGATAGTGCCGCGGATGCTGTCGCCGGGGCCGATCTGGTTATTCTGGCCGTACCCGTTGGCGCGATGGGCACCATTGCTAAAGAAATAGCGCCACTGCTTAAGGCGGGGGCAACCATTACCGATGTTGGTTCGGTAAAGGGTGCCGTGATCGACGCCATTCAACCACATATCGGCAAAAATATTCACTTTATTCCGGGGCATCCGCTGGCGGGAACCGAATATTCCGGTCCGGAGGCCGGGTTTGCCAGCCTTTATGATGATCGCTGGGTGATTTTAACTCCGCAAGAAAATACCGATCCAGCCGCTGTTGCGCGCCTGAAAGAGTTTTGGGAAGATCTCGGCGCGAATACTGATGAAATGACGCCGGATCATCATGATTTGGTACTGGCGGTCACATCACACGCGCCGCATTTGATCGCCTATACAATGGTTGGCGTTGCCGATGATCTTGCCCGCGTGACCGAGACAGAAGTGATCAAATATTCCGCCGCCGGTTTCCGCGACTTTACCCGTATTGCGGCCTCTGACCCAACCATGTGGCGCGACGTTTTCCTTAATAACAAAGAGGCCACGTTGGAGATTCTTGGCCGATTTACCGAGGAGCTATTTGCATTGCAGCGTGCAATCAGGCAAGGTGACGGAGATCATCTATTTGATTACTTCACCCATACCCGCGCAATAAGACGCGGGATTATCGAGGCCGGTCAGGATACCGACGCGCCGAATTTCGGACGTGGAGGAACGTCCGGAAGTGACGAATGAACACGACTAAGGCGATATTGATAACATTGGTTTTGGCGGCGACTACATCATGTGGGCGCGGGCAGAATGCGCCGCGTGTTGTCCCGTCCTCGACCTCCGTTCCGGTGAATTTGGTCTCGATTTGCGGTGATCCTAATATCCTTGGCATCGAGATTCCCGATATTCGTGATGGCAGTTCTTGTGGGATTGATGATCCGGTGCAAGTTTACTTTGTGTCGGGTGTCGAACTTAGCAGCCAGCCGAAAATCAACTGCAAAACGGCGCGCGCGCTACGAACATGGGTGGATGAGGGCGCGCAGCCCTCCGTCGAAAACTTGAACGCTTATATCACCAAATTCCACGTTGTGGCCCATTACTCCTGCCGGACCCGCAACAGCCAGCCGGGCGCGCGGATATCGGAACATGCCAAGGGGAACGCGATTGATATTGCAGGTTTCACCCTTAGCGACGGCACCGTGATTGACGTTGAGGAGCATTGGCGGGCCGCTGATTACGGCGAAACCTTGCGCCGTTTATACTCCTCTGCTTGCGGGGTTTTTGGAACGACGCTTGGGCCAGATGCGGACCGACATCACCAAGATCACATGCATTTTGATACGGCTGATTATCGTAGCGGATCGTATTGCCGGTAGGTAATCTCGGATTTTCTCACCTGTTCTCACTGGGGCGTTACCTGTTGGACATAGATAATCATATGTGAGCATAGAGATTTTCGTGCAGTGAATTTTCCTAATCACGTCCCGCTCACTTTCCCTCACACAGCTACACAACACCTGTCGGCTGATTGTCGCGTAACGGGTCCGGGCCGATTTGAGACCAGTTCGACACGCCTTGATGTGCGGGTGGAATCGGATATTCAGCGTTTGGTAGATATGCTCGGCCAAAAGGATTTTTCAGCGCGCGAGATCATGTTGGTTGGCTATAGCGATTCTGTTGGACCAGCCAATAGCAACGAAGGACTGGCCCAAGTCCGCGCCCATCAAGTGCTGCCCCGCATTCGCGAAATTGTGCCAGACGGATTATTGGACAATCTGACTTTCACAACAATTGGTCGCGGAGAGGTTTCCCCCATCGCATGCAACGACGCGCATGACGGTCGTTTTGCCAATCGCCGCGTGGAGATATGGATGCGTAGTATTGGGCATAGCTAAAATCTTGGGGCTGGGCCAAGTGGAATGATACCAAGAAACATTTCGCCGCGTTCGAACCGGATAGCCGCCTCTATTTCTTCGTCGTTGCCAGAAAACCCCGCGATGATAGTTAAGCCAGTTTCCCAGTTATCTTCTTGGCTGCGGGGGATCAGGCCTGCGGCTTTGGCGATTTCGAACAGGCTGCGCCAGTCGCGTGTTTGAAACGTTAGATCACCATTAAGACGTCCATTTTTTGCGACCGTCAGCCTGCCAGAGGCATTTAGGTCCACCGATCCCCATTCGAAATGGGCATCGCGAATGTTGATAACTTTGAAGCTCGGATTGCCGTTTTCAACTGCGAAACGATCAAGTGGGCGATCAAAAATCAGGGTCGCATCGACATGAGTTTCAGGAATGCGGCCTCGCTGCCCCGACATTTTTCGCCAGCGCTTGGGAACCTTGATTTCTAGCCCTTGAATATAAAGATTATAGGCGGGGACTTCGCGCCCAGCGTCAACCAATGCGAATGACGCGGACCCAACTGCGGCCTTCCAGTCCGGCGCTACCGCCAGCAATTCCTCAACTTCCAATTGCCACCGATCAAGCGCCAATGATGTTTCCGGTTTAAAGATAAGCGAACTTTGAAAAAGTGTGCTGACTATATTGATCGGACCCGTAGGCGTGGCCACAGCTTGTACGTCGGGTATCGCCGCAATGATATGGTTTGGCTTGTACGACAGGGCATAAACATGAAGCTGCGGTACATTCCAGCCCCACCCCTCGGGGTTTTTCAGATCCATTGCGGTAAGGATAGTGTCAAACCGGTTGGGGAAACCTGTGACTTCTAAATCTTCGTATTCAGCGGTCCATCCGGCTGCCCTGCGTTCCGAAAACCAACTTTCCAGTCCCGATTTTTGTGCAGTTGCCCCAAAAAACCACCAACCACCCCATGCTAGGCCTGCTATTAATACCACCGATAGTAATCCGCGCATGGACTCTGCCCCTTATTTCCGTATCTTGCGCGTTATATCAAAGATCAGGGCAGGAACCATAGCGAATGCAGGATAGTGAATTTTGGGTATTTGGATATGGGTCACTGTTATGGAAGCCGGGTTTTGAATTTGTCGAATGCCGGTTGGCGACGTTACACGGGTTTAACCGCTCATTTTGTATGAGCTCCATCCATTATCGCGGGACAGAAGATGACCCCGGTCTGGTATTGGCGCTGGACCCGGAGGATGGCTCTGAATGCCATGGTGTCGGGTTCCGAGTTGCAGACGATATTGCTGCGGGTACATTGGCGTACCTGCGCGAGCGCGAGCTGATTTCATCGGCCTATCTGGAACAACGCCACGAAATCCAGTTTCGGGACGGCAGTGCGGCACAGGCGGTTTGCTACGTCATTAACCGCGACCATGTGCAATATGCGGGTGGGTTAAGCCTGCGGGATCAGGCTGATATTATTGCACGCGCCAAAGGATCAGCAGGACCTAACACGGAATACCTGCATAACACCGTACTACATTTAGAGGAGTTGGGGATTGCCGACTTAGAACTGGAACAGCTAGCGGCGATGGTAAAAGAGGCAGCGATTTTGTAACCGCTGCCCCGTAGTTTTAGATATTTGTAACTTCGATATTCATACCGTCAGCTTTGGTGATTTCAACGATATCCCCAATTTCGGCGGTCTGGTCTTTTGGCCATACTGCCGACCAGCTAACACCGTTCAGCTCAACCCGACCTTCGCCAAGTTCACCGAACAATACGACTTTGGCACGTTTGCCAACGATCTGCTTGCTGCGATCATTCAGGCCATTTTCCGGCTCATCCGAACTTTGGAAGAGACGACGACCAACATAGGTTAGGCCGATAGACAGAACCGCAAATAGCACGATCTGGTATTCCCCTTGCAGGCCCGGGATAATCCAGACCAGCAAAGCCATTACAAACGCCGCAAGTGCAGGCCATATCAAAAAGAACGAGACGACCAACATTTCGGCGGCAGCTAGGGCGAACCCAAGCGTTATCCACCACAGGGGCGAGATATTCTGAAGCCAACTGAAATATTCACCTTCCATTATTTGTCATCCTTTCCTAATACAGCTTTCGAAATGTCCGCAATACCCGCGATGGAACCGATCAATGAACTCGCCTCAAGCGGCATCATGATTGTTTTTGCATTCGGGCTGGACGCGATTTCGCTTAGTGCAGTGGTGTATTTCTGCGCGACAAAGTAGTTGATCGCCTGAATATCACCTTTAGAAATCGCCTCGGACACCATTTGTGTCGCTTTGGCTTCTGCTTCGGCACTACGCTCACGCGCTTCAGCGTCAAGGAATGCAGCCTCGCGGCGACCTTCTGCTTCGCGGATTAGCGATTCACGTTCACCTTCAGCTTGCAGAATAGACGCCTGCTTTTGACCTTCAGCTTGCAGAATGTCTGCACGTCTGGTCCGCTCGGCTTTCATCTGACGGGCCATGGCCTCGTTGATGTCTTCGGGTGGCGACAGGTCTTTGATCTCGACGCGTGTCACTTTTACACCCCAAGAATGGGATGCCTCGTCGATCACTTTCAGCAGGCGGGCGTTAATCACGTCACGTTTCGACAGGCTTTCATCCAGATCCATCGAACCGATAACCGCACGAATGTTGGTGGTGGACAGGTTTGACAAAGCACGTTCAAGATCGCGAACCTCATATGCAGCTTCTGCCGCGTTAACAACCTGATAGAAAGCCACCGCATCAGCCATAACCATGGCATTGTCTTTGGTGATCACTTCCTGGCTGTGAATATCCAGCACAGTTTCCATCATATTAATCTTGGCACCGACCTTGTCCATCAATGGAATCAAGAAACGCAGGCCGGGTTTTAGGGTACGCGTATAGCGACCGAAACGTTCAACCGTCCAGTTTTCACCCTGTGGGACGGTTTTCACCATCAAGAAGAGCATAATAATAGCGAATACAGCAATTGCTATCGCCAAAGGACCTAAACCAATTTGTTCTAACATAAATATTCCTTCCCTCTGCCCGATTTTCCGGGCGTTAATACTAGTCAACCACAATGACCACATGCTGTGTTCATCGACGGTTTGTGATGTATATATGGGGGTTATTGGCCGAATTGCAATGAATACTAGCGTTAAAACTATGTTGGAATTGTTAAGAACTGACGCTAGAGTACGAAAAACGGATAGCTGAAATTCAAGGATTACACGCCCATGTTCTTAGATAAAAGTAACGATCCGGAATTCACGCAACCGTTTCGCCAAGTCATGACTATGGTTCTTATTATCGTTCTGGTCGCGATCGGCGGGTTCTTTTTGTTTCCTACGGTTGCGCCGATATTCCTAAGTTCCCCTTGGTTGAACGGTTTTATTCTGGTGGTTTTTGCCGTTGGCGTGCTGATTTGTTTCTGGCAATTGCGGGTATTATCCTCGTCGGTTAGCTGGATTGAAGGTTTTGCACTTGATCGGCCCGGCCATGAATTCGTTAAGGCCCCGCGCCTATTGGCTTCACTTGCCGCGCTTCTTAGCGACAGCCGTTCGCGCAAATCCTTGTCCTCGGGCTCCACACGTTCAATCCTTGATTCCGTATCAACACGGCTGGATGAATCACGGGATATTTCGCGCTATATCGTCAATTTACTGATTTTCCTTGGACTGTTAGGAACTTTCTACGGGCTAGCGACAACGGTTCCCGCCGTTGTTGAAACCATCCGTTCCCTCACCCCTCAGGAGGGGCAGGATTCCCTTGATGTGTTCGATAATCTGATGACCGGGCTGGAAAAACAAATGGGCGGCATGGGAACGGCTTTTGCCTCGTCCTTGCTTGGGCTGGCGGGGTCTTTGATTGTTGGATTGTTGGAAATCTTCTCTGGGCACGGCCAAAACCGCTTCTATATGGAGATGGAAGAATGGCTATCCTCGATCACGCGTGTGGGTGTGGGGGCTGGCGATTCCGAGGGCGGCGCAATTGATGGATCGGCGGTGTCAGGATTGATGGAGCAAACCTCTCACCAAATTGATAGCCTGACTGAACTGGTAATGCGCGGCGAAGAACAGCGGATGCGCACGGATAACCGACTGGGCGCGCTATCAGAATCCATTGCTACACTCGTGAAACAGATGGGCAATATGTCTGGCGGTCAAGGCGACGAAGACGCTGGCATGGATGCCGAGGCACGTATGCGGCTTCGAAATATTGATGTGCAATTGCTGCGTGTTCTCGAGGAGATGTCAGCAGGACGTCAGGATTCGATTGCCGAAATCCGCCAAGATTTGGCGACCCTCATTTATACAATACAACAGTCGAATACACGTGGTGAGGGCAAGTAATGGCGCTTTCACGGCGATCAGGTGCTAAACTTGCGGCTAATATCTGGCCCGGTTTTGTGGACGCCATGACGGCATTGTTGCTGGTGATTATGTTCGTTTTGACGATCTTTATGGTTATCCAATTTGCCCTACGTGAAACGATTACCGGGCAAGAGGAAACCATCACCGATCAAGAAGTGACCATTGTTGGACAAGAAAATGCGCTGGATGCGCTCTCGTCGCAGATTTCCAGTCTTGCCGACGCGCTGGGTCTGGAACGCCGGCGCGGTGCGGAATTGGTTTCTGACTTGGGGGAATCGCGGGCCGAATTATTGTTGCAATCGACGCTAATTAGTAACCTGACCAGAGAGCGAGATGCGGCACAATCCCAAGCGACAAATTTTGAAGCTCAGGTCGCAAACCTACTGACGCAAAACGAAGAATTAAGCTCTGGCGCATCGAATTTGATGATTACACTGAATAACGAAGCCGAAAAGGCGCGATTGGCCGAAGCGCGGGCGGATGCGTTGCAGGCGTTAGTTGTGAATTTACAGGGGCAGGCCGAGGATACAAGTGCAGCATTTGAGGCAATGAACGTGGCCGAACAAGCACGGATTGCAGAAGCCGCTGCCGCACAAATATTACGAGAACGGCTAGAAAATTCCAATGCAGAATTGACGGCAATGACGCTGGCGCTGGAGGAACAGCGCCGCCACGCTGAGGAAACGTTGACATTGTTAGCTGCGGCAGAGGTGGCGAAGGCCAATCTTGATAATTCACAATCTGAAAATGTTGCGGAAATTAGCCGCCAGCAAGTGGCGCTGGCACAGGCCAATTTGTTGCTGGCTGACGAAAAAGAAGTCTCGGCGGAGGCTTTTCGCGCGATTGAGTTGTTGAACCAACAGACAGCAGCGTTGCGACAACAATTGGATTCACTGCAAGCGACCTTGAATTCGTCGGCAGATAAGGATCGCTTGGCCCGTGTGCAATTGCAGACTTTGGGGTCAGATTTGAACGCTGCTTTGGCGCGGGTAGCCGCCGAGGAAAAGGCGCGGGCTGAGCTTGAGGCGGCCGAACGAGCACGGCTGGAGGCTGAGGCCGTGGATCTACGCAGCTTCCGTTCTGAATTCTTTGGTCGCATTCAGGAAGTTCTGGCGGAACGTGAAGGCGTGCAAGTTGTCGGGGACCGGTTCGTGTTCTCGTCCGAGGTTTTATTTGCGGCGGGATCTGCCGAACTCGGGGCAGGTGGTCGCGCGCAAATTGCGCAAGTGGCGGCATTGATCCGGGATATTGCTGATGAAATTCCAGATGAAATTAACTGGGTTTTACGCGTTGATGGGCATACGGATCGGGTCCAGCTTGGGGCTGGTTCCATATTTGCCGATAACTGGGAATTGTCGCAGGCGCGTGCATTATCGGTGGTGAAATATCTGATTACGCAAGAAGGCATCCCCGCCAGCCGGTTGGCAGCGACTGGGTTTGGGGAGTTTCAGCCAGTCAATCTTGGCGATAGCCCAGAAGCGTTGGCGCAAAACCGGCGGATTGAACTGAAGCTTACTGAAAAATAAATAAAAGGAGAGCGGCCTGGGGCCGCTCACGCCTTTGCTTGGATACTGTCGAGCGGGGTATTATTCAGTTGTCAAAAGCGGTGGCTTTTTAGTGCTGATTTGCAGTTTCGACGGTTCTTCAATCTTCAGATGGATTTTGCCGTCTTTAACGCCGACTTTGATAAACCCACCTTTAGCCAGCTTCCCGAATAACAGTTCCTCGGCCAGTGGCTTTTTGATGTGTTCTTGAATGACGCGCGCTAATGGTCGTGCGCCCATCCGATCATCATAGCCTTTATCGGCGATCCATTCGGCAGCTTTTGGTGTCAGCTCAATCGTTACGTTGCGGTCCATAAGCTGGGCCTCAAGTTCCAGAATGAATTTGTCGACAACGCGCATAATAACCTTCTTCGGCAATGAGCCAAAACTGATAATTGCGTCCAGCCGATTGCGGAATTCCGGCGAGAATAGGCGCTCAATCGCAGCGGTATCTTCACTCTCGCGGCGTGATTTTCCGAACCCGACGGCTTCCTTAGCTTGCTCCGATGCACCCGCGTTGGAGGTCATGATCAACACAACATTGCGAAAATCAATCGCACGTCCGTTATGATCCGTCAGCTTACCATGGTCCATGACTTGCAGCAGGATGTTGAACACATCCGGATGGGCTTTTTCAACTTCGTCCAACAACAACACACAGTGCGGTTGCTGATCAACGCCGTCAGTTAGCAGGCCACCCTGATCAAACCCAACATACCCGGGAGGGGCACCAATCAGACGGGAAACAGCGTGTTTTTCCATGTATTCGGACATATCAAAACGCAGCAGTTCAACGCCCAAAGTATCTGCCAATTGCTTGGCTACTTCGGTTTTGCCTACGCCTGTCGGTCCGGCAAACAGGTAGTTGCCAATGGGCTTTTCAGGTTCGCGTAGACCGGCGCGCGATAGCTTGATCGCAGAAGCCAGTTCTTCGATCGCTTTGTCTTGTCCAAACACCACCCGTTTCAGGTTTTTCTCAAGATCCCGCAAAACAGCGGTGTCGTCTTTGGACACATTTTTTGGCGGGATACGGGCGATTTTTGCGACGACGGCCTCGATCTCCTTGGTACCGATAGTTTTGCGGCGTTTGCTTTCGGTTACCAGCATTTGTGCGGCACCTGCTTCGTCAATCACGTCGATAGCTTTGTCTGGCAGTTTGCGGTCATTGATATAACGCGCCGACAGATCAACGGCGGTTTTGATGGCGTCGTTGGTGTAACGGATCGAATGATGTTCTTCAAAATAGGGTTTTAGACCCATTAGGATTTTGATCGAATCCGGTATGCTTGGTTCATTCACGTCGATTTTCTGGAAGCGGCGCGATAAGGCACGGTCTTTTTCGAAATGTTGACGATATTCTTTATAAGTAGTCGAGCCCATGCAGCGCAGCTTGCCGCCCTGCAAGGCAGGTTTCAGCAGGTTCGATGCATCCATAGCGCCGCCCGAAGTGGCACCTGCGCCAATGATTGTGTGGATTTCGTCGATGAAAAGGACAGCATTATCCTGCGCCTCCATCTCGTTCATCACACCTTTCAGGCGTTCCTCAAAATCGCCGCGATAGCGGGTTCCGGCCAACAACGCGCCCATATCAAGCGAGAATATGGTGGTTTCGGCTAGCACTTCGGGTACATCTTCGTCGATGATCAAACGCGCCAAGCCTTCAGCGATTGCGGTTTTGCCGACGCCGGGTTCGCCGACCAGCAACGGATTATTTTTGCGGCGGCGACATAGGATTTGGATGCAGCGTTCAACCTCGTGGGTGCGACCAATCAGTGGATCAACCCCGCCTTCACGGGCTTTCTGGTTCAGATCAACGCAGTATTTTTCCAGCGCCGTTTCTTCAGGTTTTCCGCCGCCTTCGCCTTCTTGATTATCATCCGCACCGTGCACCGGACGGGTTTCCGCAAAAGTTGCGTCTTTGGCTACTCCGTGGCTAAGGAAATTCACGGCGTCATAGCGGGTCATCTCCTGTTCTTGCAGAAAATATGCCGCGTGGCTTTCGCGTTCGGCAAACATCGCGACCAGCACATTGCCGCCCGTTACTTCGTTCTGGCCGGAGCTTTGCACATGGATCGCGGCGCGCTGGATCACGCGCTGGAAACCGGTGGTTGGTTTGGCTTCGGAACCGTCGATATCGGACACCAGCGAATCCAGTTCGCTGTCGATATATTCGGATACGGTTTTGCGCAGCTCTTCCAAATTCACCCCGCACGCGACCATGACACGGGCGGCGTCAGGCTCGTCGATCAGGGTTAGCAACAGATGCTCCAACGTGGCCAATTCGTGGTGGCGTTCATTGGCGATCGACAAGGCTTGATGGATCGCGGCTTCTAACGTGTTGGAGAATGATGGCATGGTACTAATCCTTCATATTCAGTCTGTGGAGCATCCCACAGGAGTCGGTTTTTACACCCTATGTGTTAAATTTCGGTTTTATTCCGGAAGGTTCAAGGGGAAAGCGCGAAAATCGCGTAAAAAACCGGTAATAGATGTGTGATCTACCTAAAATTTGTCTTTGCGGGCACGAATTTCGGCAAAAACCTCGGCATCCGAAGCGTCTCGCATGTTTACAGCGGCTTTTACGTCGGGCAGGTGGGCGCGCAGAAACGGGTTCGTTGCCAACTCTTCGGCCAAGCTTGACGGGACTGTTGCGATGTTCGCCGCGCGTTTGGTTGCGATATCTTTGGCGCGGGCTTGCAGGGCGGCATTGTCGGGTTCGACGGTCAGGGCGAAATTGGCGTTGCCGGTGGTATATTCATGGCCCGAATAGACGATGGTATCGGTGGGCAGGGCGGCGAGTTTCGACAGGCTTTCCCACATCATCGCGGGTGGACCTTCAAATAGGCGACCACAGCCAAGCGCCATTAGGGAATCCGCGGTGAACACGGCTTTGGCCGTTGGAAAGTGAAACGCGATATGGCCGATTGTGTGGCCGGAAACGTCGAAAATCCCGCCAACCGTCTCGCCAACGGAAACTTTATCCCCTTCACTTAACGCGATATCCAGCGGCGGCAGGCGGCTGGCATCGGCTTTGGCTCCGACGATTTTGGGGTTATATTCGGCAACCAGATCGGGCACGCCGTCAATATGGTCGTAATGGTGATGGGTCAGCAGAATGATATCCAAATTCCAGCACTTGTCGTGCAGCACCGCCTGAATTGGCCCGGCTTCGGGGGCATCCACCAATGCCACGGTTCCGGTTGCCTTATCACGCAGCAAAAACGCGTAATTGTCGGATAGGCAGGGGATGG
This sequence comes from uncultured Rhodobacterales bacterium, assembly GCA_964649035.1. GTDB lineage: Bacteria > Pseudomonadota > Alphaproteobacteria > Rhodobacterales > Rhodobacteraceae > NORP23. The sequence goes on from CAZYMT010000008.1 coordinate 15,528, forward strand.
TCAGGATTTCGAGTGTCATTATTTTCTCCGCTTATATCTTTTGCGAAACTTTGAACGATACCGTAGGGTGATGCAATGCATTTAGATGTCGTAGACCTTCGCGCGTTTTATTATCGCACCAAACTTGGCCGCTCCACCCAGCGTTCCTTGCAAGAAGCTTTGCGCGGGATGTGGCCGGACACCAAAGGGTTGAAGGTGGCAGGGTTTGGATTTGCCGCGCCGTTTCTGCGCCCATTCCTGCATAATTCGGAACGGGTGATAAACCTGATGCCGGGGCAGCAAGGTGTGATGCACTGGCCCCCCGGCGAGGCGAACCTTTCAGCGTTGGTCGAAGAATATAACTGGCCGGTCCATGCTGGCTACATTGATCGCCTTGTGGTCAGCCACGGGTTGGAGACCTGCGATAACCCCGGCGCATTGCTCGATGAGATTTGGCGGGCATTGTCACCGGGCGGGCAGGTTGTGTTTATCGTCCCGAACCGCTCCGGCATCTGGGCGCGACGCGACGTAACTCCGTTCGGCTATGGTCGCCCCTACAGCCTGTCGCAGCTAGAAGTATTGCTGCGCAAACACCGTTTCCAGCCAGAACGCCACGAAAACGCGCTATACGGCGCGCCAAGCCACAAGCCTTACTGGCTAAAATCCGCAAGGTTCTGGGAGGGGCTCGGAAAACGCCTCGGCACCCGCATGGTGGCTGGGGCGATTTTGGTTGAGGCAACAAAACAGATATATGCCACACCGGATGGCGGGTTGCGCGACACCGTCAAGGATCGGCTGACGGCGTTGGAGGGGTTAACGAAACCCAAGCGGCGTCCGGCGACGAATTTTAAGGAGAAGTCTTAGCCATCATTGTTCGAAGGCCTGTTCCACTTCTTGCGCTGAGAACGCGAAATATTGAAGTTAGTCAGATGAAAAATTAAATGACAGTGGATGTTACATTGGACTTTTTTTGAAAGTAGGCAATATGCGCCGTTTTTTTATGATTTCACTTACGGTTATCGCAGTAATATTCCTTGGTTATAAAAGTTCCTACCCAAGCTATAGCTGGCATCAAAAGCTTACCGTGGTGGTTGAAACACCGGATGGTCTGCGCACCGGATCGTCGGTGATAGAAATATCAGTGCGCTTCCAGCCGCAGATATTGCCAGATGCGTCGGGCGTTTTTAACCGTAAACACGGCGAGGCAGTGGTGGTTGATATGGGAGAGGGACGCTATCTTTTTGCGCTAATCGGAGAAAGTAATTCGTTGGCGCGGCGTTTGTATTCGGATCAACTTTCTGGTTTGTCCTCGAAAGGGGCATACCGGAAAATTATCCAGATGCTTGGAGAGGTGCAGGTGCCGTTGGAACATTATCCGCACCTTGTAACTTTTGGCGACGTTACCGATCCAGCTAGCGTATCGGTGGTTTCTCCCTTAAATCTTGCGGAGAATTTTGGCGGAGGGGTGCGTTTGGAATCGATCACTCTGGAAATAACTAATGAGCGTGTGACCGCTGGTGTGATTGACGAACTATTGGGTTGGTTGGGAGAACACCCTGGGACGCCTGTCCTCCCAAAGGTAGGCATATATGATTTGTCAGTTGCGGCAAAACTGAGGCACGGTAATTTTATTCGAAGGTAAACCAATGACCATTTCCCGAAGTCTGTTTTTTGTCATCCTCCTTACCTTAAGCGGGTGTTCTGACCCGATTACCCGCTGGCATCAACGGATGACGGTGATTGTCGAAACACCGGATGGTGTGCGGCAGGCGTCGTCGGTTCTTGGGGTCGGGCTGGAACGATCAGATGGGATATCGGCGGAAATATTCAAAAACATGGCGGGCGCATCTTATCGCTGGCATTATACTGGCGAGGCTGTGGCATTAGACCTTGGTGAGGGACGCTGGCTGTTTGCGCTTTTTGCGGATTACGAACCTGGTTATATTGCTCTAAAAACACTCCTCGGCGAGGGTTCGAAAGGGTATTCGAGAGACGCAGCAGTTTCGCAAGCTGTTGCTGATTATGTAAGGGACGTACCTGTTGAGGTCCCGACGGAGCTGTATCCCTTGCTTGTAACCTTTGAAGATATCAACGATCCGGCAAGTGTTCGGAGTGTCGATCCTGCAAACCTTGCCGCGAGTTTTGGGGAAGGGTACGCCCTTGATGCTATTACACTGGAAATTACGGATGCGCTGATAACAACAGGCGTGTTGGAGCGGGTGCTAGTTGCGTGGCTCGATATGGCTGAAGGCCGAGACCCATCTATCAAACTAAATATCCCACCTCTACATCTACCAAATGATAGTCCTCGTGGATACATAAACCTCAGTAAGCGGAAATTCTGGGCCGCTGATAAATTGAGTGAATAGAAAATGAAAAAAGCACATAAATGACTTCTATAACGCTTGTTTAAAGATGGGTTCGGCTAGCTATCTGCCCCCAAATGAACAAAAGGGGTTTTTCAATGAAAGAGACTGCACTATTACTTAATCCTGACGCCAAATCTCCTGCTGGTGCGGATATCCGGTTTATTATGGATGGAACAACGGGCAATATGATTCACAGTACGGTTCCCGCTGGTCAAATAAATAAGGCGACGATTCATGCCACGGTCAGCGAGTTCTGGCACATCCTTGAAGGTGAGGGTGAAATATGGCGCCGCGATTCAAATGAGGAACGCGTCACTAGCCTTGTCGCAGGTGTATCAATTGATATTCCCGTGGGCACTGCATTTCAGTATCGAAACGTTGGGCGCGTGCCGCTCAAGTTCATCTGTATTTCGATGCCGCCCTGGCCTGGGGACGACGAAGCTACCCATTTGCAAGGGGCGTGGGGACCTACAATCTGAAATTTTTGCGCGGATTCGTCCTATTTCCTGCCTTCAAAATGAACAAACATCCCTAAAACCCTGAAATGGCGCATTTTTTTGCAGTACAAAGCGTCGCAGGCTGCGAATTTCCGGTATTACATATTGAAAACATTAGACAATTTTTTGTGAGCTGAATAGTGCCTATCCCTTGCAACGAATGATTTCCTCTGCTATCACCGCGCGGATTTCAACGGGTTTTTACTAAAAACCTAAAAGAACCACATCGACTGATCGCATAGATCAGCAAGCCAGATCGGAAGGGTATACGTGTCTGACGCTAGTTCTTTAACCTCTGGAGTGGCCGGTCGCTATGCGACGGCGCTGTTTGAGATTGCTACCGAAGCGAAAAATATTGCAACTGTCGAGACTGATCTAAACGATCTCGCCGCTGCATTGGATGATAGCGCTGAATTGCGTGATCTGATTTCCTCGCCAATCTATACACGCGAAGAACAGTCCGCCGTTATGGCCTCTGTTTGTAAAGCGATGAAAATCAGCGAAAGTGTTACGAACACAATCGCTTTGATGGCGTCCAAACGCCGTCTCGCAGAATTGCCACAGCTTATCGAAGCTGTGAAGGCACTTGCCGCCGATGCGCGCGGTGAAGTGACGGCGGATGTTATCGCAGCCGTGAAACTAACCAAAGCCCAGCAGGACAGCCTTGCCAAAGCTTTGAAAAAATCCGTCGGCAAAGATGTCGCAATTAATTTATCCGTCGATGAGAATATCATTGGCGGATTAATCGTTAAAATGGGTTCCAAAATGATCGACACGTCGATTGCTTCGAAACTCGCTAATCTTCAAAACGCAATGAAAGAGGTCGGATAATGGCTATCCAAGCTGCAGAAATTTCTGCGATCCTCAAGGAACAGATTAAGAATTTCGGCCAAGACGCCGAAGTGGCCGAAGTTGGCCGTGTTCTATCTGTTGGTGACGGTATCGCCCGTGTTCACGGACTGGACAATGTTCAGGCCGGCGAGATGGTTGAATTCCCCGGTGGTATCCGCGGAATGGCGCTGAACCTTGAGGTCGACAATGTTGGTGTGGTTATCTTTGGTTCCGACAGGGCCATCAAAGAAGGTGACACAGTTAAACGTACGAACTCGATCGTGGACGTTCCAATTGGTGATGCATTGCTTGGTCGCGTTGTTGACGGGTTGGGTAACCCGATTGACGGCAAAGGCCCGATCAAAACGAAAACTCGCTCGGTTGCAGACGTTAAAGCACCTGGCATCATCCCGCGTAAATCGGTGCATGAGCCAATGGCAACGGGTATCAAATCCGTTGACGCGCTTATCCCTGTGGGCCGTGGCCAGCGCGAGCTGATCATTGGTGACCGTCAAACAGGTAAAACTGCGATTGCTTTGGATGCTATCCTGAACCAGAAAGCGTATAATGACGCGGCTGGCGATGATGAAAGCAAAAAACTTTACTGTATCTATGTTGCTATCGGGCAGAAACGCTCGACTGTTGCGCAGTTGGTTAAGAAGCTGGAAGAAACTGGCGCGATTGAATATTCGATCGTTGTGGCTGCTACGGCTTCCGAGCCTGCACCAATGCAGTATCTTGCCCCATATTCTGCGACTGCGATGGCGGAATTCTTCCGTGACAACGGCCGTCACGCGCTGATCATCTATGATGATTTGTCCAAGCAGGCTGTGTCTTATCGCCAAATGTCCTTGCTACTTCGTCGTCCACCAGGACGTGAAGCATATCCTGGCGACGTTTTCTATCTTCACTCTCGCTTGCTAGAACGTTCCGCGAAATTGAACGAGGATCACGGTTCCGGTTCTTTGACGGCGCTGCCAATCATTGAAACCCAAGGTGGCGACGTTTCGGCGTTTATTCCTACCAACGTGATTTCGATCACGGACGGTCAGATCTTCCTTGAAACTGATTTGTTCAACCAAGGTATCCGCCCTGCTGTGAACACTGGTTTGTCGGTGTCCCGTGTCGGTTCGTCCGCGCAGACTAAATCGATGAAATCGGTTGCTGGTTCGATCAAACTTGAATTGGCGCAGTACCGCGAGATGGCGGCGTTTGCTCAGTTCGGATCTGATCTGGATGCTTCCACGCAGGCATTGCTGAACCGTGGTGCGCGCTTGACTGAGTTGCTTAAGCAGCCACAGTATTCACCGCTTACAAATGCTGAGCAGGTTATTGTGATCTATGCTGGTACCAAAGGGTACCTTGATAAGATCGCAGTAAACGAAGTTAACCGGTTCGAAGCCGGTCTTCTGAACTATCTGCGCGCTAACGCTAGCGACCTTCTGGAAGATATCACCAATAATGACCGTAAGGTTGCTGGTGATCTGGAAGATGCTATCAAAGCAGCACTAGAAGCATTCGCGAAAGATTTCGCGTAATTTTGGCCTTAGGGGAACGGAGGGGTTAGCCAATGGCGAACCTTAAAGATCTAAAAACTCGGATCGCGAGTGTCACAAGCACTCGTAAGATCACCAAGGCCATGCAAATGGTTGCGGCGGCTAAGCTCCGCCGTGCCCAGGAATCCGCTGAAGCTGCGCGTCCTTACGCTGTGCAGATGAATGCGGTACTGGGTAACTTGGCAAAGGGAGCTGCCGACAGCTCCAACGCGCCTCGCCTATTGGCGGGTAGCGGTGAAGACAAAGTACATCTGCTTATCGTTGCAACGTCCGAACGTGGGCTTTGCGGCGGCTTCAACTCGTCAATTGTGAGATTGGCGCGAGCGCGGGCAATCGCGTTGATAGGTGAAGGCAAAACCGTAAAAATGCTGACCGTTGGCAAAAAAGGCCGCGAGCAGTTGCGTCGGGAATATGGCGATCAAATGATTGCCCATGTTGATCTGACTGAAGTGAAACGCATCGGCTATTCCAACGCACAAGATATCGCGACAGATGTTCTGTCCCGTTTCGATGCTGGTGAATTTGACGTAGCGACGATCTTCTTTAACACGTTCAAAAACGTGGTTGAGCAGATCCCGACAGAGCAGCAACTAATTCCTGCTGTTTTTGCCGACGCTGAACCAGATGCTGCGGCACCGACATATGAATATGAACCGGATGAGGAAGCAATCCTTTCCGATCTGTTGCCACGTTCAATGGCCACACAAATATTCACAGCGCTTCTTGAAAACGGCGCGTCAGAGCAAGGTGCGCGTATGTCCGCGATGGATAACGCAACCCGTAACGCTGGCGACATGATCGACAATCTGACAATCGAATATAACCGTTCGCGTCAGGCTGCGATTACCAACGAACTTATTGAGATCATTTCTGGCGCGGAAGCGCTCTGAGAACTGGAGAGACCAAAATGGCTAAAGCTGTAGGTAAAATTACACAGATTATCGGCGCGGTTGTCGACGTTCAGTTCGAGGACGAACTACCCGCGATTCTTAATGCTCTGGAAACAGACAATAACGGCGAACGTCTCGTTCTCGAGGTTGCACAGCATCTGGGCGAAAATACCATTCGCGCTGTTGCTATGTCCGCAACTGAAGGGCTGGTTCGTGGCGCGAAAGTGACAGACACTGGCGACACCATCAGGGTGCCGGTTGGTGACGAAACACTGGGTCGTATCATGAACGTGATCGGCGAGCCGGTTGACGAAAAAGGCCCGATTGGCGCTAAAGAAACGCGTTCGATCCACGGCGATGCACCTGAGTTCAACGAGCAATCGACCGAATCTGCGATCCTTGTGACAGGTATCAAAGTTATCGACCTTCTTGCGCCATATTCGCGCGGTGGTAAAATTGGTTTGTTCGGTGGTGCTGGTGTTGGTAAAACAGTTCTCATTCAGGAATTGATCAACAACATCGCCAAAGTGCACTCTGGCTACTCCGTGTTTGCGGGTGTTGGCGAGCGTACACGTGAAGGTAACGACCTTTACTACGAATTCATCGAATCCGGTGTTATCAACATTGATGACCTACCCAAGTCCAAAGTGGCACTTGTTTACGGTCAGATGAACGAGCCTCCAGGGGCGCGTATGCGTGTTGCACTTTCCGGTCTAACAATGGCCGAGCATTTCCGTGATTCATCCGGTTCAGACGTTCTGTTCTTCGTTGATAACATCTTCCGCTTCACGCAAGCTGGTTCCGAAGTATCCGCGCTTCTTGGCCGTATCCCGTCCGCTGTTGGCTATCAGCCAACACTGGCCACCGATATGGGTACTATGCAGGAACGCATTACATCGACTAAAGCTGGTTCGATTACGTCCGTTCAGGCGATCTATGTGCCAGCCGATGACCTTACCGATCCAGCGCCTGCGACATCCTTTGCTCACTTGGACGCAACGACCGTTCTTGACCGTGCGATTTCGGAATTGGGTATTTACCCAGCTGTTGATCCGCTTGGTTCAACATCGCGTATTCTTGATCCACTTGTGGTTGGTGAAGAGCATTACCAAGTTGCCCGTGACATCCAAGGTATCCTTCAGCGCTATAAATCGCTGCAAGATATCATTGCCATCCTTGGCATGGACGAGCTGTCAGAAGAAGACAAGCTGGCTGTTTCGCGCGCACGTAAAATCCAGCGTTTCTTGTCGCAACCGTTCGACGTTGCTGAGATTTTCACCGGCTCGCCTGGTGTTCAGGTTCCGCTTGAAGACACGATTGATTCATTCAAACGCGTTGTTGCTGGCGAATTCGATCACCTACCTGAGGGTGCCTTCTATATGGTTGGCGGCATCAAAGACGTGATCGCAAAAGCCGAAAAAATGGCTGCTGAAGCTGCTTAAAAGGGGTCCGATTTATGGCCGATATGATGCAATTTGATCTGGTTTCACCTGAACGCAAGCTCGCCTCTCTTGAGGCCGCTAGTGTGTCGATCCCTGGCATGGAAGGCGATATGACTGCCATGCCAAACCACGGCGCGTTTCTAACAACGCTTCGTCCGGGGATCGTTACAGTTGATACTGGTTCTGAAGCTACCGAATATTTTGTCACTAGCGGTTTTGCCGAAGTGTCAGAAACAGGTGTTTCGGTTCTGGCAGAACAAGCAATGCCAAAATCCGAAGTGACTGCCGAAGTATTGGCCGAAGTTCTGGCCGCCGCTGAGGCGTCATTGGAAAACGCAAATGAAGACACGCTGACGGTCGCGGCCTTGCGGGTTAACGATGTGAAATCCCTGATAGAGACACTCGCCCTATAGGGTTCTGACTTAAAATATACTAAACTTAAGGGCCCCATCGCTGATGGGGCCTTTTTTGCTATCATCTTGCTGTCTTAATCGCTATTTTCGATGAAATTGAGGGCTGCAGTTTAAAAATGAAAAAAATGAACGCGCATAGGATTGGTGTCGATACAGGTATCGCACACTTATTTTCGGATTTTGCCGAAGGCGGTGAGATGTGGTCGGGCGAAGGTGAACGCCAGATATCCGTCATGATCGAATTCAGCGAAGCATTTCTGACCCCTCCGGCCATCCATACCGGATTTTCCTTATGGGATATGTCGAATGACAGTAATACGCGCGTGGACCTGAAAACCGAAAACGTAACTGAAATTGGCTTCACCATCGTTTTCACCACATGGGGTGACACCAAAGTCGCGCGGATGCGCGCCAACTGGATGGCCATTGGCGAAGTTCAGAACGACGAGATTTGGGACGTTTAACCGTTCGGGTAAAACACTTCGTAAATCGGGGCTAGGGTGTTTTCGTCAAATAGCGACGACACTGACGTACCATTGGCAATGTTCATCATCGCTTGCGCAAATAGCGGCGCAGTTGGCACGAACCGGATTTTCTTAACGGCCTTTACCTCAGACGTTGCCTCAATCGAATCCGTCACTACCAGCGATTTCAACGCCGATTTTTCGATCCGACCACAGGCCGGCCCCGACAAAACCCCGTGGGTGATATAGGCGTGAACTTCCTTCGCGCCGTTCTCGATTAAGTGTTCGGCGGCTTTGCAAAGCGTGCCAGCCGTATCGACAATATCGTCAACGATGATACAGATACGATCCTTCACATCGCCAATCACGGTCATTTCAGCAATCTCACCCGGCGCACTACGCCGTTTATCAACGATCGCCAGATCAGCGCCAATCCGCTGCGCCAATCCGCGCGCACGGGCGACACCGCCAACATCAGGGGACACAACCGTCACCTTATCCATATTCTTGAAATGGTGTTTTACATCGAGTGCGAATATCGGTGCGCCGTATAGGTTATCAACTGGAATGTCGAAAAACCCCTGGATCTGTGTCGCGTGCAAATCCATGGTCAAAATCCGCTCGATCCCTGCAACCGTCAGCAAGTTCGCCACCAGTTTTGCGGTAATCGGGGTCCGCGCTTTGGTCCGCCGATCTTGGCGTGCATAGCCGAAATAGGGAATCACCGCAGTGATCCGGCTGGCCGACGAACGCCGCAGCGCGTCCGTTATAATCATCAGCTCCATCAATGTGCCGTTGGCGGGGTTCGAAGTCGGCTGGATAATAAACATATCTTCGCCGCGAACATTTTCGTAAACCTCGACGAATATCTCTTTGTCGTTGAAGCGCTCAACCCGCGCATCAACCAGACCAACATCGGTTCCGGTTTGCATCGACATTCGTTTGGCTATGGCTTTGGCAAGTGGCCTATTGGCGTTACCGGAAATCAGTTTTGGCTGGGATTGCTGACGCATGTCGGGAACCTTTTTCATGGGTTGAGAGAATCGATCACGGCGTGCCTCTCATGTAACAAACCTGTCACAATTTGCATAGCCCGATGCGACTAATCTGCGACAATCTGCACAAATTTTTCGACATCAGCATCCGTGGTCGCCCAATTGCAAACCAGTCGCGCTGAAATCAATTCTTTGTCTGGTCCATCCAAGGTTTGTCCATCAGGCCAGAAATAGTATTGTGCACCTGCATCTTGTGCCGCGCGATGCCCTGATCGTGGCCAACTGGCAAATATCATATTGGCATCGACCGGATGCAGAATTTTCATGCCGGGAACCTCGCGCAGCCCCGCCACCATCTTATCCGCCATCCCGTTGGCCTTGCGCGCCAAAGTTAGCCACAGATCATCGGTCAAATACGCCTCCATCTGTGCAGACATATACCGATGTTTTGAGAAAAGATGCCCGCCGCGTTTGCGCCGCAACTCGAATTCCCAAGCGAGGTCTGGGTTAAACAGGATCACGGCCTCAACCCCCATCAGCCCGTTTTTTGTGCCGCCAAAACTGACCGCATCAATACCCGATTTCCAGGTCATTTCCGCAGGCGTACAGCCAAGTCGAACCAAGGCATTGGCAAAACGTGCGCCGTCCATATGCACCGGAATATCGTTGGCTTTGGCAATCTCCGTTAACGCCCGAATTTCGGGCAGTGTATAAACCGCCCCATTTTCGGTAGCATTGGTAATCGACAACGCCCCTTTTTGAACATTGTGAACGCCCGCCCGCCCCGTGGCCGCAATCGCATCGCGTAAAGCATTCGGGTCAATCTTGGCATCCGCGCCGCTCAACAAATTCAACTTGGCCCCGCCGGTGTAAAACTCCGGCGCGCCGCATTCGTCTTCCTCAATATGGGCGTTCTTATGGCAATATAGCGTTTCCCACGGCTTGCACATGCAAGATAAAGCCAGCGCATTTGCCGCCGTTCCTGTGCCAACCAAATAGACCGTCGCATCCGGCGCTTCGAATATTTCACGTATCTGTGCGCGCACGCGGTCCATGATCGGATCGGTGCCGTAACCACTGGCATATCCTTCATTGGCCTTCATCACTGCCGCCAGTATCTCAGGCGCAGCTGGTCCTGCATTGTCCGAGGAAAACCACATCACAACATTCCTTTTATTAAGTGATACGCCCAATCTTCTTCTTCAACATTAAACTCCGCAAGAGTTTTCCCGCGCATGGAAATCCCCGCCTCGTCAACACTGTTGGGATCGCCGGAAATCAGCGGGTGCCAATCATATAAAGGCTTCCCCTCAGCAATCAGTTTATAGGCGCAAGTGGCGGGCATCCACTCGATGATTTCATCAAGATTCTCGGGCCGCACAATCACACAAGTTTTCACCAATTGCTTACGCAAGGCATAATTCCCACAGCGGCAAGTGCTGTCGTCAAATAGCCGACACGCGATATTGGTATAGTTAATATCGCCAGTATCCTCGTCTTCGAGTTTCAGCAAACAGCAGCGCCCGCAGCCATCACAAAGCGCTTCCCATTCGTGCAGATGCAAGTCTTCCAACGGAAAACGTTTCCAGAATTCACGCCGCAGGCCAGTACGGTCAATCGGATCGCTCACTGATTATTCGCCGTGTGTACGTGCATGGGCAATCTTGAATGCCGCCTGCTGTTCTGCGTTTGATTCCGTCTGGTATTTCTCTTTCCAGTCGGAAAACGGCATGCCGTGGATGTGCTCGCGACCTTCATCTTTGCTCATCTCGATCCCGCGCTCATTGGCGGCTTCTTGATACCAGCGGCTTAGACAATTTCGGCAAAAACCGGTCAGGTTCATCATGTCGATGTTCTGGACATCGGTGCGTTCTTGCAAATGCGCAACAACACGACGAAAGGCGGCGGCCTCAACTTCGAGTTTGGTTTGATCATCCATCAGAATTCTCCTTTACAGCATTAAGCGCCATCCAGATTGCAGGTGCAATGCGGTCAGCCCATTTATATTGATCCTCGGGTGTTTCAATCAGGTCGCTACGGATTTCGATCAGGATATGCGGCAAGCCGCGACTGGTGCCGTGGAAATACATCGTGTCGCCTTGCAGCTCGCCGGAATAGGGTTCGTTATCGCCAACAACAATATCCGCATCATCTGCAAAATATTCCATGAATGGTTTGGCCATCCGGTCGTCCTTGTCCCACAAAACTCCTAAATGCCACGGGCGCTTGGGTCGGTTTTTCAATTGCGGCGTAAATGAATGGATCGAAACCAGCGCAGGCGTTCGCCCATCCGCGATCATCAGATCAATCTGGTGACTTAGCGCGATGTGGTAAGGCCGGTGGAACAGGTCCAACCGCCGCTCCTTTTCGGCAGCATCCGCATGGCGATTGCCCGAAATGATTGAGCCATCATAAAGCTTCATCAAAATCGTCGGATCGTCTTCGCCGCGATTGGGATCGATGACAAGGCGCGAGAATTTTGACATCACCGCATGGGCATCCAGCAATTCGGATAAATGCTGCACAACCCCGCGCGCGCCGACATCGTAAGCAATGTGGCGGGCCATATCGGTCTCCGGCAAGCCCAAGGTCCCAATCGGATCGGGCACCGCGTTTGATGCATGGTCACAAACCAACAAAACGGAGGCTTTTGCATGTTCGTTCAATATTTCATAAGGAAGGTTCGGCATCGTCATATTCCTGTCATTCTAAGTCCATAGATAAGCCTTGTCGGGGGCAGGGACCAGATGCGGGATAAGAAAAAGTCGCGTAAATGTGTGATTTATTTCGGACAAACCTAAATAGACGCAGTATATGCGGTGCTAACTTAAAAATAAGGTGGGCAGAATGGCTTCAGGAATTCGTAGACAAAGAAACGTAAAAATCGTGGCAACGCTGGGTCCGGCATCGGACACGCGCGAAATGATCAAATCCCTGTTTTTGGCAGGCGCCGACGTTTTCCGTCTAAACATGAGCCACGGTGCCCATGACGATATCCGCGAACGCCACGCCATGATCCGCGACGTGGAAAAAGAAGTCGGTCGTCCGATTTGTATCCTCGCCGATTTGCAGGGCCCTAAACTACGTTGCGGCGTGTTTGCCAATGGTAGCGAAATGTTGGAGGTTGGGGCGGCGTTCCGTTTTGATCTTGATAAAGCCGAAGGTGATGTGAACCGCGTAACCCTGCCACATGTTGAGATTTTCAAGGCGCTAGAAGTTGGCTCCACCTTGTTGGTCAATGACGGGAAGATCCGCCTTAAGGTCACGGATTGCTCTGACAACCATGCCGATATGGTTGTCGAGGTTGGCGGAGAGATTTCCAACCGTAAGGGCGTGAATGTGCCTGACGTGGTTTTGCCATTGGCTGCACTTTCCGAAAAAGACCTGAAAGATCTGGAATTTGTTTGTGAACTAGGTGTGGACTGGCTGGCGCTATCCTTTGTGCAACGTGCCGCTGACGTCGAACAAGCCCGTGAATTGGCCAAGGGCCGCGCGAAACTTATCGCCAAAATCGAAAAACCTGCGGCGGTTGATGCGTTCGAGGAAATTCTTGATGCGACTGACGGCGTCATGGTTGCCCGCGGTGATCTCGGGGTTGAACTGCCCGTGCATGAATTACCCCCAATCCAGAAACGCCTTGTGCGTAGATGTCGCACTGTCGGTAAACCGGTGATCGTGGCCACCCAGATGATGGAGAGCATGATCTCCTCGCCCGTGCCAACGCGTGCCGAAGTTTCCGATGTTGCGCAGGCGATCTATGAGGGTGCGGATGCGGTAATGCTATCGGCTGAATCTGCCGCCGGTGATTTCCCGATCGAAGCTGTTACAACAATGAATAACGTCGCCGAAAGCGTCGAGAAAGACAGCATTTATCGTCAAGTGATCGAGGCTGCACGCACACCGTCTCGTGCCCGTGTTGCTGACGCGATTACGGTGGCAGCCCGCGAAATTGCGGAAACCACTAACGTTCAGGCGATTTGTTGTTTCACACATTCTGGCACGACAGCTTCGCTCGCATCGCGCGAACGTCCGCGTGTTCCAATTATTGCGCTGACCCCCGAAGTCGGCACCGCACGTCGTCTGTCTCTGACTTGGGGATTGCACTGTTCTGTGACATCGGTTGTCGAAAATTTCGACCAAGCCGTAGCACAAGCCGTGAAGGTCGCGCGCGAAGATGGTTTCGCGACGTCGCATGACAAGATCGTGGTGACCGCCGGGATTCCGTTTAACGTGCCGGGCTCTACAAATATTTTGCAGGTAGCTCCAGTCAATTAGGGCATAAATGTGTCTTTTTTGTGAAAAATCGATATACAATTTGTATCAAAACTGATATTAAGCCCCCACATATTGAAGGGGGCTTAATATGTCGAACTATGAAGTGTACCTGCTTTTAGGCAGTGTAGTATTAGTTGTTGCAGTATTCATGTTCTTTTCTGCCGCTTGGCAGGACGGAAATACTAAAAAGGGGTTAATTGCCTTTGTTCTTTCTGGGATTTTGTTGGCTGCGGCTGATTCACAATCCACAAACGGAATAGACCCAGGCGATATCCCGACTACAGTAGTGAAGATTGTTCAGCAAATCGTCTAATTATTTGACCGAATCGTCAACAAATTAACGACCAGATTTACAGACTTACATTGCTACTTGCAAAGACGGCGTTGTTCTTTTACAACGCCGTTTCCACATGTGTGTCCGGCCGAAGGGCTGCCGAGTCGCGCTAAATACCAACACCTAAGAGTAGGAGATGGAAATGCCCAAGATGAAGACGAAATCCAGCACGAAGATGCGGTTCCGCGTAACCGCGTCCGGTCGTGTAAAAGCTGGTCAAGCTGGCAAACGCCACATGATGATCAAGCGCTCAAATAAATTCCTTCGTAACGCACGTGGAACTACGATTTTGTCCAAACAGGACGAAAAAACCGTAAAATCCTTCATGCCCTATTCACGCTAGGAACCAGATATGTCCAGAGTTAAAGGTGGTGTAGTCACCCACGCCCGTCACCGCAAAGTTGTTAAAGCTGCCAAAGGCCATTATGGCGCACGTAGCCGCAACTTTCGCACGGCCAAGCAATCCGTCGATAAGTCGATGCAATACGCCACACGCGATCGCGCAGTTCGTAAGCGTAATTTCCGCGCATTGTGGATCCAGCGTATCAATGCTGCCGTTCGTTCAATTGATGCATCGTTCACATATTCGCGTTTCATCAATGGTCTAAACTTGGCCGGTATCGAGGTTGACCGTAAGGTTCTCGCCGATCTAGCCGTTCATGAACCAGAAGCGTTTGGTGCAATTGTTGCACAGGCCAAAGCTGCTCTTTAAAATTTAAGACAGCGTTAGAATTTGAATGGCCCCGATGATATTCGTCGGGGCTTTTTCTTTGCAAAACCGATAGCGTATGTTAGGCGTCGAACTAACGGAATATTGAGGGTCAAATGGACGGAATTCAGGAACTTAAATCCCGCTACCTAAGCGCGATATCTGACGCAAGCGATGAAAGTGCAATTGAAACTGTGCGTGTCGCCGCGGTTGGCAAAAAAGGCGAAGTTGCACTGAAAATGCGCGAACTGGGTAAGATGACCCCTGAAGAACGCCAAGTTGCTGGCCCGGCCTTAAACGCCCTGAAGGACGAGATCAATTCGGCAATTGCCGCACGCAAGGCATCATTGGCCGATGTAGCACTAGAAGAGCGTTTGAAATCCGAATGGCTGGACGTCTCGCAACCTTCAAGACCTGCGCAGCAGGGCAGCATCCATCCAATCAGCCAAGTCACCGAAGAAATCATCGCCATATTCGCCGACCTTGGTTATTCAGTTGCCGAAGGTCCGCAAATCGAAAATGATTTCTACAATTTTGACGCGCTGAATATTCCGCCAGAACATCCTGCGCGCCAAGAATTTGATACGTTCTACATGCACCGCGCCGAGGGTGATAATCGCCCGCCAAACGTCCTAAGAACCCATACTAGCCCCGTACAAATACGCCATTTAGAAAAGCATGGCCCGCCGTGCCGTATCATTGCACCGGGCCGCGTTTATCGCAGCGATTACGACAACACCCACACACCGATGTTCCATCAGGTCGAAGGCTTGGCGATTGGCAAAGACATCTCTATGGCCAACCTGAAATGGACGTTGGAAGAATTCTTCAGCGCATTTTTCGAAATTGACGGCATCAAAACCCGTTTTCGTGCCAGCCATTTCCCGTTCACCGAACCATCAGCCGAGGTCGATATCCAGTGCTCGTGGGATAATGGTCAACTGAAAATCGGCGAGGGGGATGATTGGATGGAGGTGCTCGGTAGCGGCATGGTCCACCCAAATGTCCTAACTGCAGCGGGCGTTGATCCAAAAGAATGGCAGGGCTTTGCCTTCGGCATGGGGATCGACCGTCTTGCGATGCTGAAATACGGCATTCCGGATTTGCGGGCGTTCTTTGATAGCGACTTACGCTGGCTACGGCACTATGGATTCGCGTCGTTGAATATTCCTTCGATCCATAGTGGTATCAGTTAAGGATGAAAACCTGACTTAACTTTTAATCAGGTAGACCGCTGAAATCACGATTGCAATCGACACGCTCGTCTTGATCCGCCATTGCGTCGTCGCTTGACTGAGCAACGCTACACAACAAGTCCAAATTGTCGTTGGTTACTGTTTTGTATCCTGGGGCAAACACCCAAAACGCGGCACCGGATATTAAAACAAAGGCAGCGACAAGAACTACCCAAATAACAATTTCGCCACGGTCGTCGGTCCAAAAATTCATATGACGCGTTTTCATCGATTTTCTCCAATGGTCTAACTAATTGCGGAATTATATGCAAAATTTGGTTTTTTTGCAACCCAAGTCAAAAGAGGATGCTATAGCGCAACCGCACTGAAATCCAATGCTATTTTCTTCTCTTGGAAAACAGTGCTTTGTGCCATAAAGATCGCTGCAAACAATTCAATCCGAGAGATACCATGAAATTCACACTAAGCTGGCTGAAAACACATCTGGAAACCGAGGCAAGCCTCGACGATATCCTGTACGCCCTCACGGATTTGGGGTTGGAGGTCGAGGGTGTCGAAAATCCAGCAGACCGGCTCGGTGCGTTCCGAATTTGCCGCGTGATCGAGGCCGGACAGCACCCCGATGCTGACCGTTTGCGCCTATGTCGCGTGGAAACTTGGCCCAACGGACCGGATGCAAAATCCGAAGAAATTCAGGTTGTTTGTGGTGCCCCGAACGCCCGCACCGGCTTGATCGGTGTTTTTGCCCCCGTCGGCGCAACCATCCCCGGCTCCGGCGATGTTCTGAAATCCGGTGTTATTCGCGGCGTTGAGTCCCATGGTATGCTTTGCTCCGAACGTGAACTGGAAATTTCCGAAGAACATGACGGTATCATCGACCTGCCCGAAGACGCCCCGCTTGGCGTCCGCTTCATTGATTATCTTAACCGAAACGATCCTACGATTGAAATCGCAATCACCCCGAACCGCCCCGATGCCCTTGGCATTCAAGGCATTGCGCGAGACTTGGCCGCACGTGGTCTGGGGACATTGAAAACAGCGCCGACTGTATCGGTTAAAGGCAGTTTCAAAAGCGATATTTCCGTTACTATCGACGCGGACGTTCTAGAAAAAGGCTGCCCAGTTTTCTGTGGCCGCCTGATCAAAGGCGTTAAAAACGGTCCTAGCCCACAATGGCTGCAAGACCAGATCAAAGCCATCGGTCTGCGCCCGATCTCGGCCCTCGTCGATATTACCAACTTCTTCACTTATGACCGCAACCGTCCGCTGCACGTCTTTGATGCGGATAAGGTCAACGGCAATCTGCGGGTCCATTTCGCGGATGGTGGCGAAACCCTTACTGCGCTTGACGACAACGAATACACATTCGATGCTGGCATGATGGCGATCAGCGACGATAAGAATATCGAAAGCCTCGCGGGGATCATGGGCGGTTTGGCGACGGGTTGCACAGATGAAACTGTCAATGTGTTCCTAGAATCTGCCTATTGGGACCCAATCATGACCGCCATGACAGGTCGTAAACTGAAAATAAATTCTGATGCCCGCTATCGTTTCGAACGCGGTGTTGATCCTGCTTTCACGCCCGAAGGTCTGGAACTTGCCACACAAATGATCCTTGATCTTTGTGGCGGCGAGGCCTCTGAACCGGTGATCGCTGGACAAGTTCCCGACACCAGCCGCGCCTATACACTTGATCCGGCACGTGTCGTTAGCCTCGTTGGCATGGACATCCCGCGTGATGAACAGGTGCGCATTCTGACCGATCTTGGCTTCTCGGCGACGGGTACTGGTGACACGCTAGAAGTCTGGGTGCCAAGCTGGCGCCCCGATGTCCACGGCGAGGCTGATCTGGTTGAGGAAATTGCCCGAGTTGCCTCCCTAACCAAATTACAAGGCGTGCCGATGGCCCGCGATACTGGCGTTTCGCGCCCCGTTTTGACGCCAATGCAGAACCGTCAAGGTACGGCGCGGCGCACCATCGCGGCCCTTGGCTATAACGAATGTGTAACCTACAGCTTCATCGACCAGAAATCAGCGGCGCTGTTCGGCGGTGGTTCTGACGCGGTAATGCTCAACAATCCGATTTCGTCGGAAATGAGCCATATGCGCCCAACCTTGTTGCCCAGCCTGCTGCAAGCCGCCGCCAAGAACCAGGCGCGTGGCTTTGCCGATATGTCGTTGTTTGAAATCGGACAGGGCTTTGCCGGCGAAGAACCCGAAGACCAAACCACACTGGCCTGTGGCTTGCGCATCGGCGCAACGGCCCCGCGTAATGCTTATGGCACACGCCGTGACATAGACCTGTTCGACGCCAAAGCCGACGCCGAAGCCGCCCTTGCCGCCATCGGCGCACCGGTCGATCGCCTGATGGTGATGCGCAATGCGCCGGACTGGTTCCATCCGGGCCGCTCGGCGGTTCTAAGCCTTGGACCAAAGAACCCGCTGGCCGTGTTTGGCGAATTGCATCCGAAAGTCTTGGCCGAAATGGACGTAAAAGGTCCGGCCATGGCCTTCACGATTTTCCTTGAAAACGTGCCATTCCCGAAAGCAAAAGGGAAAACTCGCGCAGCGCTTAAAATCTCTGATTACCAAGCGGTCGAACGCGATTTTGCTTTTGTCGTCGACACTGATATCGAAATTGACAAATTGCTAAAGGCCGCACGCGGCGCTGACAAGAAACTGATCAGCAATGTGTCCCTGTTTGACGTTTTCGCTGGCGAGAAAGCCGAAGCCCAAATGGGCGCAGGCAAGAAATCCGTCGCGATTTCCGTACGCCTCGCCCCAACAGATGCCACGCTGACCGACAAAGAAATCGAAGTGGTTTCCGAACAAATCATCGCCAAAGTCAGCGCTGCTACTGGCGGAACCTTGAGGTCATAACATGAAAATCTATCTATCCGGCGAGATCCACTCCAACTGGCGTCAAGACATCATGGACGGCGCGAAAACAGCGGGGCTGGCGGTTGAATTTTTTGCTCCCGTCACTGATCACGCTGCATCCGATGATTGCGGTGTGGCGATCATGGGGGCTGAGGATGACAAATTCTGGCACGACAATAAGGGCGCAAAACTTAACGCCATTCGCACCCGCAAAGGGATCGAGGATGCCGACATCGTTGTCGTCCGTTTCGGCGAAAAATACAAACAATGGAATGCTGCGTTTGATGCGGGCTATGCCGCGGCGCTCGGAAAATCCCTGATTGTGTTACACGGCGCCGACCACCAACATGCGCTGAAGGAGGTCGATGCAGCAGCCTTGGCCGTTGTCGAACAACCCGCGCAAGTCGTCGAGATTCTGACCTATGTATTAAACGGGACGCTGCCAAAATAGCAGCGCCTCATTGGTTTAATCGCGCGCAGGGGTGTTGATCCCGATTTGCGACGCAGGCCGCGCTTCGCAGCGTTTATACCATTCGCGAACCTTCGGAAAATCATCGGTGCCCACCAAATCGCTGGCCTCGTAGAACCCGTCAATTGTGCGAACCCATGGCCATAATGCCAAATCCGCGATGGAATACTCATTACCGACAAAATATTCACGTCCATCAAGGCGCGCTTCCATCACGCCGAATAGACGTTTAACTTCATTCACATAGCGGTCGCGCGGGCGTTTATCTTCATACTCTGCACCCGCGAATTTATGAAAGAACCCAAGCTGCCCCATCATTGGGCCCGCGCCGCCCATTTGGAACATTAACCATTGGGTTACTTCGGATTTTCCGCGAGCATCAGACGGGATCAGTTTGCCGGTTTTTTCTGCCAGATACAGCAGGATCGCGCCGCTTTCGAAAACTGCGATCGGTTTACCGTCGGGGCCGTTTGGATCAAGGATGGCAGGGATTTTGTTGTTCGGGCTTAGTGAAATAAACTCCGATGTCATTTGATCGTCGGTTGCGAACGAAACCAGATGTGCCTCGTAAGGCAACCCCATTTCCTCCAAAGCGGCAGAGATTTTGATGCCGTTCGGGGTTGGTAGCGAGTATAATTGAATACGGTCTGGATGTTCTGCAGGCCAGCGTTTTGTGATTGGAAATTCTGATAGATCGGACATGAAATGGTTCCCTGTTGTAAGTCAGATTGTAAATATTGGTATTTTACAAACCGACTGCAACCCCTCACGGAAAATGTGATGTGGTATCTGCCGCAAACACTCGCGCTAGATATATGAAATACCTTTACCTGCACGGGCAAAACTTGCTAAAATGTCGCACCAGGAAAAAACCATATGGGGGACAATATGTTAAAAGAATTCAAGGATTTCATCGCCAAAGGCAATGTCATGGACATGGCTGTCGGTATTATCATCGGGGCTGCCTTCACGGCCATCGTGACATCATTGGTCGGCGATCTGATCAATCCGCTTATCAGCCTTGCCACTGGCGGTATTGATTTTTCTAGTCTCGGTGTGCGTCTGAGCGAAGGGGAAGATGGTGCGATATTTGCTTATGGTAACTTTATCATGGCGCTGATTAACTTTCTAATCATCGCGTTTGTGGTCTTCATGTTGGTCAAAATGGTTAACAAAGCTAAAGACGCTTCCAGCGAACCTGAAGTGGTGGAAGAGGCAGCACCCGCTGGCCCAACTCAAGAAGACTTGCTTGCCGAAATTCGCGACCTTCTTAAGAAATAAACGAACGGCCCGCCGGATTAACGGCGGGCCAATTCTTTAGACTTTTAGCGCCAGTTTCGGCGCCAAAACGTCAATCTCCAAGGCCTTGCCAACAGCCGCATAGGTCAGTTTCCCAGCGTGGGTGTTCAGGCCGTTCAACAGATGCTCGTCGTCTTCACATGCTTGACGCCACCCTTTATTTGCCAACGCTACCATAAACGGCATCGTTGCATTTCCCAGCGCAATAGTCGCCGTCCGTGCAACCGCACCAGGCATATTGGCCACGCAATAATGCATAATTCCGTCAACTTCATAGATAGGATCGTCGTGGGTGGTGGCTTTCGATGTCTCGAAACATCCGCCCTGATCAATCGCCACATCAACAATCGCCGCACCCGGTTTCATTGTCGAAAGCTGCGCGCGTGACACCAGTTTCGGAGCCGCCGCCCCAGGGATCAGAACCGCACCGATAACCATGTCCGCCTCGGCAACCAGTTCAGCTGTGTTGCCTTTCGACGCATAGCGCGTCTGAAAAACACCCCCAAACACATCATCCAAATAGCGCATCCGTGGCAACGACATATCCAGAACCGTTACATCCGCGCCCATGCCTGCCGCGATTTTTGCCGCTTGCGTACCAAC
>CAZYMT010000009.1:0-4124 GCA_964649035.1 uncultured Rhodobacterales bacterium
CCGGGGTAATTATTGGGACGATAGCCGTAATGCGCCTCCAGCTCCTTCCCGTATTCATGGGCGGACCGGAATATAACCGTCAGCTCATTTTCACCGTCTTTCAGATGATCCGCCACAGCAAACCGATAGGTCCGGTGCATGTTAAACGTCTTGCCCAGTTCAATACCATTCAGCAACACCGTCGAAACGGTATCGAGCCCCTCAAACACCAGATCAGCGTTCCCGTCGCCCGGTTTCCAGTCAAATTTGCAGCTATATTTCCAAGCCACATGGCCGACCCAATCGCTCGTGATTTCGTTCAAATCCTGATACGGATCGGCGATCACCCGCGCCGCCATCAAATCCAGATGGACACAGCCCGGAACGGCCGCCGTCAATGGTTCCGACAGTTCCGGTTTGGTTGCAATCTCGCGCACCGAAGAAACGGTCCACCCTTCATTGAGGGACCTAGAATTTAACGTCATAACTGCTCCGTCGCTGGATTAGAATTTGTAAGCGGCTTTCACCAGATTATAGGTCAGGTCTGTGGCGACCTCATAGGCCTCCTCCTCAGTCAAGCGACCGGTGCTGACCTGAATTGCCAGAAACGCACAATCAACGCGACGCGCTACGTCATGGCGTGCAGGAATAGACGCAAATGCCCGCGTATCGTCGTTAAAACCTACGGTATTATAGAAGCCCGCGGTTTCGGTTGCCGTTTCGCGGAACCGTTTCATCCCCTCGGGGCTGTCAAAGAACCACCAAGGAGGCCCCAATTTCAGCGCCGGATAAACGCCAGCTAACGGGGCCAATTCACGGCTAAAGGTGGTTTCATCGAGCGTGAACAAAATGATCGTCACATCGGGGTTCGTGCCCACGGCATCCAGCATCGGTTTCAGCGCCGTTACATAATCGGTACGCTTGGGAATATCGAAGCCTTTGTCGCGCCCATGCATGGCCAATGTTGGGCCCGAATGGTTGCGGAAAGACCCAGGATGGATTTGTAGAACCAGTCCATCATCGACGGACATCCGCGCCATTTCCGTCAGCATATGTCCACGAAACGCATCGGCTTCTTCAGCTGTCGTCGTGCCAGCCAGCGCCTTTTGAAACAGCGCCGCCGCGTCCGCTTGGGGTAAATCCTCGGTCCGCGCGGTTGCATGACCGTGATCCGTGCTGGTCGCGCCATAAGATTTAAAGAAGGCGCGACGCACGCGATGTGCCTCGAGATAGCCTTCCCAAGTCATGGTATCACAATTGGTCAATGCGCCCAGCTGTTCGACATTTTGAGTGAACCCATCGAATTCCGGATCAACAACATTGTCGGGACGATAGGCGGTAACCACTTTGCCGTTCCAATCCGATTGCCGGATCATCTCGTGCCATTTCAGGTCATCCAGCGGACTTTCGGTGGTCGCGATTGCCTCAATGTTGAACTTGTCAAACAGGGCGCGCGGGCGGAATTCCGGTTTGGTTAGGCAATCGGCAATGTGATCGTAATAGGCATCTGCTGTATCTGTCGACAAACGTTCGGTCAGACCAAAGGTGTTTTCGAACGAATAGTCCAGCCACAACCGGCTGGGCGTGCCACGAAACAGGTGATAATTCTGTGCAAAAAGTTGCCAAATCTTGCGGCCATCGGTTTCAGTCGGGCCACCATCAACGCGCGGCACCCCAAGGTCCGACAGGCTGACGCCTTGCGAATAGAGCATCCGAAAAACGTAGTGATCGGGTGTTACAAATAGCTGCGCGGGATCTGGAAACGCTTCATTTTCGGCAAACCACTGCGGGTCGGTGTGACCGTGCGGGCTGATGATCGGCAGGTCTTTGATCGTATCATACAGCGCACTGGCAATGCCGCGCGAACTTGTGTCAGTGGGGAACAGGCGATTTGGGTCAAGTAGCGACATGGGTTTCCTCAAGCATAGTAGTAGATATGGGTGGTTAGACGAAAATTAGCGACCGCTTAATTTGGCGTGAACCTCGTCTAGATCGATCTCTTTTTTCGGACCGGCGCGCCCTGGTTCACGGTTGTACTTGAACAGGTTGAAATCGCGATTGTAAATCTCGAACATCAGGTGGATGGACAGGTCATCGAAATAATCCTCGACGGGAAATGCGCGTTTCGGACCATGGCCTTCGCTTTCGTTGAAACGCGGCATGTTTTCCAGATCAACGGTGTGTTTGGTTTCAACTTCGGACAGGACCAACCCCATACCTTTGTTGAAATCTTCAGTCGTAATGATCCGATTAAACCGCCCGCCATTGGCAATAAATGTCGAGATATGGCCAGAGGTCGCGGACCAGTGGATATCTGGATCCATCGGTTTGCGAAATTTGATGGTGTCGCGAACAAAAAGCAAAAAACGGCGGAAGGAGGCAATTTGATCAAAATCGCCCTCAACATCGACACCATATTTACGCACCAACATCGGCACGAGATTACCACGGTAGCGTTTACCATTGCGCTGAATGCCGGCGATTTTGTCGAAGAATGACGATAAAACACGGGAATAGGGATTGCGAACACAGGTAAAGGCATAGATTTCCTGATCGGTAACACGCTTTTGAATCAATGGCTTACTGGTGTCGATGCCCCACTTATGCAGGCCTTTGGTTGCATCGTGAATGTCACCATCAAAATATTCACCGTGATCACTAAAATACATCGCTTGTCCGATGGTCGAACAGGCGCATTTGGGGACAACGCGGTAAAGCATTGTCTCGCTTTCAGTCATCCAAGTGCCGGGAAACCCCATAGAAACTCCTTATGCATTCACGCTTTCTAGCGCGGCGGCCGCAGGGAAACAAGGTTGGGGTTTGATTGTTGCGGGCAAAGGGCATATCTGGGCGCTAACACCTGATTGAAGGATATAAAAATGACCACCGTTACGAAAATCGCTTGGGACGATACAATCTTGCCTTTTCAACTGGATAACGCTGATGTGCGCGGACGGGTTGCGCGTCTGGACGGGGTTTTGCAGCAGATTCTGGAGCAACACAATTACCCCAAAGCTGTCGAGGCATTGGTGGCCGAAGCCGCGTTGCTTACCGCAATGATCGGACAGACGATTAAACTGCGCTGGAAACTGTCTTTGCAGATACGCGGTGACGGGCCGATACGGCTGATCGCGACGGATTATTATGCGCCGGAAAAAGATGGCGGAGCTGGGAGAGTTCGGGCCTATGCCAGCTATGATGCGGATCGGATTACCGACGCGGAACCCTTTAGCCAAATGGGCAAAGGGATGTTTGCGATTTTGATTGATCAAGGTGAAGGGATGACGCCCTATTCAGGGATCACACCACTGGCTGGCGGGTCGTTGGCATCTTGTGCGGAAACGTATTTTGCTCAATCAGAACAATTGCCTACGAAATTTTCTCTGGCAATGGCCGAGGCGGCTGAACCGGGCCAAGGCACCGCTTGGCGCGGTGGGGCGGTGATGTTGCAGCATATGCCCAAAGCCTCGCCGTTTGCGGCTAACGAGGGGACAGGTGACGGTGGATTATTGACCAGCGCGGATATTTTGGACGGCGACGAAGCTGATAACTGGAACCGTGCAGGTATCCTTTTGGACACCGTGGAATTAACCGAATTGATCGGACCACATGTGTCGCCGGATCAGCTGTTGGTGCGGCTGTTCCATGAAGAATATCCACGGATATTCGATGCACAATCGGTGAAATTTGGGTGCTCTTGCGGGCCGGAAAAGGTAGAACAAGCGATGTCGATTTATTCTGCGAAAGACATCGGACATATGACAGACGATAATGGAAAAGTAACGGCTGATTGCCAGTTCTGCGGGGCGCATTACGAGTTTGAGCCGTCCGATCTGGGGGCTGACGCCAAACGTTAACCTTTTGCGGTTTTCGGCTTTTTTTGGTATGCACAACCTATGCACAAAGCATGCACAACTTATGCATACGATTTGTGTTAATAGTTATTAAAAGAAAGCTAATTTGATGCCCATAATCGGTATAGTTTTGCTAATTGCCGCAATTTTAATATTTCGCGCAATGTCTAAAAACGGCATGTTTTCCTCAAAACGTTGCCGTTGGAAAATCGATAATTTTCGTGCGCAGGACACATTGGTCAGATATGTCTGTCAGGAATGTGGGGTCGACGCCTATACCAGCAATGGCAA
>CAZYMT010000009.1:4224-34639 GCA_964649035.1 uncultured Rhodobacterales bacterium
GGTTTGGTGATCATTAACCATAAAATTCCGACCACGCCGATGAAGGCGGGGAAACCGCATAGAATCCAGACGCGGTATAGTTTTTTGTAGCGTGGCGGCAGGTCGGTGTCGGTCGCGGCGGCCAGTTTCGCCATCTCGTGCAATTGCATTTGAATCCAGACGACGGGCAGCCAGAACAGACCGACCATGACGTATAGGCATAGGGAATATAGCACCCAGCCCTCCATCATTGGCCAGCCGGCTTCGCGGGCCAGCAGCCATCCGGTGATTGGTTGAACGATGACGTCCGAGGCGGTGAAGACAAAATCGGCGAGGACCACTATTCCGCCGACATGGGCGATTTCGGCGGGGGTGCCGCGCTGGTTCGAAATCAACATGAAAAAGGCGATGCCCGCACCGGTTCCGAACAAAACACAAGCACCAACGATATGGAGGAAGAGGAGGATGTCGTACATTATCTTTCGTCCAATATGGCAGCGGTGAACAAGGCGAGGGTGATGCTCGGCAAGATTTTCAACAGTGGGCCAATTGGGTCGAGCCATAGGTCCGGCGCGCCGATTGTACCGCCGATCAGGTAGGCGATCGACATCAGGGCCATGGCAATTGCAGCGGGACGCGCGAAACGGCGGATCAGGATGGTAGCGCCAAGGGCAATGTCTATGAAGGAACCGCCGATGACAGTTAGGGTGGCGAGAGGTTCGGGGAAGTTGTGATCTAGCAGCAGGGTGATGGCTTGGTCGCGTGTGATCAGGGCAATTATGCCGGTTAGCAGCCAGAAAATGGCGAGGGTTGCAACAGCGATGGGGAGCATCAGGAACAATCGCGCGAACCAGCGTTCTTGGGTTGTTGCAGGAATTTCCGAAAGGGTCTCGGTCAAGGATTTGCACGGCGTGCCGCCTGCGTTGATCCATGTGGTCGGGTCGCCGGTTACGCCTTCCTCTAGGACCGTCAGGGCAGTACTGCGAAGCGGAATTCGCCAACCCAGCCAGCCCAGCGCATCGGCGCATTTTCCGGTTAGACGGATCAAAGGATACGGGATGCGGATGCCAAATCGCCATGGTTTGAAACCTTGCCATTTGCGAATCGCCTCTAGGGTTTCTTGCAGGGTGTGGGTGGTTTCTTCGGTCAGGTCGGCGATGGTCCCTGTCGGAATTTTTCCGGATGCGGCGAGGGCAACGGCGTTGGCGACATCGGTGATGGCAACGGTTTGCATCGGACTGTTTTCGAGGGTTTTTGGCGTGATAATCGGGAATGCCGCACAGGCGCGCAAAAACGCGGTGCCGCCGTAAGCTTGCGGGCTGAAGACAACCGTGGGGCGCAGAATTACCCAGTCGATTTCGGATGTAATCAGGATTTGATCGCCGCGCGCTTTGGAGCGAAAAAACGCGGTGGAGGCGGTCTCGGATACGCCTGCGGCCGAGATTTGGATGAAACGGGTTTTGGTATTTGCTAGGCCCTCAACGATATTCGCGATGGCGGTTTCGTGGATGGCAGTCAGGCTATTGCCGGGGCCATCTTGCAGGATGCCCGACGCGTTAACGATGACATCGATGTCCGTAAGCGCCGTCCGCCATTCGGGCGCGCTGGTGCGGGCGATATCCAAGGTGATCCAGTCAATTGACGGATCACAACGCTGGCCTTGGCTGGCGGATCGCCCAACGCCGATAACGGTGTTGCCGTCACGTTTCAGCGCGCGGATGCAGGCAGAGCCGATTAGGCCATACCCGCCGAGAACGGCTACTTTCATATTTACATTTCCCGCCTGCGCTTGTGGCCTTGAATGGATTATCAGGGCAGAGCATAACATATCGGGAAATCTCGGCAATATGCTAAGGCGGGGCGCATGATCAAGATACGGCGAGCGAAAACCAGCGATGTGAATGCAATGACGGATGTCATATTCCGCTCCAAGCAGGCGAACGGGTATGATGATGCGTTTATGGAGGCTTGTCGGGAAGAATTGCGGGTGACGACGACCTGCCTTGAGCGGGCCGAATTTTGGGTGGCCGTGGATGGTTCGATTTGTGGCTGCGTGGCATTGGCGATTGATGGTGCGTGCGGTGAAATTGAAAAATTTTTTGTTGATCCGGATCGCCAAAGGCAAGGGATCGGGCGGATTTTGTGGGATCAGGTGATGTCGCGGGCGCAAGGCGCGAATGTTACGCGGTTGGTGCTTGACGCAGACCCCACCGCCGTACCGTTTACGAGGCGATCGGATTTGTTGTGATTGGCGAAACGCCCTCGGGATCAATCAAAGGGCGGATGTTGCCGTTGATGGAGCTAACGCTTTAACGTCGAATAGAGCCACATCACCGCGCCAATTGCTACCACGGCGGTTATGCCTAACTGGATCAATCCAACAGTTTCCCATGCCGTTTCGGCTGCCTCGGGATAAAGCGGCATGACCACTTGTCCTAGTGCGGCGTTTGATGCCCAGTGGAATATCATCGCGATGAAGATACTGCCGCGACCAGCAACGACAATTGCCATTAGTATCGCAGCGGTGACAATGCTGCTGAGGCAGTAAATCATCCACGTCGTGGCGGTGTTCAGAACGGGCGTTGTATCCGGCGTGAAGCTAAGTGGGATATGCCAGAAACACCAGATGACCCCGATGATAAGGATTGCTTTGATCGGGGTTGTTCGGGATAATAAATGCGGCTGCAAATACCCGCGCCATCCGGTTTCTTCACATAAAGGGCCCGCGATGAATAGCAAAAGGGCCGAGGGTGGGAAAATTGCGTACCATGCAGGGATGTCTGCTGCGCCCAAATCGTCGGAAATTAGGGTAAATATGGCCACACACCCAAAAGCGATCCCGAACGGGATGCCCAGCGCCAATAGCCAGACCCGTATGCCAACCCTGACATTGCGGAAACGCCGGCCGAGGTCTTTTAGCCCCGCACGACCTGAGGCGATCAATGTCAGGATCACAGCGATAATTGCGGGCGCACCTGCCCCTAGATAGATCAATGGTATACTGCTGGGCGTGCCGAATAATTCGTCGATGGATACCTGTCCATAGAGCTTAAGAATTACGCTCCAAACCGCGATGGTCAGGCCGTAGGTTAAGATTACAAAGGATTGTATCGGGTAGGTTTCCACCCATTTTTTCAATATGTTATCAGCCACAATATCCCCAAAAAAACTTTAACAATGGGGTGCTTATACCGACATGCAGATATATTTCAATTCCAGATAATCTTCGGTCCCATGACGGGAACCCTCGCGGCCTTGGCCGGATTGTTTGATGCCGCCAAACGGGGCAACTTCGGTGGAGATTAAGCCTGTGTTGACGCCGACCATGCCGTATTCCAATGCCTCGGCGACGCGCCAGACGCGGGATAGGTTTTGGGCGTAGAAATAGCTGGCGAGGCCAAAGATGGTGTCGTTGGCTTGGTGGATTACGTCGTTCTCATCGGTAAATTTGAACAAGGGGGCGACTGGGCCGAAGGTTTCGTCGTTGGCGATTTGCATGTCGCTTGTGACGCCTGTCAGGATAGTGGGTTCAAAGAAGGTGCCGCCAAGGGCGTGGCGGTGGCCGCCTGTGGCGATTTTCGCGCCTTTGGCAGTGGCGTCGGCGATGTGGGCTTCGACTTTTTCAACGGCCGCTTGGGTGATTAATGGGCCCGTGGTTATGCCATCGCCAAATCCGTCGCCGATATTCATTTCACCGACCGCTGCGGCCAGTTTTTCGGCAAATTCGCCGTAGACACCTGCCTGCACATATATCCGGTTGGCGCAGACGCAGGTTTGGCCATTATTGCGGTATTTGGCGATCATGGCGCCCTCGACGGCGGCTTCCAGATCGGCGTCGTCAAAGACGATGAAGGGGGCGTTACCACCCAGTTCCATCGACATTTTCATGACTTGGTCGGCCCCTTGGCGCAGCAAAATGCGCCCGACTTCGGTTGAGCCGGTGAAGGTTAGTTTGCGAACCTTGGGGTTCGCCGTGAATTCTTGGCCAATGGCGGCGCTTTGGGTTGATGGGATCACCGAGAACACGCCTTTGGGTATCCCCGCCCGCTCCGCAAGGACCGCCATTGCTAACGCTGAAAGCGGGGTTTCAGCGGCAGGTTTGGCGACGAAAGTGCAGCCAACCGCGAGGGCTGGTGCGACTTTGCGGGCGATCATGGCGTTGGGGAAATTCCACGGCGTGATCGAGGCGACGACACCGACGGGTTGTTTTATGACCATGATGCGTTTGTCGGGCTGGTGACCGGGGATGGTCTCGCCGTAGATACGTTTTGCCTCCTCCGCGAACCATTCGATGAAGGACGCGCCGTATAAGATTTCGCCGCGCGCTTCGGCTAGCGGCTTGCCCATTTCGGCAGTCAAGATGGCAGCCAGATCGTCGGCGTTTTCGACCATTAGCTCATACCACTTTCGCAAAATACCAGCGCGGTCTTTGCCGGTGCGGGCGGCCCAGTCTTTTTGGACAGCATATGCGGCGTCAATGGCGATTGTCGCGTCGGCCGGCGTCAGGTTAGGGATGGAGCAGATGACGGACCCGTTGGCGGGATTAGTGACGTCGAATGTCTGGTCACGGCTGACCCAAACACCTGCAACGAACGCATCACTGCGCAGTAATGTTGGATCATTCAGACGTGATTCTAGACTTGTCTCTGTCGACATACTGCATCCTCACTTTTAATCAGATCGGCGTGGCGATGTGGTTTCGCAAAGCCGCGATGAAATCTTTGTTTAGTTGAAGTTCCGTCGAAATCGAAAACTCCAACATCATTTGGCCGTCATCATCGACTATTTCATACGTCACAAAGGCGAAAGCACTATTGCGTGAAATCTCTTTTACGGCGGCGATATATGCGAAACCATATTCATAAACCGTGACCTCGTCATCCCCATTTTTCCAATAATATAAAAGCGCGTTTTCTGTTAGTAAAACGCCCTCCTCCATCGGATCCGTCAACCCCATCAAATAGTAGAATTCTACGATTTCATCAGGAATCAGCACGGAATTTTGTTCGAACTCCTCTCGCAGTTCGTCGTCCATTTGTACGCCGGTTTGAATTGTAGTCGGTGTCAAAATACCGAATTGGTCCAATACGGCAAACCCGACAATTACGGCAAACAAAATCGATATCACGCCGACGCCAAGTTTTTTCCAAATTGACATCCCTCGCGCATCGGGATTTTCTTCAATCTCCAACTTTCGAAGGATGAACCCGCCTTGGGCAGCCCGAAAATACAAATAGATAAATACAAATCCAAATGACAGGCCGCTTATCATACCGACCTCAAAAAACAGAACAACAAGGGTAAAGACCATGTATAACAGGGCACAAACGGCAGCGATCCGGCTTTTGCGAAGCATCCCAATGCCAAGTACCAGAAGTATGCCCACATCAATAAAATTAGCAGGATCATTGAACAGCCCGCCAATTTCATCACGCCAATTATTTCGAACGGCGTAAGTGATAACTACAATTGTAACGACTGTCTGGAAAAAGGCGAGATACGCGCCGACTTTAAGGGCTTTATTAGCCTGTTCTTTATTCATTTACTCATCCAATAGTTTTACTATGCGGTTGTTAAATGCAGCTATGTAATAAGGTTTTCGATCAGCGTCCAATTATTTTTCGCTGACCGCGCAGCCACTTTATGCTGTCGATATAGTCGAACACCAAGGATATGCAATTCGCGATAAACAGGACGGTTAAAAAAGCGGAGTAGGTCGGGTTGGTTGGGCCACTTGTAAGTAACCACCATGCCAAGCCAATGACCAGCGGCGTCCAAGCAATGACATGCGGGATCGAACCTGCCTTGGACAGACCGCGCTGGATTATCGCGATGATGCCAAGGGGGATCATGCCACCATATGCGGAGATTGCGATCCATAGGCCGAAGGGTTCGTCGAGGAACAGGATAGTGCAGACGTTAATCGGACCGAGGAAAAGCATCCAGAGCTTGACCCAGAGCGGGAGGGCGCGGATGGACTGGAGGAGGTCGGTTAGCATTTAAGCCTCGTCTAAAGTTAAGTTTGTCCATCGCCGCTATTATTCAGATTTGTATTTTCAATCTTACGAAACGCAAAAGTCGCACGCGCCGCTTGTATATATATGTACAAAATTCCGAAATTTACCAAATAGAGATTTAGGCTCGGAGAGTACAATGTAAGATTAACGATATAAAGTGCTTGCACGAAAACGAGTGTAGCCGCTGCAAGGCGCGATTTTTTCACCAATGCAAAAGCCGCTATCGTGATTGCTGTCACCCCTAGCAAAAATAATGCACGATATATGGTGAAGGTAAATGTTTCGATATCACTCACCAAACTTTGTATTGTTATAAATACTATAAAAGCGGCCACCAATATAGCTATGGCTGCAGCCGAGTTTATGCGCTTGACGGCTTCTGCTTTGGTCATTTCTTTCTGTGGGTAGAGCGGATTTAACATCAATATCCCATCACTGCTTTGCTTGGTACTAAATCTGCCGCCCCTGCATCAGCTTCGGTAAATCGCCAGTTAACCCTGCGGCCTCGCGGATCAGGCTTCGGCGCGCGGATGGGATGGCGTTTATCGCGGCTAGGGACAGGTCGCGGCCCAAGCGCAGCAATGGGTTGTCGTTGGAAAATACGCGGTTGATGGTGTCGGTTGATCCGACCATGGCGGCGGTGTCGGTGCGGCGCCAGCGGGCGTAGCGTTTCAGGGTGATTTGGTTACCGATGTCTTCGCCAATGCGGGCGGCCTCGATCAAGGTTTGGGCTAGGGTTGCGACATCGCGCAGGCCAAGGTTCAAGCCTTGTCCGGCAAGGGGATGGACGCCGTGGGCGGCGTCGCCTGCTAGTGCTACACGTTCGGCGGTGAAGCTTTGGGCGATGACGAGGCCTAGTGGATAGGTGAAACGTTTGCCGGTTAGGGTGATTTCGCCAAGGAAATCGCCGAAGCGGGGGCGGAGCTCGTCTAGGTAATCTTTGTCGGACATGGCGCTGATGGCGGCGGCGCGCGTCGGTGTTTCGGTCCAGACGATTGATGAACGGTTGCCGGGTAGTGGCAAGATTGCGAGCGGTCCGGCGGGCATGAAGAACTGGTGCGCGGTGCCGTTATGCGGTTTCTCGTGATCAACGGCGCAGACCAATGCGGTCTGGGTGTAATCCTTGTCGATCCGGGGGATGCCGGCACGGATTGCCGTGCCGCTTTGACGGCCATCGCAACCGATTAGCAGACGTGCGGTTATGGTTTCGCCGCTCTCCAAACTTGCGGAAATGGTGCCGGAACCGGATTTCTGGGCGATAACTTTACCAACTATCTGGGTGACCAGCGGTTCGGCGTCGAGGGCGTCAAGCAGGGTGTTTCGCAGATAGCGGTCCTCGACCATGTGGCCCATCGGGCCTTCCTCGATCTCGCGGTGATCGAAATGAAGGGATAGGGGGGACGCGCCCTCGCCCGCTTTGCCGTCGGAAACATACACGTCCAGCATAGGTTGGGCGTTTTTGGCAACGCTACCCCAGACGCCCAGCGCCTTCAGCATGTTTACGGAGGTCAGCGACAGCGCATAAGCGCGCCCGTCAAATTCCGGATTTTTAAGGGTGGATTTCGGCATGGCATCAACAATGGTTGAGCCGATCCCGCCAGAGGCTAGCGCCAACGCCAACGCAGGGCCATTAAGGCCACCGCCAACAATCAAAACGTCTGTATCAGGTTTCATGACTACAATATGCTGCCGATAGCCGTGTTTTAACAAGGGAAATCTGGCGAGGCGCGACAAAATTATCCATCGGGCTTGTCGATGGGTTTTTGATGGGTAGGTTAGGGTCAGAAAGGCGGTGCAGTGGTGGATAATCAGGATTTTCCAACGGAATTTCAGTCATGTTTTCATGCGATCTATCTGCGGTGTTTTCGTCGCCTGTCGTCGGAATCCGAACGGATAACCCCGCAAACCTTGGGGGTTTTGGCACATTTGGCCAATATTGGTCCGGCAACGGTACAAGAATTGGCGACTCATTTCGGACGGGCGCAATCAACGGTCACAGAAATCGTGGATCGGTTGCAGTCGAATGGATTGGTTGATCGGATGCCGGATGAACGGGATCGCCGTAGGATATTTATTTGGCTGACAAAACAAGGGCGGGCGAAGTTGCAGGAGGCGACGACGCCGCTCGATCCAACGAGGGTCTCAACACTGGCGGAAAACCTGACGGATGACGAACAAGCAACGTTTCTGGCGTTGTTCACCAAACTAACCAAAGGAGAGAACCATGAATTGTGAGAGCTGTGGAATGTCGATTGAAACCGGCCCCTATTGCCAGCATTGCGTTGATGCCGAGGGGAATTTGAAGGCGTTTGAGGAAACGCTTCAACGCTTTGTCCAATGGGCGCTTAAGCAAGGCGATGCCGCGGATGCGGCCGAAGCTGATGCCCAAACGCGTGCCTATATGAAAACCATGCCAGCATGGGCGAACCATCCGGCGTTGCAGGAATAACACAGGCGGCAGTTCTTGACTGGACCTGCCGCATTTCACCATGTAAACTGTGCACAAATGGGGCGATAGACCCCGATATTTGAGGCACATATGCAGTATCCACAGCGGTTTTCAGAACTGCCGGAATATGCTTTTCCGCGACTTCGCACTTTGCTGGATGACCACCAGCCGGGCGGGGAAGTGTTGCACATGTCTATTGGCGAACCGACCCATCCATTTCCCGATTTTGTCGGTGAGATTTTGGCGGCAAACCTTAAAGGGTTTAACAA
The DNA here is from genome assembly GCA_964649035.1 of uncultured Rhodobacterales bacterium. Lineage (GTDB taxonomy): Bacteria > Pseudomonadota > Alphaproteobacteria > Rhodobacterales > Rhodobacteraceae > NORP23. Next base: position 12,939 of record CAZYMT010000009.1, read on the forward strand.
ATATCCGCCAACGGACGGGACACCGGAATTGCGTCAAGCAATTGCATCATGGCTGGAAATGCGGTTCGATTTGAAACGGGTTAATCCGGATAAACATGTGGTTTCGCTGAACGGCACTCGCGAGGGGTTGTTTAATGCGGCATTGGCGTTGTGCCCCGAGGAAAAGAACGGCAAGCGACCCGTCGTGTTGCTGCCGAACCCGTTTTATCAGTGCTACGCGGTGGCCGCGATTGCTGCCGGGGCCGAGCCGATTTATGTGCCTGCCTTGCCGGAAAACGCGTTTTTGCCGGATTTTGCAGGGTTGCCGCAGGATGTGCTGGAACGCACGGCGCTGGTTTACATGTGCTCACCGTCGAATCCACAGGGGGCGGTGGCCTCGGCTAAATACTGGAAAAAGCTGGTGCAATTGGCGGAAATCCATGATTTTCGCGTGCTAGCCGATGAGTGTTATTCGGAGATTTACCGTGATAAACCGCCTGCCGGGGCTTTGAAGGCAACGCAAGATGCGGGTGTTAGTCGGGAACGAGTATTGGTGTTTCATTCGCTTTCCAAACGTTCAAATCTGCCGGGTTTGCGCAGTGGTTTTGCGGCGGGCGGCAAAAAAACTATCGCGGCTATCAAGAAATTGCGGGCCTATACAGGTGCGCCGATCCCGCTGCCGATCCAGATGGTAAGTGCAGCAGCTTGGGCGGATGAAATCCATGTCGAACAGAACCGCGAACTATATAAACGAAAATTTGACATTTCTGATAGAGTATTCGCCAAGCGAAGCGGCTATAGATCCCCTGACGCAGGGTTTTTCTTGTGGTTGAACGTCGGAAACGGTGAGACGGCGGCCCTGAAACTGTGGCAAGAAACCGGCATACGGGCTTTGCCGGGGGAATATTTATCACGCGACACCGAAACGGGAAATCCGGGGTGGGCGTATTTACGAGTAGCTTTGGTAGCGGATCAGGTCAGCGTCGAGCGCGGTTTGCGGTTGATTGATGATTGTCTGGGCGACAAAATGGATAAGACGGAATAGAATATGGCTATGGCAGCGACACGAAGAAAAGCGAAACCCAAAAAGCGGGTGACCAAGGCGGAAACGGCGATGCGCAAACGCGGATCCGAAGCGCTGGGGTTCCTGTTGATCCTGATAGGTGTGGCATTTGTTGCCCTGATCTGGAGCTATAACCCAAGCGACCCCAGTTTTTCGTCGGCAACAGATGTGGCACCGCAGAACTTGCTGGGCATTATCGGGGCCTATATCGCTGATCCACTGCATAAGGCATTGGGCTGGGCCGCTTACGGGGTTCCGGTGGCGTTGCTGGTTTGGGGTATGCGATTGCTGGTGCATATCGGGCAGGAGCGCGGGCTGGTGCGTGGAATATTCTCGCCGCTTTCAATTGCGCTGGCGGCGGTGTTTGCAGCCGTACATGTGCCGCTCGATTCGTGGGGCTTTGCTTATGGGCTTGGCGGGATATTTGGCGATACTGTGCTGGGGTTCTTATGGTCCAACCTGCCGGGCAGTAGCAATTTCAGCCTGATAATTCTGACACTGGTTTTGGCTGTAATTACGTTGCTATTTGCCGCTTTCACACTGGGGGTGAATTGGGCGGAATTCGGAATATTCATTCGCGGCATCTGGAACGGATTCGTTTCAGTTTATCACGGCATTAAATGGGTGTTGGTCAAGACTATGAGCTTGATCTTCACCCTCCTCGCGGCGGTTGGTCTTAAAGGCATGAAAGCTGCGCAAGGGGCGCGGGCCGCAGGCAAACAACGCGCAGCTGAGGCGGCAGAACGCAAAGCAGCAGGAAGTGTCCCGATATCACGTGACGAAGTGGTTGTGGAAGATGCGCCAGAAAAAGCACCAAGTGTCGGGATCAGCAGTCGTCTAAGCGCCAAGATTTCAGCGGCCGTGAGCGCGCGTAAATCAGCGAAAAAAGAACGTGCCGAAGATATTCCAGTGTATGGCAAAGCTAGTGGAGAAGAACGCGCTGAACCACCATTGCGTAGCGAAACGGTTGAAGCCCCCGCCGAACCTGTAGCACCGCGCGTGCAACATCCGACACCTAAAAAGGCGACAAAGTCGACGAAGGCCCGCAATGAAGAACAGCCTAGTTTGGCGTTTGAACCATCGGCTGATGGCTATGAAACGCCGCCGATTTCATTCCTTGAAAACCCCACTAAAATCGTTCGCCACACACTTAGCGATGATGCGCTGAACGAAAATGCGCGGATGCTGGAAAGCGTGCTGGAGGATTACGGCGTTAAGGGTGAAATCGTCGCCGTGCGGCCCGGACCGGTTGTGACGATGTATGAATTGGAACCCTCGGCGGGGTTGAAGGCAAGTCGCGTAATTGGACTGGCGGACGATATCGCGCGCTCGATGTCGGCATTGTCGGCAAGGGTTTCGACCATTCCGGGGCGCTCGGTTATCGGGATTGAATTACCGAATAGTAACCGTGAAATGGTGCTGTTCCGCGAGATTATTTCAGCCTCGGCTTACGGGGATAGCAAATTCCAACTGCCCCTTGCGCTGGGGAAAGATATTGGCGGGGATCCGGTGGTGGCCAACCTTGCACGAATGCCGCATTTGCTGATCGCGGGTACGACGGGTTCGGGTAAATCAGTCGGAATTAATACCATGATCCTGTCGCTGCTTTACGCGCTTAGCCCGCAAGATTGCCGGATGATCATGGTTGATCCAAAAATGCTGGAGCTGTCGGTTTATGACGGAATTCCGCATTTGCTATCGCCCGTTGTGACCGATCCGAAAAAGGCTGTTGTTGCTCTGAAATGGGCCGTTGCCGAGATGGAAGACCGCTATCGCAAGATGTCCAAAATGGGTGTCCGCAACATTGACGGCTATAATGGTCGTGTCGCTGATGCGCTGGCCAAAGGCGAAGGTTTCAAACGCACAACCCAGACCGGATTTGATGATTTGACTGGCGAACCTATTTTTGAGACTGAAGAATATACGCCGGAAAAAATGCCCTATATCGTAATTATCGTTGACGAGATGGCCGACCTGATGATGGTCGCGGGTAAGGAGATCGAGGCCTGTATCATGCGTCTGGCGCAGATGGCGCGTGCTTCTGGTATCCACCTGATTATGGCGACGCAGCGCCCCTCGGTTGATGTGATTACTGGTACGATCAAGGCCAACTTCCCGACACGGATTTCGTTTCAGGTGACGTCGAAAATCGACAGCCGGACAATTCTGGGCGAGATGGGTGCCGAGCAACTTCTGGGCATGGGCGACATGCTTTATATGGAAGGCGGCGGTAAGGTTACGCGCGTCCATGGGCCGTTTGTGTCCGACGAGGAAGTCGAAGAGATCGTGAAATTCCTGAAGGCGCAGGGCCAGCCGGAATATGTGTCTGGTGTTGTTGAGGGACCGGAAGGCGAGGCCGAGGCCAATGTGGACGCCTTGCTGGGCCTCGGTGGCAACACTGACGGCGAGAATGCACTTTACGATCAGGCGGTGCAGATTGTGGCGCGGGATCGGAAATGTTCGACGTCTTATATCCAGCGGAAATTGTCAATTGGCTATAACAAGGCCGCTAAGCTGGTCGAAGAAATGGAAGATAACGGCGTCGTCAGCGCCGCAAATCACGTTGGAAAACGGGAAATTCTGATCCCCGAGGTCCAATAACCGCCTATCACAAAATGGTGGGTTTGAATTGAGAACTACGAGGGAGTATATTGGTTCCATGGATAGACGTATTTTTATCGCGGCCTTGTGCGCCGCCCCTCTGGTTTCATTTGGCGAGGTTGCCAATGCCCAGAATGCCGTTGTTGACGCCGTCAATGCATATTTAACTGGTTTGCAATCAGCCACTGCACGCTTCACGCAAGAAAGCTCGGACGGGAGCGTGGTGAATGGCACGTTCTATTTGCAAAAACCTGGCAAGATGCGGTTTGAATATGACCCCCCCTCCCCTGCTTTGATCATTGCTGATGGCGAAACTTTGGCGATCTATGATCGGAAATCAACGCGCGGACCACAGCGCTATTCGCAATCAAGTACACCGATGTCGCTGCTATCGCGCAACGATATTGATGTAACGCAATCACGTTTTGTACGCCTGATCGAAGTTCTTGGCGGGCAGGTTCATGTCACAATGTATGACCCTGAAAAGCCGGATAATGGCACGATGCGGATGGTCTTTGATCAAAATCCAATGGCTTTGCGAAGCTGGGTGATTGTTGAAAGCAACGGTCTGGAATCGGTTGTGAACCTTGGCCCCTTAACGACAGGTATTTCGCTTGATCGGCGACTGTTCGATATTGTTCACAACAATCAATTGCAACGCAACGGCGAGCTGTAAAGGCTTGCTAATCCGCTAGCCAAAGTCCAGAATCCATATGGAAACTGGAGCCATGATTTGACGATCTCGATACCCTTACCAACAGCAACACGCGCGACAGAAATTGCCACGCGTGTTGCTGGGCATTTGAGTGCTGGTGATTGCTTGCTTTTGTCTGGCCCTGTTGGCGCTGGCAAAACCCATTTTGCGCGTTCGATCATTCAAGCGATGTTAAGCCGGTTGGAGGATGTACCCTCCCCGACGTTTACGCTGGTGCAAACTTATGACACATCCAGCGGCGAGGTTTGGCACGCGGATTTATACCGCCTTTTCCATATCGATGAGATGGCCGAACTTGGGCTGGAAGACGCGTTTGATACCGCCATTACGCTGATTGAATGGCCGGACCGTTTAGGGGATTTGCGCCCCGTACGATGTTTAGAACTCGACTTTTCGATGCCGGATCTGGAATCAGATTTGCGGGTTTTGAATGTAACCGCAAACGGATCGTGGGACTGGATCGAGGTGTTTGACGATGTTTGACCCACAATCCACACCCCGCGTTTTTGCGCTGCCGCTTGGCGTTGATTTTTCGCGGGAGTTTGTGAACGGATTGCTAGAACGCCTTGCGGCGCAGCCCCCCGAAGCCTTGGCGAAGGTCGTTATTTACGTGAACACGCGGCGCTCTGCCCGTGGGATCGAAGCGATATTGTCTGAATCTGGTGCGCGGTTACTGCCGGATATTCGGGTGATTACGGATTTGTCAGCCGATCGTTCAGTGACTTTGCCAAAGGCGATTCCGTCGCTACGGCGACGGTTGATACTTTCGCGGCTGGTTGCGGCTTATATTGAGGCCGAACCTAATGTTGCGCCCGCATCCGCAGTGTTCGATCTGGCCGATAGTCTTGGCACATTGCTGGACGGGTTTCAGGGCGAAGGCATCGCGATGTCGGCCCTCAAAGATATCGAGGTCGGGACACAATCGAAACATTGGGAACGCTCATTGCAGTTTTTGGATATTTTGGCGGATTATTGGACCAATCACCGTCCTGAAAACGCGCCGGATTCCGAGGAACGCCAACGGGCGGTTGCCACGTTTTATGCGGAAAAATGGGCGGCTGCCCCCCCCAAACATCCGATAATCATCGCTGGATCAACCGGATCACGCGGGGCCACATCACTGTTTATGCAAGCCGTTGCAAACCTGCCACAAGGGGCGGTAGTGCTACCCGGATATGATTACGACATCCCTTTGGCCGCACTGGAAACGGCTTCGTCCGATCATCCACAATTCGGGTTTCGTAATCTTAGCGACACGCTCGATTTTCCGCATAAGCCGCCGCTCTGGCAAGATGCCAATGCCCCACAACCGATCCGTAACAAGCTGGTTTCGCTGGCCCTACGCCCCGCGCCCGTCACAGATCAATGGCTACGCGAGGGGCCGCTTTTGGCCCCTGAATTGGGTGCCGCTTGCGCCACAATGACCCTGATCGAAGCCCCCAGCCCCCGCGCCGAGGCCGAGGCTATCGCCATTCGCCTGCGCCAAGCGGCCGAGAACGGTCAAAAGGCAGCGCTGGTTTCGCCGGACCGGATTTTGACCCGCCGCGTCAGCTCGGTTCTGGCGCGTTGGGGGATCACGCCCGACGATTCAGCAGGTCGCCCCTTACCACTAACCCCGCCGGGGGTGTTTTTACGTCGGGTGATTGGATTGGCGGGGGTGCAACTGACGCCGGAAAACCTGCTGGCGATCCTGAAACATCCGCTTTGTGGTGGTGTTTCCGAGGCGCGTTCAAAGCATTTGCAAATGACCCGCAGGCTGGAAATGGAAATGCTACGCGGTGGGGCGCCGTTTATTGAATGGAACGCGTTAAGTGATTGGGCTGGCACGGAGCGATCCGGCTGGATCACATGGATGCGCGACGCGTTGACCCCGATGGTTAATGCGGCGGCGGAATTACCGTTAACGGAATGGTTACAACTGCACCGTGAAACCGTAGAAAAATTGTCCGGCGAAAACGGGCAGCTTTGGCTGAAAGAAGCGGGCGAAGCGGCATTGATTGCCTTAGCCACTCTGGAAAAAGAAAGCGCTTATGGCGGCATCATTTCCGCCCCGCAATACCGCGCGTTATTCCAGTCGATCCTGAACAATGGCGAGGTCCGCGACGAGGCGTATTTGCCCCACCCCAACATCGCCATCCTCGGCACGTTGGAGGCGCGGGTGCAATCTGCGGAACTGGTCATTCTTGGCGGGCTGAATGAGGGCATCTGGCCCTCCCCCCCGCAACCGGATCCGTGGCTAAGCCGTGATATGCGCCGCCAGATCGGGCTACCTTTGCCGGAACGCCAGATCGGATTGTCAGCGCATGATTTCCAGCAGGCAATGGCGGCGAAAGAGGTGGTAATGTCGCGTGCAGTGCGCGACGGCGAGGCCCCGACGGTGGCCTCCCGATGGGTAATTCGGTTGCTGAATTTGCTGGATGGGTTAGGGATTGAAGGCGAAACTGCGCTGCACGAAATGCGGGCGCGAGGCGTTGATTTATTGCTGTTGGCCGACGTCATGAACCGTCCCGATATGACGGTGCCGCCGGCCCTACGCCCCTCGCCAAGCCCGCCGGTTTCTGCGCGGCCAGACAGGTTATCAGTCACACGGATCGAGACGCTGATCCGTGATCCATATGCAATTTATGCCGATAAGGTTTTGGGGCTGCGCGCGCTTGATCCACCGGGTAAAAACGCGGATGCACGGGAACGCGGGACGGCGTTGCATAAAGTGCTCGAGGTGTTTTTGGAACGGACTGCGGATGGCTTGCCCGATAATGCCGAGGCAATATTTGTTGATGTTGCGCGCGAAGTTCTGGCCGATATTCCGTGGCCAAGTACTCGGCAATTATGGTTGGCGCGATTAACGAAAGTGGCCGCGTGGTTTGTGGCTGGCGAAAGGGAACGTCGCGCATTGGCGAGCCCTTTGCGAACCGAAATTTCCGGCAAACGCACGATCGCTGGACACGGGTTCACCCTAACGGCCAAGGCGGATCGGTTGGATATGTTGCCAAATGGCAGCGTCGCGATTTACGACTATAAGGCCGGTGGATTACCATCGATCAAACAGGCAAAACTGTTCGCCGTGCAGTTGCCGTTGGAGGGTGCGATAGCCGAGGCTGGCGGGTTTGAAAATGTTGGCAAAGCCAAGGTCTCTCATTTGGAACTGATTGGTTTGGGCAGCGGCGGGAAATCGTTGCAACTGGATTTTGAGGTCGAAGAGGTTTGGGCGCGACTGGTCGATCTAATCCAAGCCTTCGAGGCACCAGAACTGGGATATACGGCCCGCTCGCGCCCTGAAAATATTTCTTTCGAAAGTGATTTCGATCATCTTTCGCGTTACGGTGAATGGGAAGATGGCGATAAATTTGAAGTGGAGGCGATGGAATGAACGCAATCGACCAAGCCTCCGCCGCGCAGATCGAAGCGGCGACGCCAACTGCCTCAACATGGGTGTCGGCCAATGCCGGATCGGGCAAAACGCGGGTGCTGACCAATCGCGTGGCGCGGTTGTTGCTGTCCGGATGCGAACCACAAAAAATCCTGTGCCTGACCTATACCAAAGCGGCGGCCGCCGAGATGCAAAATCGGCTTTTCGACAGTTTGGGCGAATGGGCGATGAAGCCGGACGCAGAATTGCGCGATGAATTGGCGACGCTGGGGGAAACAGCGTTGGACGCGGATCGACTAAAGCTGGCGCGGACGCTCTTCGCCCGCGCGTTGGAAACCCCTGGTGGGTTGAAAATCCAGACGATCCATTCGTTTTGCGGGGCGATTTTACGGCGTTTTCCGTTGGAAGCCGGGGTATCTCCACAGTTTCAGGAAATGGAAGATCGCCAAGCTAAGCTGATGCGGGCCGATATTATCGAGGAGATCGCCGAAACCTCCGCCTATATATTCGACCAGATGGCGCGGTATCTGACGGGTGATGATGTCGAGGCATTGCTGGGGGATATTCTGCGATTTCAAGCGGATTTTGTGGCAGATTTTGATGCTGATGCTACGGCGCAGGTTCTTGGAACGCAGGTCGGGTTAACCGATGAACGCATTCTGGCTGGCGTTATGGGCGGTGTTAGCGACGCTGATATTGCACAATTGGCCGAAGCTATGGCGACCGGAAGTGCCAGCAATATCGCATTTTCGCAAAAGCTGCCATTGGCGCAAAATATGTCGGCAACGGCGGCGTTGGTGCTTTATGAAGACTTGTATCTGACCCAAAAGGGCACCGCGCGAAAGCAAGGTTTTCCTATTGTCGCGGTCAAAAAGGCGTTTCCGGATGTCGCGAACATGCTGGATGAAATCAAGGAGCGGATGGTCGTTGCGCGGGACCAGCGTTTAGCGCGACTGGCCTTGGCACGGGCTGAAACCCTCCATAATTTTGCGGCTGAATTTTTGGGGCGGTACCGTAAGCGCAAGGCGGCGCTGGGACGGCTCGATTTCGAGGACTTGATCCAGAAGACCCGAACTTTGCTGTCGCAGTCAAACATGGCCGCGTGGGTTTTGTATCGGCTCGACGGGGGTATTGATCATATTTTGGTGGATGAGGCACAGGATACCTCGCCCGCGCAATGGGATATTGTGCAGATATTGGCCGAAGAATTCCATGTTGGCGGCGAGGAGCGCGAGACCCCGCGCACCATTTTTGTCGTTGGGGACGAAAAGCAGTCGATCTATTCGTTTCAAGGGGCCGATCCTTCGGCGTTTGGGGCGATGCGAACGTATTTCTTGGATCGGCTCGCGGGGGTTGCGCAGGCGTTGCAACAGACCGAATTGTTGTACTCTTTCCGCTCGGCGGCGCCGGTGTTAGCGCTTGTCGACAAGGTTTTTACGGGTGATGCGCGCGAAGGCTTGCACGGGGAAATCCAGCACCGTGCGGTAAAGGATTTGCCCGGTCGGGTGGAGCTTTGGCCATTTGTTGAAAAGCCTGCCAGCGAAGATCCGAAGGAATGGTGGCTACCCGTGGATTCGGCTGTGCCAAACGCGCCGCATGTGACGCTGGCCAATGCGTTGGCGGGGCGGGTGGCTGATTTGATCGCCACCAAACATGTATTGCCGGGCACGGATCGGGCGGTTTCGGCTGGGGATTTCCTGATCTTGGTGCAGACTCGCGGCAAGATTTTCCATGCGATCATCAAGGCGCTGAAAGAGCGTGGGGTTGATGTTGCAGGGGCGGATCGGCTGAAAATTGGCGAGGAGTTGGCGGTTAAGGATTTACTGGCTTTGATGCAGTTTTTGGCAACGCCAGAGGATGATTTGTCGCTGGCGGCTACGTTGCGATCACCCTTATTCGGGCTGTCGGAAAAGGATTTGTTTAAGGTTGCGCATGACCGCAAAGGGACGTTGTGGCAATCGCTGCGCCATGGCTGGCCGGAGGCGGTTGCCATGCTGGATGATCTGCTACGGCAAGCGGATTTCGTGCGGCCCTATGATCTGCTGGAACGGGTTCTAATCCGCCATGACGGGCGGCGCAAACTGGTGGCGCGATTGGGGGTCGAGGCCGAAGACGGGATTGACGAATTACTGACCCAAGCGTTGCGCTATGAAAGTGTTGAGGCACCGTTATTGACCGGATTTTTGGGTTGGATTAGTTCGGATGATGTCGAGGTGAAACGGCAAATGGACGCGGCTGGCGACCGTGTTCGGGTGATGACGGTGCACGGGGCCAAGGGGTTGGAAGCGCCGATTGTAATTTTGCCGGATACTACCAAACGGGCCGAGGGGCGGCATGCGCCGCAGGTGGCCCGCAAGGATGGTTTGCCTTTGTGGAAAGCGACGGCGGATGGCTCGCCACAAGCAATGTTGGCATTGGAGGATGCACGGAAACAACTGGTGCGCGAGGAATCTCGGCGCTTGCTATATGTGGCGCTGACGCGGGCGGAGAATTGGTTAATTGTTTGCGGTGCCGGTGAATTAGACAAGGGCGGCGACAGTTGGTTCCAGCGTGTCGAGGCGGCCATGGGCGAAGATGCGGTTAGCGAACCTGCGCCGGATGGCCTGTCGGGCATGGCGAAAACTGTGTCGTATAACTGGGATGATCGGGCGGCGGAGCGGGCGGTTATCATTGATGCCCGCGTCGATTTACCAGATTATTTGCGCGAGGCCGTGCCAGCGCCGGAACGGGCAGCGCGGGTGCTGTCGCCTTCGGATTTGGGCGGGGCGCATGTGGTTTCGGGCAGCGACGGGGATGCCAGCGCGCTTGAGCGCGGCAATCTAATACATTTACTGTTGGAGGTTTTGCCAACGGTGCCAAAAGCAGATCGCGCGGAGGTAGCGCAGGAGTTGGTGGAAGATTGGGAAAGCTTGCTGCCGGAGGTCGAGGCGGCGTTGAAGTCACCGGAATTGCAGGGGTTTTTCAGCGATGACGCGTTGGCTGAGGTTCCCATTACCGCAGCACTTGGAGCGCAAAGAATGCTTGGGCGGATCGACCGGTTGCTTATAACCGATACCGACGTTTTGGCATTGGACTTTAAATCAAATCGGGAGGTTCCAGCAAAAGCCGAAGACACGCCCGAGGCAATTTTACGGCAAATGGGGGCTTATTCGCAGGCGCTAGAACAGATTTATCCAAACCACAAAATCCGCACGATAATATTCTGGACGGCTAGCGCCACGTTGATGGAACTTCCCGAAAACGTTACTGCGACAGCGTTGAACCTTGACGCTTTGGGTGGGGCTACCTAGGTTAGGTGCAGAACAAATCACAACAAATGAGTAGGAGAATATAATGGCAACTGTGGCAGTAACCGACGGCACATTCGAAGCCGAAGTTATCAATTCCGACATCCCTGTAATCGTGGATTTTTGGGCGGAATGGTGTGGGCCTTGTAAGCAAATCGGGCCAGCGCTCGAAGAATTGTCGGCAGAATATGAAGGCAAAGTGAAGATCGTTAAGGTGGATATTGATTCCAACCCTGCCACGCCCAGCCAGCTTGGGGTGCGCGGCATTCCAGCGATGTTCATGTTCAAAAACGGCGAAGTGGTGTCCAACAAGGTTGGCGCAGCGCCAAAATCGAATTTGAAGGCTTGGATCGACGAAACGATCTAAGCTTTCCGACTATATGATTTTGGAAGGGCCGCAGAATGTTGCGGCCTTTTTATGTGTCTGTAGTTATCGCCTTGATGACTGACCGAATAGTCGCAAACTCAGCGAATGTAAGAACATAATAGCTGCCCTCTGTCGCCACGATTTGTTCATCTTCCTTATTAACTTGCCAATAATTGGGTGATATCTTGAATCGCTTTTCGCTTGTGCAACATTCTAGAAAATGTCGCCATTTCCAACGTTCATCTGGCACAATTATATCGGTGCAAGCATCCGCCCAATGTCTGCTTTCATAGATTTTTCGATCTCGGCTAAGGACGATTGGGCCCATAAATCGGGTTCCAGCAAGGGTTTTGAGGACAATGGTTGTACCCGTCTCGAGAGTGATGACGCGCAATTCGATAGATTTCAACGGGTTCGTTAGTCTGACTTCGTTTTTGTATTTAACCCAAATCCAAACACCGCGCAGGGCAAAAGTTTCGTCGCGAATGACCTTCAAAGGCAGGCGGGCTGTACCATCTGGGTGATAAAAAAACTGCGCCAGTGGCGAGTGTTTTGATACAGGTCTGGCCAAGGGAGTATGCGGTTCTCGCGTTGCAATTGCTTTCCTTGATCTCATCAATACACTCCCTTGCAGCCAGAAATATTTGCCGTTGGCATCAACAATACTGCGGGAGCGCTTAGTTTTGCAACAAATCCTCAATATTCAGCGGCGCGTTGACCATCTGCAATTCTCCATCGGCGCTGCGTGGCCATTCGGCTTCGGGTTTGTCCCAGTATAATTCTACGCCGTTGCCGTCAGGATCGCTTAGATAAATCGCCTCGGAAACGCCGTGGTCGGCCATGCCTTCCAAGCTGATACCTGCATTCAATACACGGCGAACGGCGTCGGCTAGATCGGCGCGGGTGTGGTACAAAAATGCGGTGTGATACAGGCCGGGTTGGCGTTTCGGTGCGGGGTCAGTGCCTTTGCTTTCCCATGTGTTCAGGCCGATATGGTGGTGGTATCCGCCTGCCGACAGAAACGCGGCGCTATCGCCGAATTTCTGTTGCAGCTCAAACCCCAAAACGCCGGAATAGAACCCGATGGCGCGGTCAAGGTCGGCGACCTTCAGATGGATATGCCCGATACGGGTTTCGGGGGCTACGGGGCGGAAATCTTGATCGGACATGGGGGTCTCCTTTGTTGTGGGTTATGCAGCTAATCCATCTGGATCATAAATCAAGGAGCGGGCACATGCACTCCCCGCAATTGCACCGTCACCGACGGCCATATTCGCGCTGAACCACATACGGGTTATGTCGCCTGCGGCAAATACGCCAGCGACCGAGGTTTGCATCATGTTGTCGGTTTTAAGATGATGTCCAAACGGCGTTTCGATGGTTTCACATCCAAGCTGTGTTGCGATGTCCGTGGACAGCTTGAAATCCGCTGTGATATAAAGCGCTTCACGGGAAATCTGTTCGCCGGTTTCCAGAATAACATTGGTCAGCTGACCATCGGTATGTTGAAGCGCGGTAACGCGACCATCCGTTAGCGAAATGCCTTTTGCGCTTAGTGTGGCACGGACCGCATCGGACAAGTTATGCCCATTGGTGAACAAAATCATGTCGTCAGACCAGTTTTGCAGCATCAATACGTGATCGGCCATATCGGGCGAGGATAGCAGCATTCCGGTAGGGCGGTCCGCGACCTCGAACCCATGACAGAACGGGCATTGTAGAACAGATTTCCCCCAACAGGCGCTTAGACGTCAATGTCTGGTAAAATATCCGTCATTCCATGCGCCAGCAGAATTCTTTTCGCCTTTATCTTTGATTTGGCAGAAAGGCGGAACTCACGATCTTTGGCGACCGACGTGACCGTTTCTTCAAACAGTGTCACCGTTGGATACGCCAAAACATCTTGACGCCCGGCAAAACGCACTTCGGCGGGTGGACGTCCATCCATGCCGATGAAATTATGCGCGGCGGCCGAGAAACGGTTGCGAGTTTTGCCATTGTCGAACAGTGCTATAGTGCGGCGCGCACGGGCCAGATGCAGGGCGGCGGTTAAGCCCGCAAAGCTGCCGCCGATGATAGCAACGTCATAAATTGTGTCAGACATGGTGATTTTCCTTGCTTAGAGTGATTCTCGTAACTAAGATAGTTACATGAAACAGAATAGCAAGCTCTCTCTCGCACTTCATGCCATGGGTCACATGGCGGTCGCGCCTGATATGCCCATGACCTCCGACCAAATCGCGCACCACAACCAGACCAATCCGGTTGTTGTTCGGCGCGTGCTTGGGATGTTGCGGAAGGCCGGGTTGATGACATCGGAAAAAGGGCACGCGGGGGGATGGCGCTTGGCCAAACCGGCGACGGACATATCCATCGCGGATATTTATGTTGCGATTGGCGAACGCTTTCTTGCGCCGCCCCCGTCAGGGCCGGACACTCCACCCCAATGTGCTATTCGGATTGCGCTTAGTGACACGGTTGATACCGCTCTGGCGGCGGCTGAGGCAGTTTTGATCAAGAAACTCTCGGTGAAATCTGTCGCGGATTTGGCCAATGCATTAAAACCTTCGGAATAAACTGCGCGGCATCATTTTTGGGTTTCGCAATTCCCCATTCTGTGATGTGGTATCCTGAAAAGGGAGAATAACCATGAAAACAGGTGGTCAGGTTTTGGTCGATTGTTTGCGCGCGCAAGGCGCAACGCGGATTTTTGGGGTGCCGGGGGAGAGTTATTTGGCAGTGCTGGATGCGCTGTTTGATACACCTGAAATTGAGCTGATTGGGAACCGGAACGAGGGTGGTGCCTCGTTTATGGCGGCCGCACATGGGCAACTTACTGGACAACCCGGCGTGTGTTTTGTGACGCGTGGACCGGGGGCGACGAATGCCTCCATCGGGGTGCATACGGCGCGCGAGGGTTCGACACCGATGGTGCTATTTATCGGGCAAGTTTCGACCGATATGAAGGAACGCGAAGCGTTTCAAGAAGTTGATTATCGCGCATTCTACGGCCCGATTGCCAAATGGGTAACTGAGATCGAGGACGTTAACCGTATCCCTGAAATCGTCGCGCGGGCTTTTGCTACCGCGATGTCTGGACGGCCCGGACCAGTGGTTGTGGCACTGCCCGATGATATGCTGGTGTCAATGACCGATGCCGTTGCAGGGCCAAAAGTTAAGGTACCCGAAGCAGCGCCATCTGCCCAAAGTATTGCGGATATTACCGACATGCTGAACGCCACGAAAAACCCGTTGGTTATTCTTGGTGGTGGTGGCTGGAATGCGCGTGGCAAGGCGGCGTTTCGGAAGTTTGTTGAGGCAAATAATCTGCCGGTGACGGTGGCGTTCCGGTTCCAAGATATCCTCGATAATAACTCGGAGTGTTTTGTTGGCGACGCAGGATTGGGCAAGTTTCCCGAGGTGGTCAATATGATCAACGAGGCCGACTTGATCTTTGCCGCCAATATCCGGTTCGGCGAGTGCACAACCGATGGGTATGAGCTGTTTGATCTGCCGAAGCTGAAACAAAAACTGATCCATACGCATGGATCGGATCGGGAGCTGAATAAGATTTATTCCGCCGATTTACCTGTTCACGCAGGACCGAATGAGTTGTTTGCGGCTTTGGCAGATACGCGCCTGACCAGTGATTTGGCGGGTTCCACCAAGGCGAAGAAATCCGAATTCCTGACGACCATGACCATTCGGGATCAGCCGGGCGGCGTTGATATGCGTAAGGTCATCGACTTTTTGCAGGCCGATTTGCCGGATGATGCGATCCTGACCAACGGCGCGGGGAATTTTTCGATCTGGGGGACCAAGTTCTTTATGTATGGCGAGGATATGCGGATGCTCGCCCCGCAAAATGGGGCGATGGGGTACGGGTTGCCAGCGGCGATTGCAGCCAAGGCTGAATTTCCTGATCGGCGCGTAATTTGTTTTGCAGGCGACGGGGATTTCCAGATGAATTGTCAAGAACTCGGCACCGCCATGCAACACGGCATCGCGCCGATTGTGTTGATCGTGAATAACGGCACTTACGGGACAATCCGCATGCACCAAGAACGCACTTATCCTGAACGGGTCAGCTTTACCGATATCAAGAATCCTGATTTCTCGGCACTGGCAAAATCTTACGGGATGCACGGCGAACAGATAACCGAAACCGCCCAATTTGCCGATGCGTTTGCGCGGGCGAAGGCCTCAAAAACTGGAGCAGTGCTGGATTTGGTCGTCAGCGCAGAATCGCTAACCCCGAAACAAACATTGACCGAGGCGCGTGCCGCCGGAAAGGCAAACCAAATGGCTGAGTTTAACCGGATTTTGATCACGGGTGCGGCGGGTAGTCTGGGTACTTATCTGCGCCACGGCTTGGCCCATCTGGCGGATAATATCCGTCTGGTGGACCGCGTCGATATGGGCGAAGCGGCAGCGCATGAGGAGATCATTCAATGTGATCTTTCGGACAAGGAAGCGGCCCTCGCAGTGACCAAGGATTGCGACGTTATCCTGCATTTTGCAGGCGTGCCGCGCGAACAAACCTTCGACGAAATCATGACCGACACCATCCCCGCCGCCTATCATATGTATGAGGGCGCGCGCCTGCATGGTTGTAAACGGGTGATCTATGCCAGCTCGATCCATGCAGTTGGATTTCAGCCGGTGGAATCAGTGCCGGATACCGAAGGTCGACATCGCCCTGATACGTTTTACGGAATGTCGAAATGCTTTGTTGAAGACCTCGCCAGCCTATATTGGGATAAGTTCGAGGTGGAATCCGTGTGTCTGCGGATTTGCTCCTGCTTCCCTGAACCTGCTGATCGTCGGATGCTTTGGAGCTGGCTATCCTTTGACGATTGCGTACGTCTGGTCGAGGCAGCATGACCGCCCCGCGTGTCGGGTTTTCGGTGATTTATGGCACGTCCGATAACGGGCGTTTGGCGGTTTCCAATGCGCATGCCACGCATATCGGGTATCGCCCCAAGGACAGTGCCGACGGGTATATCGAAAAGGTTTTGGCGGACACCGAACGCAGCGATCCCAACCTGACCGATAACCGTATCGTTGGAGGCTGGTTCGCAAGTGTCGGTCACCCTGACGACGAATGACTTGGGTTCCGCCGAACACTAAACGCATCATGCAGGTTGTCGATGTAACATGGTCGGCGGCTGAGTTTATTCCCTGTGGGCCGTTTACCTTGCGGCGCGGGAATGATGGCGGGAAACGGGTTTCCTCGGCCAGTGTTGAGGGGGCGTTTTCGGGTGAAAATATTCGTGCAGTTACTAAAGAAATGGCACGGATTGGGCAGCCGGAATTGTTCCAGATTTCCGATACGGATGAAGCACTGGATGATACCCTCGCGAAGCTTGGGTATAAGGTCATTGATCGTGTAACTTTATTTGCCGTTCCGGTTGATTTGATTGCGGATGCGGGATTGTCCACGCTGGAATTAGAACCAACGCCGGAAATGACCACCCTCTGGGCTGAGGGGGGGATTGGTGCGGGGCGACTTGATGTTATGCGGCGAGTGACTGCGCCGAAAACGTGTTTACTGGAAACGCTTAACAGCCAGCCTGCGGCGGCGGCTTTTGTCGGATGTGACGGCGATACAGCTATGTTTCATGCGTTGGAAGTTCACCAAGCTGCACGCCGAAATGGTTTAGGGCAACGCTTGATCCGCGCCATGGCTGCATGGGCGAAATCACAAGGGGCAACGACGTTAACACTGGTGGTTCTTAGCGAAAATCAGGCAGCGCGCGGGTTGTACCGCTCGCTTGGGTTCATCGAAGTTGGAAATTATCACTATCGAATAAATAACGGGTTGTAATTCGGAATCACCACCGATATTTAATGTTACATTATAACCTTAAGGTCAGCCAATGCCTCACACATGTAATGCCTGCGATCGCAGTGTAACCGCTACCGACGCCCTGTCGGCACGCGGGATACGTTTGACGGAACTTCGCCGTGAGGTTCTGCAAAAACTTCACCACGCCCCTAAACCTGTCGGCGCTTATGAGCTGTTCGATCAGTTGAAAGCAACGGGCAAGGCATCAGCCCCGCCGGCCGTCTACCGCGTGCTGGATTTTCTGGTTGAACAGGGGTTGGTCCATAAGGTGCAATCGCTGTCGGCCTATACCGCTTGCAGCACAAAACCCCATACACATGCAGCGCTTTTCCTGATTTGTCGCGATTGTGGTGACGTATGTGAGGAGCCGGCAACAACGCCAAAATCCATCGCAAAAACCGGCTTCAAAGTCGAACATTTATCAATCGAGGCCGTCGGCCTATGCGCGGGGTGCCAACATGTCTAATGCTTTAATCACCACCAAAGGGTTGGAGGTTCGCGCCGGAAAACGACGCTTGCTGCATGATGTAGATTTAGAAATTAATCCACGCGAAATCGTTACGCTGATCGGCCCGAATGGCGCTGGAAAATCAACACTGCTAAAAGCCATTATCGGAGCAATTCCGATTACGGCGGGGCAGATCATCAAGCGTGAGGGTCTAAAAATTGGCTATACGCCGCAGATCATTCAGCTGGAAAAAACCATGCCTATATCGGTGGATAGGTTCATGGCCTTGGCCGGAAAACTGCCCAAAGGGGCGCGCGAAGAAGTGTTCGAAAAGACCCATACTGGCAATCTGAGAAATTCACAAATGGCCGACCTTTCGGGGGGGGAATTGCAGCGTGTATTGCTGGCCCGCGCGATGTTGCGAAAGCCGGATTTGCTGATACTCGACGAGCCGACACAAGGCTTGGATCAACCAGCTGAAACGCGGTTCTACGAACTGATCGCCGAGCTTCGTAATGACGCTGGCTGCGCCATTTTAATGGTTAGCCACGACTTGCATGTCGTGATGGCGGAATCGGATCGGGTGATTTGTTTGAACGGACATGTTTGCTGTTCAGGCGCGCCGGAATTGGTGTCCGAGGACCCCAGTTACAAAGAACTATTCGGTACCCGCGCAGCACTTGCACCCTATCAACATCACCACGACCATTCACATGAACACGGGGGGCATCACCATGATTGATTTACCTCTTAACCTGATCGCAGGTTTCATTGTCGCCATCACTGCCGCGCCGCTCGGCTGTCTGGTTGTTTGGCGACGTATGGCGTATTTTGGCGATGCCACGGGACATGCTGGATTGATGGGTGTGGCGCTTGGTCTCGCACTCGGTTTACCAATGGTTGTCGGGGCGGCGATTATGGCCGGTTCTGTGGCGTTGGCGGTTACGTATTCAACAGTCCGCCGGAACTATTCGCCCGATACGATCCTTGGGGTTTTCGCGCATTCGGCATTGGCTATCGGGCTGGTTTCCGCGTCTTTCCTGCCCAACATGGGCGACGAACATATTATGGAGGCCCTGCTGGGCGATATCTTGTCCATTACTTCTACGGACGTTATTGTGATGCTGGTCGGCTCGGTGCTGATCCTTGGCGTAATCGCCTATCGCTGGCGCGGGCTTTTGAATGGCACATTGAATTCGGAATTGCTGGTGGCTGAAGGTGGATCGTTGACGGCTGATCGCCTGATATTTACGCTGTCGCTGGCATTATTCGTGGCGCTAGCCATGAAATTGGTCGGGGTTCTGCTAATCACTGCCATGCTAATCTTACCCGCCGCTGCCGCCCGCCCGCTGTCGCGTTCGCCCGAAGGTATGGTCGCAATTGCGACGGCGATTGGCTTGCTCTCGGTTGTCACGGGAATGTCGTTCAGCACCTTAACAGGAGCCGATGCTGGACCATCGATCATTCTATTCTCAAGCGTTGGGTTTGTTTTAACCAACCTTGCCAGAATGGTCCGCGCCTAACGACAATACGGTAGCTGGCTTTCATACCGATCAGCCATCGCCTGCACCTCGCGGGCGGTGTTGATCAACCATTGTTTGCTATTGTAGCTACCGTTGCGATAACCAGAATGGCCCTCGTGATAGGCTAGATACTGGTTGTAAGCGTCATCTTTTGCGATGCCGTTAACCTTGTTGGAATGGTCCATATACCAACCAATGAAATGCGTGGCATCGTCAAAATCATCACGGTCCGCGCGGCGGCGGCCAGTTTCTTTGCGATACCAATCCCACGTTCCATCCAAAGCTTGTGAATAGCCATAGGCACTGGAACGCCGACCTCTTGGAATAGATCCAAGGAAATATGTCCGCGATGTTCTGGCGCGAGCGCGGTAACTGGATTCTTTCCAGATCGTCGCCATCTGCACATGCACCGGCACGCCCCATTCGCGCTCGCTGGCTTGCAGGTCGCGCAACCAACCGCGTCTTTGATCAAGAATGGAACAGGCATCGTTCTGATTGCTGGGCGCACGCCCACCATTGCCCGCACAAGAACCTAGGATAACTACTAATAATATGGCGAAATATCGCATCGTGCCTGCCTTCAAACTGCTCGGATTTTTATCCTTGTTAGGGACAAGAAACCGCAAAACCACACAAAAAGCAAGTAAACTCTAGATGAGGAAGCCAATAAGCAGCGGTAATACGACAATCGACATGACGGTTGAAACGACGACCAGACTGGCGACCTCGGCTGAGTCGGCTTTGTATTTCTCGGCAATCATATAGGAGGTGACGGCGACAGGGGTGGCGACCTGCATAACCAAAGGGCCAAGCGCGATCGCGGGTAGGCCGAACGCCAACCCAACCCCGAGCGGGACCGTGATGCAGATCACGTATTTTATCGCTGCTAACCAAATCGCGCGCGTAAAAGTTTCGGGTTTCAGGCGGGATACGGCAACCCCGAGAGTGATCAGCATGATCGGGATCAGCATTTGCCCGATAAGCCCAAGCGTGTTTGTGGTCCAGACCGGTAAGCTCCAGTCATTGACCAAAAACAGACCGCCGAAAATTGTGCCCCAAACAACGGGCTCTTTGAATGCTGCTAGCGGTGAACCGCTGCCGGATACGATCCAAACACCGACGGTGAAAGACAGAATGCTCATGACGGCAAAAACGACCACCGCAAGGTCAAAACCAGCCGAGCCGAAGGCAAATAGTGCCAGTGGCAGGCCTAGATTGCCGGTATTTCCGAAAATTAGTGGCGGGAGGAAAGTGCGGATTTCCAATTTCATCACCCGTACCAGCACAAAAACCACTGCGGCAACACCTAGATAGGAAACAGCGGCGGCTAGGGCGGTGTTACGCAGGGCCTCGGGATCGATCTCGGTTTGCATTAGTGACACAAATATCAGGCAGGGTGCAGCCAGCGTCATTGTTAAGCGGGTCACGAATTGCACGTGATATTCCCAACCGATAGCAACCCAGCCAACGCCGATACCAACGATAATGATTACAGGCGCAATGATTTCGAGAACTTGAAGAATTGTATCCATAGGGTTATGTGTAAGGCTAGAGGACCGGATCGTATAGACAATATGTGCGGTAATCTGTATGAAAGATTCTTCAGATTTAGAAAGTGGTAAAATGTTAAAGAAGTCGGCAAAATTTTCGCTCGGTCAGGTGGTGAAACATCGTGTCCACCCGTTCCGCGGCGTGGTTTTCGACGTGGACCCGACCTTCAATAATAGCGACGAGTGGTGGGAATCGATTCCCGAAGAAACCCGTCCGGTGAAGGATCAGCCGTTTTACCATCTTTTGGCCGAAAACGAGGCGTCATTTTATGTTGCTTACGTGTCCGAACAAAACCTGTTGCAAGACGAATCGGGTGATCCTGTTGAACATCCCGAAGTGGCGGAAATGTTCGGAACGCTGAATGACGGCAAATATTCCATTGACGGGCAACTGCACTAATAGCCGATAGCGCAACCATCCTTGCGAGGATCGGACGCGCCGTGCAGCACCCCGTTCTCATGATCCAGCATAATTGCTTGCGCGCCGCCGATGGCAACGTCGGGGACGGTCACGTTATGGCCCATTGCGGTTAGTTTGGCACGGGTTTCATCGGAATATCCGCGCTCAACTGTCATGATTTTGCCGTCGTCGAAACAACGGGGGGCATCGAGGGCCTCCTGCGGGCTTAGACCAAAATCGACCATGTTGGACATGACACGGACATGGCCGTTTGATTGGTAGGCACCGCCCATTACGCCAAACGGCATCAGCAGTTTTTCGTCCCGTTTTAACATGCCGGGGATGATGGTGTGCATGGGGCGTTTATTGCCTGCAACCTCGTTCGGGTGGCCTTTGATGAGGTTCAAGCCGGCGCCGCGGTTCTGGAACAAAATGCCGAATTTATCCGACGCATAACCAGAACCAAACCCCCAGAAAGTCGAATAGATCAGCGATACGGCCATCCGGTCGCGATCCACAACCGTTAGGTAAACCGTGTCTTTATGGATGG
>CAZYMT010000010.1:0-34324 GCA_964649035.1 uncultured Rhodobacterales bacterium
TTCAGCGCTGGATCCTTCGCGGAATTTAGCGGGCGATTGCCGCAAAGTGCGGGCGAAGCAATATTCGTCAAAGCTGGGTTCAGGTCCGAAATTCTGTCATTGCTGACAGGCGGTATCATCGTGTTATCCGCCACTATCGCCGCTGCCACCATCGCGTTGGGCGGCACGGGATATGTGCTGGAACTGCTGGATGCCCCGCGCGCGTTGGTGATATTTCTTGTCGTCGGTGTCATGGGGGCAATTGCATCTTGGGGCATCAAGGAATCGGTAATATTTGCTGCGGTATTTACCGTTCTCGAAATCCTTGGATTGATCGTGATTGTGGTGGCAGGCGTTTGGGTCCAGCCCGAAATATTCACCCGCTTACCCGAAATCATCCCGCCCATCGGTGACACGGCAGCGATGACCGCTATTTTCACCACCAGCTTGGTCGCATTCTTTGCCTTTATCGGCTTTGATGACGTGGTAAATCTGGTCGAGGAAACCCGTAACCCAACTCGCAATATGCCGCTCGCGATCCTGATCACGTTGGTCGTCGCAACCCTGCTATATTTTTCGGTCACCACCGTGGCAGTGTTGTCCGTTCCGCTGGAGGATCTGGCGCAATCGACGGCCCCGATCAGCTTGTTATTCGAACGCCTAACCGGAATTTCCCCAGTACTAATTACGCTTATTGCTATCGTCGCTACGCTGAACGGCATCGTCATTCAGATAGTTATGGCCGCGCGCGTTCTTTACGGAATGGCCAAGAAAGGCAGCATTCCCGCAATATTTGCGAGCGTCAGTCCACGAACCCATACGCCGTTATTATCGACGGGTCTGGTAACCGGCGCAGTCCTGCTATTGGCGTTATTTTTCCCAATCGGATGGCTCGCCGAATTGACCACCCAATTTATTCTCGCAGTATTTGCCTTGGTGAATATGGCATTGGTCCTATTGAAGCTGCGAAGAGAGGCCCCCCCAGAGGGGATATTTACCGTCCGCATATGGGTTCCGATCGGGGGTACAGTCAGTTGTATCATTTTGCTAACTGGGCCGTATCTCATTGGATGAGCTTGCAAAAATTGCTTCGTTGCCAATTGACACAATGCAACGTCCAGTTGTATTATTAATCAATAAGTAAACTTTTGCGAATATAAATGTAAGATTGTTAAGGACTATATCACGATGAAGATTAGTAAGATTACGGAAACATATAGCGTTTCGGGCCAAATATACCCAGAAGATATGCCTGCCATTAAAGAAGCAGGCTTCAAAACCATCATGTGTAATCGCCCAGATGGCGAATCGGTAGACCAGCCAACGGCCAAAATAATACAAAAAGCAGCCGCAAAACACGGCATGAAATTCTTTCATGTTCCTATCGGCGACGCAGGCGTCGAGCTGGAGACCCTGATGAGTTTCAGCAAAGTTATGTCGTCAGGCAAAAATCCGATACTTGCCTACTGTAATACGGGCGGTCGTTGCACACGCCTGTGGGATGCATTTCAAGCCTAGGCTGTTAACCCCTTGGGTTCCGGCAAATTCGCTTCGCGACAACATGCCGTCACGGTATTTGCCAACAAACATGCGATGGTCATCGGACCAACACCGCCCGGAACCGGGGTAATCGCCCCAGCAACCTCGAGAGCCCCTTTGAAATCGACGTCGCCAACCAAGCGCACTTTGCCTTCGCCCCGCTCGGGTGCCGGAATGCGGTTAATGCCTACGTCGATAACGGTTGCACCAGGTTTGATCCAATCGGCCGTTACCATTTCGGCGCGACCGACCGCTGCAACAAGAATGTCGGCTTGACGACACAGGTTTTCAATATCTTTGGTCCGCGAATGGGCGATGGTTACGGTGCAGCTATCGCGCAGCAACAACGCCGCCAGCGGTTTACCAACCAGATTGGAGCGGCCAACAACCACAGCATTCAGGCCCGAAAGTGATCCAAGACGATCCCGCAACAGCATCAAACAGCCAAGCGGCGTACAAGACACCATCGCTTTTTGCCCTGTCGTCAGCAATCCGGCATTCAGAACGTGCAACCCGTCAACATCCTTGGCAGGGTCGATCGCCGCAACGATTTCGCGTTCATTCATATGATCAGGCACCGGAAACTGGCAGAGGATGCCATGTACCGACGGGTCTGCATTCAGCTTTTCGACCAGCGTAATCACGTCCGCCTGCGAAGTTTCCGCAGGGAGCTTATGTTCAAATGAATTCATCCCGACCTCGATGGTCTGGCGGTTTTTGTTGCGGACATAAACCTCGCTTGCGGGGTCCTCACCGACCAGAATAACGGCCAAACCGGGGGTAATTCCGTTCTGCTCTTTCAGTAGCGCCACATGCGCCGCTACCTTTTCGCGGACGGTTGCGGCAAAAGCTTTGCCGTCAATAATATCTGCTGTCATAGCTCAATTTCCCTTTGCACTTAATGCCTGTTCTTCGCGCGCGATCGACCAGTCGATCATTTCGCGCCACAGTTTTTCTGTAAGTTCCGGCGAAAACCCATGGTTTTTAGCCTGCGCTTTTACCTTTTGGATAACGTCCTCGACGCGCGACTGAATATTCGCTGGTAAGCCATCGCGCGATTTAATCTCAACCGCGCGATCAATATAGGAAACGCGACGCGCCAGTAATGCGATAAGTTCGCCGTCCAGCGCGTCGATTTCAACACGCAATTCAGTCATATTGCCACAGTCTTGAGGTAAGCGCATAGTGTCTCCTTTACGATTACCGTTGCTGTAGCACGACCAAAACGCGCCCTCAATGTCCCTTAGAACAACCCTTCGATTTCTCCAGCATCATTCAACATGATCATCTCGGCGGAAGGTTTGCGCGGTAGACCTGGCATGGTCATAATTTCCCCGCAAATCACCACGATGAAACCAGCGCCCGCACTTAGACGAACCTCGCGGATTGGTACAGAATGCCCTGTTGGCGCGCCGCGCAATTCTGGATCAGTCGAGAAACTATACTGCGTTTTCGCCATGCAAACCGGAAGATGGCCAAATCCAGCGTCTTCCCATTGGCGCAGCTGGGCGCGGATTTTCTTGTCGGCCAGAATTTCGTCAGCGCGGTAGATGCGTTTTGCGACAGTTTCAATCTTGTCGATCAAGGGCATATCGTCGGGATAAAGCGGGGCGAATTGTGACGCGCCGCTATCCGCGATTTCCGCAACACGGGTCGCCAGTTCAAGTGCGCCTTTGCTGCCATGTTCCCAATGCTTGCATAAAATTGCCTCGGAACCTTGCGTTTTCACGTATTCCTTGATTGCATCCACTTCGGCGTCTGTGTCCGTGACAAAGTGGTTAATGGCAACAACCACAGGCACCCCGAAGGATTTCAGGTTTTCGATATGGCGGCCAAGGTTTGGCGCGCCGTCCAGCACTGCCTTCACGTTTTCAGGACCGAGGTCAGCACGAGCGACGCCACCGTTCATTTTCATGGCGCGGATTGTGGCAACCAACACCACAGCATCCGGCGCAATGCCCGCTTTGCGGCATTTGATATTCATGAATTTTTCAGCGCCTAGATCAGCGCCAAATCCGGCTTCAGTCACCACATAATCCGCCAGTTTCAACGCGGTTTTTGTGGACACAACCGAATTACAGCCATGCGCGATATTGGCGAATGGACCACCATGCACAAAGGCCGGATTGTTTTCGAGGGTCTGCACAAGGTTCGGCTGCATCGCCTGTTGCAACAACACTGTCATCGCACCGTCAGCCTTGATATCGCGCGCATAAATTGCTGTACGGTCACGGCGATAGGCCACGATAATGTCGCCCAAACGTTTCTCCAAATCCTTAAGATCATTGGACAAACACAGGATTGCCATAACTTCGGAGGCCACAGTAATGTCGAACCCCGTTTGGCGCGGGAAGCCGTTTGCAACGCCGCCAAGGGAGGTCACAACATCCCGCAACGCCCGGTCATTCATGTCTAGGACACGGCGCCAAACCACGCGGCGCTCGTCGATTTCCAGCTCGTTACCCCAATAGATGTGGTTGTCGATCATTGCGGAAAGCAGATTATGTGCTGATGTAATCGCATGGAAATCACCGGTGAAATGTAGGTTCATTTCTTCCATCGGAACGACCTGCGCATAGCCACCACCAGCGGCCCCGCCCTTCATGCCAAAGCACGGCCCCAACGAGGCTTCGCGGATACAAATCGCTGCGTTTTTGCCAATGGCATTCAGCGCATCGCCTAGACCAACGGTGGTAGTTGTCTTGCCTTCGCCAGCAGGCGTCGGATTAATTGCTGTCACCAAGATCAGCTTGCCGTCTTTCTTGTCAGCCTGCGCAGCGATGAATTCGGCTGAGATTTTCGCCTTATCATGCCCGAACGGCAACAGGTCGTCACTTGGGATACCCAAGTTTGCACCAATTTCTTGAATTGGCTTCTTTTTTGCCTCGCGGGCGATTTCGATATCGGTTTTGTAAGCCATGTTGCTAGTCCCTATGTATACATTCCCGAAAGACTAGAACCACCAAGCGCATTTAGCGAGAGAAATTTCGACACTCGATCATCAATGCGCGACATATTTGTTTCCGTCAGGCACGAAGGTTTCCTTACGGAAAATGCGGCCAGTGTGGTTGCTCGGGAATATGAAGGCGCGCTTCATCACCAGTTTTTATAGGACCTTCGCGTTCCACCCACGCAGTAACACCACGTTTACGCTTCGCCGCTGGTTTGAACAACTTGCCAAATCCAGGCTGTTCTTTTTCAATTTCAGGGGCTGGCAGCACGCAAGGACGGTTTTCCACGTCGACGGTTATCGTTGCGCCGCTGGAAAATTGTATACGCGATGCAGGCGGGATTAGCGTAAAATCAGGAATTCCTTCAATAACAATCGAGGCCCCTGCCCATTTAGGGTCAAAGGTTTCCAACCCCATTTCAGCGGCGATCTGCTCCAGTTCCTCGGCAGACATGACACAAAGTTGGCGCGTATTTCGAATTTCGGTCCCACGCGGATATTGTGACAACACGCGACTACAGGAGGGGCGGGTCAGCCCACTATGTGCCTCAAGCGAGTTACCGGCGAAAGTCAGCGACATTTCGGATTGGGGCGTAGATGCAAGTGCTGCATCACGTTTTTTGACATGTCCCAAGAACGTGATACGGCCAATGAAATTGGTTGATATAAGTGCTGGCATGTTTCCCCCAATAAAAAAGCCCGGCGCTAACCGGGCTTTTCAAATTCTTTATGTACCTTGTGGCTCCAACCCGCCATCACCCTTTGGTTTTCTAACCTTGGGGATTGAGGTGACGCTAGATTTTTCGCCACCCTCGGGTTTGTCAGCATCGTCATCATCAAGATGAGGCGTCTCGCCTTTGACGACGCGCTTGATCTCGTCGCCCGTTAGGGTTTCATATTCGATCAGGCCTACAGCAAGACGTTCGAATTCTTTCGATTTCTTCTTAAGGATCTTGACCGCGGCATCATAGCCATCATCAATCAAACGCTTAACTTCTGACTCAACCAATTCCTTGGTCTTGGCTGAAATCGAGAACCCGCCGCCGCCTTGCGCGGAATATCCACCATGGGCTTCGCTATAATCAATATTGCCGACCAGATCAGACATACCCCATTGCATGACCATCGCTCGTGCCAACGAGGAGGCCTGCTGGATATCACCAGACGGGCCGTTGCTAACGTGATCTTCACCGTATTTGATGATCTCGGCAGCTTTGCCAGCCATTGTCATAGCGATTTTTTGTTCACATTCGTCGCGATGCCAATTCAACCGGTCAACTTCGGGCAAAGACATAACCATGCCCAATGCCCCGCCACGTGCGATCACTGTGGCCTTATAGACAGGATCACATAGCGGCAATTCCATGCCAACGATCGCATGCCCTGCTTCGTGATAGGCGGTCTTTTCGATCTGGTCTTTGGTCCGCACCATCGAACGGCGCTCGGCACCCATCATGATCTTGTCTTTGGCGTATTCGAAATCATCCATAGTCAAGAAGCGCTTGCCAATGCGGGCTGCGGTCAAGGCGGCCTCGTTCACAAGGTTCGCAAGGTCGGCACCAGAAAAACCAGGAGTTCCGCGGGCGATTATCCGCAGATCAACATTTGGCCCAAGCGGGGTTTTCGTGGAATGAACTTCAAGAATTTTCTGACGGCCTTTGATGTCAGGATTTGGAACCTGAACTTGACGGTCGAAACGACCGGGACGTAGCAAAGCCGGGTCCAATACGTCGGCTCGGTTGGTCGCGGCCAAAAGGATCACGCCTTCGTTAGATTCGAAACCATCCATTTCAACGAGCAACTGGTTCAACGTCTGCTCGCGCTCGTCATTACCGCCGCCGTAGCCGGAACCACGGTGACGACCGACAGCGTCGATCTCGTCGATAAAGACGATACATGGCGCGTTTTTCTTGGCCTGCTCAAACATGTCGCGGACTCGGCTTGCGCCAACACCTACAAACATTTCAACAAAATCTGAACCAGATATGGTGAAGAACGCAACGCCCGCTTCGCCTGCGACTGCCCGCGCCAGCAAGGTTTTACCTGTACCTGGAGGGCCAATCAGCAACGCGCCTTTCGGAATTTTACCGCCAAGGCGGCTGAATTTTTGTGGGTCGCGAAGGAAATCAACGATCTCCTCCAGCTCCTCTTTGGCTTCGTCGATACCGGCAACATCATCAAAGGTGATATTGGTTTGGCTTTCGGTCAGCATTTTGGCCTTCGATTTCCCGAACCCCATTGCGCCACCTTTACCGCCGCCCTGCATCCGGTTCATAAAGAACACCCAGACGCCGATCAACAGCAGGAATGGCAACCACATGCCAATGATAGTCATCAGGCCGGAACTTTCCTGAGCAGTCACGTTTACCTCGACTCCGGCTTCACGTAATTCTTCGAGAATATCGGTATCATCCGGCTGGATTGTCGTGAACGTGCTGGTGCCGGAGGAGATGTAAATTTTCTCGCCGTCAATGCGAATAGAATCCACAGTTCCATTATCGACGCGGTCCAAGAATTGCGAGAACGCAATTTCTTGCGAATTGCTGGAACCCGTACTGCCATTAAAAATGCTGAACAGCGCGATAACTAGGAAAAACAGGATAATCCAGAAGGCGGCACCATTATTCTTTATCAATGTATTTCTCCTACACGGAATTGATTTTCTGACACGAACGACT
Organism: uncultured Rhodobacterales bacterium; assembly: GCA_964649035.1. Classification (GTDB taxonomy): domain Bacteria; phylum Pseudomonadota; class Alphaproteobacteria; order Rhodobacterales; family Rhodobacteraceae; genus NORP23. The sequence continues at coordinate 7,147 of CAZYMT010000010.1, forward strand.
CAGTTGCATCGGTTGAGTGTAACATAAGGACTAGTTTTCAGGATTCAACGTGTCATTAAGACGTCATTAAGACCTTTTTTGCCGCCAATCAGCTGACAGAACCATCCATTTGGCATTCTTGCCAAAGGCGCGGCGATCAAATCATCGCCAGACCAGAGGGCGGGTGTCGTGATCAACGCTTCGCGCGCATGACCGGTTTCCCGCCAATCCCCACATAAAAGCAGCCCTTTTTCGCCAAGCGCGCCCACATTCTGTGCCTCTGGCGCGCCGTGCTGTCGGATCATTTCCCAGCGGTGGTCCCATATGCCGATATTCGCGGGACAGGCCGCTTGCACCCGTGATGCCTCTCTTCGCACGATAATCTTGCCAATACGTGAACGGATCACACATCCGTGCAAGGTTTTATCTTGATCATTCGCGAGCAAATTTCGCAGGCTGTCAAAACGCGGACGATATTCTTCGCCCGAGACCCATTGAAGAATGCCGGCCAACAGTCGGAATTGCAGCTCATCCTCTGCCAACGAGAAAATTTCGCGCGTAATCGTAACCTCGCCCGCCTCGCTGATCACAATACAGTTATCAGCCAAGCTCACCGTTGCTTGTTCCAACACACGCCGGGCACCGCGCATCCGCTTTGCGGTTTCTACCAGCCCGTCGGCATCAATGCCAATCTTTTGCAATTGCCCAAGTATCAGGCGCGTTTTCACCCGATCAAAACGCAGGTCATCGTTGGACGGATCATCAATCCAACTGATCCCTTCGGCGCGCAAATACTGGCGAAGGTCATCGCGCGCGTAATCAAGCAATGGCCTGATCCACATAAGTGGACCATCAACACGTGTAGCCGCCATTCCCGACAGGCCGTCAACACCGGAACCTCGTGCCAAGCGCATCAATACGGTTTCCGCTTGATCATCAAATGTATGGCCTAGCGCGATGTGGGTGACATTGTTTTCTGCGGCCCACCCGCTAATTAGTCGCTGACGGGCGCGCCGCGCGGCGTCCTGTAAATTGCCTTTTTTGTCCCAGCCCGTCCATTTCAAAATTGTATGACCTACGGAAAGTTGGCGACACAGATCGGCGACACCGACTGCTTCGTCGGCACTTTCGTGGCGTAAACCATGATCAACAGTCACGGCCCGCAAACCGCCGCCACGAGCCGCCAACATATGCAGCAATGCCACGGAATCACCGCCGCCCGAAACGGCGACCACAAGATTTTGGTTCGGGATATCCTCAAGACCCGCAATCAGGTCCGAGGGGGTTACGGGCATGACATCTGTTGTTTCTGCTCCGCAATTTTGTCGCCTATTTCTGCAATTTCTGCGGGATAGCGATTGCGGATTTCATCGAGGGTCAGGCAGGCTTGTTCGACCTGATCCAACGCGCCCAAGCTGACAGCCAGTTCATACAATGACTCTGCCGCCCATGGACCATCAGGTGCGCCACTAAAACTGTCGAGGAAGCTACGCGCAGCGCCGCCCCAATCGTTCATCCCTGCCAATGCGTGGCCGCGACGATATTGGGCCTCGCTGGTCAATGGGCCACCGGGATAGACGGAGATAAAATTATTATAACTTTCTGCCGCAGCCGCAAAATTTTCACTTTCAAACAGCGCCTTTGCAGCAGCAAAGCTGCGCTGTTCGTCCGACGTGAATTGTTGCACTGGTTCGGTCGTCGTCGTTGTATCGCCGCCAAGCGGTGGCGTGATGGTTGGATTGCTTATATCCCCGCCCTCCAATTCGGTCAGGCGAAATTCAAGGTCACCAATACGACGCGTGCCATCATCGACAATTTGAGTGATGCGGTGCTGGATGGTTTCAACCTCGCCCAAGGCGCTACTTAGCTCGGCCTCTAGATTATTCAGGCGTTGCAGCATTGTGCCAACGGATTCTGGCGCAACACCGCCATTGCCTGTTGAAAGCAATTCCTCACGCAATTCTTGCATCAACACGCTAAGACCAGCGATGTCTTTGCGCACATCCTCAAGCGTTTCGGCCTGCACCGTCAAAGGTGCAAAAGCCAAAACCGCAACAACTAAAAACCGAAACATCGCCAACCCCCTTATATTTTATACGCCAGGACCTGTTGTAACAATTGTCACGGAGCGGCGGTTTTTGGACCAACATGTCTCGGTCGAGCAGACCGCCAATGGGCGTTCTTTACCAAAGCTGATGATACTGATCCGGTTGTCGGCAACCCCTTGGCTAACCAGATAGGCGCTAACGGCATTGGCACGCTTGGAACCAAGCGCCACGTTATAGTCGCGTGTACCTTGTTCATCCGCATGACCCTCTATCAGGATCGTAGCTGTCGGGTTGGCGTTCAGCCATGTGGCTTGTGCGTTCAGAATGGCAATCGCGCCGCCTGCAAGTGTCGATTGATCAACTGCAAATAGAACCGTATCGCCGATAGTCTGCTGGAAATAGGCAACCGAAGTTTCCTCGATCACACCAATACCAGCGCCACCAACGCCGTCACCACCGGGGCCGCCCGGGCCGCCATTCCCACCGCCAAACAAGCCGCCACCGGTGTTTGAACAAGCTGCTGTTGCCAGTAACAGCGCTATTGTTGCTGCTTTTTGTATAAATTTCATGCTCTCACCTCTATTATTTTGGGTATTGCCCATGTGTTATCACGCTTTTTGCGCCGTTCAAACGACGTTCTACTGTAATAGGCCGGACCATGCCGGATCAGACGAAAAGGACGGGGTCGGGACCCTGTGCAAATTCCGCCCTGTAATGTCCACAGAATAAACCTGCGGGGCACCGTCGGCCCCCCGTGTTTCCCTGAAGAACATCAAGACACGACCATTTGGCGACCATGTCGGGGCTTCGTCAAGGAAACTCCGCGTGAGGATGCGTTCTTGGGAACCGTCTACGCGCATGACACCGATATGAAATTGCCCGCCGCTGATATTGGTGAACGCGATCAAATCCCCGCGCGGCGACCAAACAGGCGTGCCGTAGCGACCTGTGCCAAAGCTGATACGCTTGGCGTCACCACCACTGGCCGACATCACATATACCTGCTGCGAGCCACCACGATCCGATTCAAATACGATCTGCGACCCATCTGGTGAATAGCTGGGGGCAGTGTCGATCGCGGGACCTGTGGTCAGCTGCGTGCTTTGTCCGGTGCGAAGGTCCAGTGAATAAATATCCGTGTTGCCACGATCCGATTGCGACAACACAATCTTGCTCCCGTCAGGAGAGAAACGCGGCGCGAAGCTCATGCCTTGCAGGCTGTCAAAGGCTTGACGACGCAATGTATCGACATTCATCAGGTACACTAACGGGCGACCGGATTCGTAACTGGTATACAGAATTTCACGGTTATTGGGCGAGAAGCGCGGCGACAAGACAAGCGCGCTATCATCGGTCAGATAGCTTAGGCTGGCCCCATCATGATCCATAATTGCCAGACGTTTTCGACGATCATTCTTTGGGCCGGTTTCCGAAACAAAGACGATTTTGCTGTCAAAATATCCGCCCTCGCCAGTCAAACGCGAATAGACCGCGTCAGCGATTTTATGCGCCATACGTCGCCAGCCATCGGTGTTGCCGCGAAACTGGATCCCCTCCCCCATCGGGGCATTGGCGAACACATCATACAGACGGAATTTTACCGTCAACTGACCGCCACTTGTGCCCACAGCGCCAACGATCAGAGCCTCGGCGTTGATGGCGCGCCAATCGGCGAACTGCACCGGTGCGTTGAAATTTGAGATGCCTGAAATATGCGCCGTACCCGGGATTTCGCGGAACAATCCGGTGCTCAGCAAATCGGATGCGATAACACGATTGATGTTTTCAGCAATCTGCGCCGCGCCGGAATTTTCCGCGATAAAAGTCGGGATAGCAAAAGGTGTTGGTTGATCAATACCGGATTCGATACTGACTTCGAGCGTTGGTTGCTGCGCCAATAGCGGCGTAGAAATAAGCGATGTCAAAACCGACATGGCCACCAGTATTTGTTTCATTAAGCCTGTCATATTAGCCTCATTTAGTTTCTGCTCATGGCGTTACGCGCCAATTTTTTATTAGTTCAAACCAGCTAAATCTTTAGACGGATCAAAGACAAGCGTTAGCTTTATGCCTTCGGGGATATCCGCCGTAGGTATATCAAAACGACCAAGTTGCAGGATCGCACTTCGCGCCGCCCTATATGCAGTTTCAAAATCGCCTTGCGGGTTAGAAGGTTCGACGGGCCTTACGCTTCCCTCGACAATCGTACCGTCAGCGTTTAGAATAACTTCCACGCGGACAATCAGCCTTTCAAAATTTGGCTTGCCTGTAATATTTATTTTGTTCCAGGTTCTTTCCAGTGCGGTTCCCACAATAGAAGAAATTGAACGCTGCTGTGCTTGTGTCAATTTTGCCGTTGTTGGCGATTCTGGCGCATCGTCACTCAAGCCCGCTAGCAAATCGTCAACGGCGCCATCCACGGCTTCGACCACTTCGGGTTCTTCAACCGGATTATCGGCCTGTTCAATTGTTTCCTGAATTTCAGCGATCCGGTTTGAACGACGTGGTGGTGTCGATGCGCGCGGTGGAGCGGCGGAATCCGATCCGTCTTCCTGCGCTTCCGGTATAATTTCGGTCACAGATTCCGGTTGGGATTCTGCGGGGTCTTCCTCGGCGGGTTCGGGTACCGTTTCATCCGGAATAGTTTCTTCCACCGTCCGGTCGCTTGTTGTCGAGAAAGTAGGCAATGCAGGTGCCGTAAACGTATCGATCCGCGGTGCAGAGCGCGGCGCGGATGATACACCTAAAGTCGGAACAGCTGTATTCCCCTCCGTGCCCAACCCCATCACTGGCGAAGGCGGTGCCTCAAATGTCGGGGCGGCGATCACGGCGGCAATTACATCAACATCAGGATCGGCAACGGGAATTAGGACGGCGCTTAAATCCGCATCACTATCCCGCTCGCTTGGGGCTTCGGTAACGTCCATTTCTGTTTGCTCAGGCGCAATCGTATCATCGGGGCGCTCAGCGTCGTTCGCTTCAGTGGTTGGCTGGAACATAGCAGCCATATCCGCTAGAATTTCCGGCGCTTCCTGTCGAAAACTTTCCGCAAATTCTTCTTCGGTCAGGATCGACACTTCTGTAATTAGCGGAACCTCCTTAGGTTCCACATTGAAGAAGGAAAGATTTAGCATCGCCACTAGAAACAACACCAAATGGGTCGCTCCGGATATGATCAGCCCGGTTTTCATACATACACCACCTACTCATCCACTTCGGCATCATTATTGCCGCTGGAATCCGTTACCAAACCAATATTGTTAAACCCGCCAGTATTGAGCGCCGCCATAACCCGCATCACAGCCTCATACGGGATCGAGCCATCAGCACGTAAAAACACCTTATTATCCTCGCGTTCTGCGGCAATCGCTTGCAGCTTCGGGATCAGGGTATCAATGGTGATCTCTGTCTCTTGCAGCATGATCAACCCGTCTGCCGTAAGTGTCACTGACAAGGGTTCCTGTTCCTCCGCAGGCAAAGCGTTCGCATCGGCTTTTGGCAATTCGATCTCGACGCCGGTTGTTTGCAACGGGGCTGCAATCATAAAGATAATCAGCAAAACCAGCATCACGTCAACAAATGGCGTCACGTTAATTTCGGCCATGGGTTTGGATGCACCGCGCCCGCGACGTCGCCCGCCGCGTCGCCGACTGCTTATGGTCCCGGCACTCATCTTACGCGTCCGGTCCGTCGATTTGACGCGATAAGATCAGGCCAAATTCATCCGAAAATGCATCCCATTCGCCGCCAACTTTATCCGCATCTCCCGACAGTTTATTATAGAAAATAACCGCTGGAATAGCCGCAAAAAGGCCCATCGCTGTGGCCAACAATGCCTCGGCAATACCTGGGGCCACAACTGCTAGATTTGTGCTTTGCTGCGCTGCAATTTCTTCGAACGAGCTTTTGATGCCCCAAACCGTTCCGAACAATCCAACAAAAGGCGAGATCGCCCCGACCGTCGCTAGAACGGTTAATCCACTGTAAAGATCATCCGAGGCTTTATCCAAAGCCACATTCATCGCCCGTTCAATCCGTGCCTGCGTTCCTGCCAGCAACGCCCCGTCTGCACGGTGCGATTTGCGCCATTCCGACATGCCAGCCGAAAAAATCTTTTCCGAAGTCGAGCTCGGGTTTTCGCTTACGCGGTCATAAAGCTGATCAAGCGGTTGGCCGGACCAAAACTCATCCTCGAACGCCCGCGTTTCGCGCTTGGACACGCTAAAAGTTCTGAATTTCTGAATGATAATCGCCCATGACCAAACTGATGCAAATACCAGCGACAACATGACGAGTTTAACTGTTAGCGTTGCCCGCAAAAATTGCGACAGCAACGAAAAATCCATTTGCTGCGCGGCAGCTAGGGTTTCTACTTCCATTTTTTCTGCTCTTCCTGAACGAATTTGCTTCGTTTCATTTATGCACTTTGCCTCGAATGGAACAATAGCGCGTTTTCGCGAAACTAGCAAAGGTTACTATACTGTTAATAGGCTATCGCCCAATTTGGGCTAGTTTAAGGCGAATATCCGCCGGAATGCGAGCAGCTTTTTCATCTTGGTTAATGCAGGCGATACGGATATTTGCGCTGAAAATCATCCGCCCGTCTCGGGTGATTTCCTGCACCATTTCCATCGAGGCAGCCCCGACTTTGGTCAACATAGTATGGACAATCAATGTATCATCAAATTTTGCGGGTAGCAGATAGTCAGCCTCGACACGGCGCACTGCAAACACTAGTCCAGCGGCCTTTAGCGCCACTTGATCAATGCCAACGTCGCGCACTGCCTCGCTCCTGCCACGTTCGATGAATTTCAGATAGTTGGCGTAATAGACAATTCCGGCGAGGTCGGTGTCCTCGTAATAGACCCGAAGGCTGAATTGATGTGCCATATTACCCCCGGAAATCCGGACCCGAAAACGCTTCGGGTCCAGATATTTCTTAAAGGTTGATGCGGTAAAGCGCAAACCCGTCAGCGCCGTCCCCGGCAGGTTCGATGTTAACCCCCTCGACGCTATCCGCATACCCGATACCCGCAGGACCGGTTTCAAACAGAACGCTGGTGCCGGGTGCCGGCGCAAAGGTCCAGTTAGCGTCAGCCTTCGGATTGATCGTGCCCTGTTCAACAATGTAGCGCACGATGACATCGCGGTTGGTGTCCGGCCCTTCAAAGATGACCGTAGTGCCATCCGCACCTGGGAAGCTGCCGCCACCGCTGGCACGGTAGTTATTGGTCGCCACCACAAACATCTGCGCCCTATCAATCGGCGCACCGCCAAATTGCAGGTTCACGATCCGGTTGCTGTCTGGATTAATCGCCTCGCCACTACGATTGTATTTTGGGGCTTGGGTCAGGTCGATTTCATACGTAACCCCGTCAATAACGTCGAAATTATACGACGGCATATCCGGATTTAGCAAAATCTGATCCGCCTCGCCTGCTGTGATCTGGTTAAAGATCGAGGCCGAGCGTTCCAGCCATTCCTGCACCGTCGCCCCGTCAATCAAAACGGCACGGGTGGTGTTAGGGTACAGATACAAATCCGACACGTTCTTGATCGCCACAGGACCAACCTTAACATCGGTATAATATTCTGCCCCACCACGGCCGCCAGCCTTGAACGGTGCAGCAGCGGACAAGATCGGCAGGCCTTCCCATTCGGTGCCTTTCATCATCTGTTCCGTGTACCAAGTCTGGGCGTGGCTAACGATCTGAACGGATGGATCATCGGCGACCAGCGCAAAATACGAATGTAACGGCGCCTCGGTTTCGCCAACCGCGCGACGAACATATTCCAGCGTTTCCTCATGCACCTGTTGGGTTGCATCTAAAATTGGCTGGAAATCATCAACCAGCGGATTGTTCACCCGCTCAATACGTTCGGAAATCGGACGGGTGGAGGATTGAGACGTCACCACCCGCCATTCCCCCGCCTCATGTTCCAACATCAGATCGATCAGACCCATATGTGAACCCCAGAAACCACCCATCGTGGTTGGCTTGCCTTGCAACGTTCCGGCAGCGACATCCATCAGCTCATTGCTTTCATAAGCGTCCGACGGGAACACCAAATGTGAATGCCCCGTGACCAACGCATCAATCCCGTCAACCCCCGCAAGGTACAATGCAGCATTACCCTGCCCGTCAAAACTAGGCTCGGTCGAAATACCGGAATGCGACAGAGCAATAATGATATCAGCGCCAGCCTCCTGCATTTCGGGCACCCAGCCCTTGGCGGATTCAAGAATGTCGCGCGCATTAAACTTGCCCTGCAAATGGCGTGAATCCCAGTTCATGATCTGTGGCGGCAGGAAGCCAATCAAACCAATCTTGATCACATGGGAATTGCCGTCACCGTCAACAACATCGCGATCCAGAATAACGTAAGGCTTGATATGCGTCTTATCACCCCGCGCATTCGCCCCCAGCGTATCGACAAAATTCGATGATACAATCGGGAAATTCGCGCCCGAGATCACCTTATCCATGAACTCCACACCATAGTTGAATTCGTGATTTCCCAGCGTTCCGCAATCATAGCCCAGCACATTCATGCCCTCGATAACCGGATGCAGATCGCCTTCCTTCATGCCGCGTTCATAGGCGATATAGTCACCCATCGGATTGCCCTGCAAAAAGTCGCCATTATCAACCAAGATCGAGTTCGTAGATTCCGCCCGAACCTCCTCGATAATACTGGCCGTGCGCGATAGCCCAACGGTATCAATCGGTTTGTCGGCGTAATAGTCATAAGGATGCACATGCGTGTGCAAATCCGTAGTCGAGAGGATGCGCAAATGCGCCTGATTAGTGGCCGCCATCGCCGAAAACGGATGCAGCGAAACAAACGCACCCGTGGCTGCCGTGGTCGCCATAAATTGACGGCGTGAAATATCTTGGAGCTTCATAATATATCCTCTCGATTAGCTGCTCTACTCGCGAGAATCGTTACTGTTACTTCATAGTATTAACGTAACAGCGGAATGAATTTTTTGCTACAGTGGCGTCGGGGAAGGCCTGACTGGCGGTCATAATCATGTACCCGACACAATGGATTCCTTGACCTACAGCGAAGCGATAGGCAATTGAGCGGAAAACCATTTGGAGCAAGTAACATGATCCGCAAAAGTAAATTTCTTAGTTTAGTACTGCGGCACGCGCCGGAGAAGATCGGTATTAAACTAGATGCTAATGGGTGGGTGTCTATCGCGGAGCTTCTGCAAAAAATGGCAGTCCCGGGCCAATCCCTAACCCGCGACGAACTGCAAACGCTTGTAGATACGAACAGCAAGAAACGTTTCACTATATCGGAGGACGGGTTACAAATCCGCGCGGCACAAGGGCATTCGGTCAAAGTTGATCTGGGTGTTTCTGCATCCGTCCCACCCGACACTCTGTTTCACGGGACAGCAACCAAAAACCTTAGCTCGATATTTTCAAAAGGACTTCTGGCAGGAAGTCGACAACAGGTTCATTTATCAATGGACAAAGATACCGCTATTCGTGTTGGGCAGCGACATGGAAAACCTTCTATTTTGATCATCGACACCGTGAGAATGCTGCAGAATGGGCACCATTTTTTTCAGGCCGACAATGGTGTCTGGCTGACAGATCATGTTCCAGCAGATTGCCTGTCACCCGACGAATAGAGCATCCGTTACCCCAACAACTGCGAAACCCGCGCCGATAATCGCACCGCATGGCTTGAATCGTCCGACTCCTCCGGCATGGTTTTGTCATAGGCTGACCGGATCAGCGCCGCGATCTCGGGCCGCACAATCGCCATATTATTTTCCTCAATCATGCCAATCGGGCTTTGGCAGGCAAACGCATCTTTCGACCAAAGCAGGATGGAGCGGGCCATTTGGTCGGTCGCCAAGGTCTGTACCGAAACCGCAGCCATTTCGTCGTCATAGCGCAGCAACAAGATACACAGTTTGATTGCACCGTTCCGGTCAAAACGGATTTTACGGTACTGGTTGGCGTTTTGTTCGCTCAGGTTCTCAATCAGATTATTGAGGTCCGGTAGCAGGTATTGCAAATCCGACATCTCTCCGATCTGCGCCCAGTCGGAACAGAAAAACACCATAAAATTCGCGCCGAGTTCCGGATCAGTTTCAGCCAGCATTATATCCGCAAGGCTCGCTACCGTCTGAAAAGCGTCTTTGATCGCGCCGAGTGTCGCATCGTCTGTGCCAAAAACTACCGGCGCGATAGGGCGGCCCCAGCGGGCGAACCGATACTTGCCGTTGGTCGTGAACATATTTTCGATCCGGGCAGCATCCATTTCAGTATCGGGCATTTCTTATCCTTCGAACAATTCAGTCTGCGGCTCCTTGCGCGGAGCCTCCAGCCCCAAATGTCGCCACGCTTTTTGCGCCAACATCCGCCCGCGCGGCGTACGCTGGATCAGGCCCTGCTGCAATAGGTAAGGTTCGATGACCTCCTCAATCGCATCGCGGGCTTCGGATAATGCCGCCGCGATGGTTTCCACGCCGACTGGCCCACCACCGTAATTCTCCGCCAGCAGCCGCAAATATCGACGATCCGCACTATCGAGGCCAAGGTCATCAACCCCCAACCGCGTCAGCGCGTTATCGGCCTGCGCCTTGGATATAGTTCCGTCGCCCTCAACAATCGCAAAATCCACCACGCGGCGCAGCAGACGCCCCGCAATACGCGGGGTTCCACGCGAACGGCGTGCGATCTCACGGGCACCATCGCTATGCGTATCGGCCCCCATCAGGCGCGCACCGCGTTCGACGATCTGTATCAGTTCATCAACATCATAAAACTCAAGCCGTGTCGGAATGCCGAAGCGATCCCGCAGCGGCGTCGTCAACAGACCCAGCCGCGTTGTCGCCCCGATCAGCGTAAAGGGTTGCAGGTCAATCCGCACCATCCGTGCGGCGGGCCCTTCACCGATCACCAGATCAAGCTCAAAATCCTCCAACGCTGGATATAAAATCTCCTCGACCGCCGGATTCATCCGGTGGATTTCGTCGATGAACAACACGTCGCGCTCATCCAAATTGGTCAAGATCGCCGCCAAGTCGCCAGCCTTGGCCAGCACTGGGCCAGAGGTCATTCGGAAATTCACCCCAAGCTCCCGCGCCATGATTTGCGCCAGCGTGGTTTTTCCCAAACCGGGCGGTCCATAAAACAGTGTATGATCCATCGCCTGCCCGCGTTTTTTGGCGCTTTCGATAAACACCCGCAGATTGGCCCGTGCCTCCCGCTGCCCGATAAAATCGTCAAGCGTTTGCGGACGTAACGCGCGATCCGCATCGCCCGGCAGTTCCTCGGGGCGTAAATCCTGATCGGGTTCCATCATTTATCCCTTCGGAGCCAACAATTTCAACGCTGCACGGATCAAACCAGACGAACCCGTGGCACCATCGCCAGACGCCTCGGCCACAGCCGCAGCTGCATCACCTTGCCCATACCCCAAATTCACCAGCGCCGACAAGGCGTCTGCCTGCGCGGCGGCAGATCCGTCATTCGCCACAGGTTTGGGTGCTTTGGGGGCAATTGGTTCGATAACAATATCGTCGTCCACAACCGCCGTTTGTGTCCCTGCCGCGCCCATCGCCATGATGTTCGGGGCTTTGTCTTTCAGCTCCAACACCAAGCGCTGCGCGATTTTTGGGCCAATCCCGGGCGCGGCTTTAATTGCCGGAACATCGCCGAGCGAGATCGCCCGCCCTATACCCTCGGGCCCTAATGTTCCCAAGATCGCCAGCCCAGCCTTGGCCCCGACCCCTTGCACCGAGGTCAGCAAGCGATGCCATTCACGCTCCGCTAGTGTCGGAAATCCATAGAGCTGCATGAAATCTTGGCGTACAACCATTTCGGTATATAGCGCCACCATCCCGCCTGCCGCTGGCATTGTCGCCAGTGTTCGGTCGGAACAATAGACAGTGTAGCCAACGCTGCCGGTATCAATCAGAACATGATCCTTGCTGCGATAATCCAGCCGCCCCGTTACTTTGCCAATCATCTTAAGCCTCCGCCTTTGCAATTGCCGCTTCTAGCCGTCCGGCAAACTTTGCATGATGTGCGTGACATAAAGCAATGGCCAGTGCGTCGGATGCGTCCTCGCCAGCGATTTTCACGCCGGGTAGTTGCAACCGCACCATATATTCAACTTGTTTCTTATCCGCATGCCCAGCACCAACCACGACTTTTTTCACAGAATTCGGAGCATATTCCGCCACAGGCAAACCCAATTGCGCCGGCACCAACATGATAACCCCACGCGCTTGCCCAAGCTTCAGAGTGCCCGCGCCGTCCTTGTTCACAAACGTCTTTTCAACCGCAGCCGTTTCCGGCAGGTATTCAGCGAACACCACCCGCAGCTGATCGTACAAACTGCATAACCGATAGGCCAGATCATCGCCAACCGACATGCAAACGCCATTGCCAACATGTGACAGCTTGGAACCGTTCACATCCACAATCCCCCATCCCGTTTTCCGAAGACCAGGGTCAATTCCGATTACACGCATTCTGCTCGCTTTCGTTTTTCTTTTCGGGATAGCACGAAAGGGGAACATCTTCCAAGGGAAGAATATTGACCAGAAATTGAAATACAACAAAACCATCAAATGCCTGCCACAAACATCTATGCAAAAACTGCATAAGGGCATTGCGCTAATGGATGTTGTCCGAACCATATTTCCGGCCTACATGCACTGCGTAACGAGATGAAAATTATATTGGAGACCTGAAAATGACAAACTTTGAAACAACCCGCCCATTGCCACTGGGTGCCGTCACAACTTACCGCGTTGTAAATTTCTTTGATAGCGCAATCGAAGCAGTTCGTTCCGTGCGTTCAACTTATACAACGGCACATGCGCTAAACAGTCTTACAGACTATCAACTAGAAGATATCGGCCTATGCCGCGCGGACATTGCGTCCACATCAAAAGTGGCGGCCCGTCTGCGCTAAACCCGCCAAAGACCTACGATGACCAAGCCGCCGATTAAGGCGGCTTTTTTGCGCCAAAAGCTGAACTTGTGCGCTCATCATATTTTAAAATCAGTATTTTCAACAAAACCTCGCACAACGTCGACAATTGTGTACTATTCTCCAAATCCATTCAGGAGCTGGAGTACCCGTAATGTCCTTGTTTCGACGATTTGAAAAAGTTGCCAAATCTCATGCACAAAAAACTGCGATCATTACCCGCCATTCGCAAATAAGTTACGGGAACATCTTGGCGCTGACTGAGATTTTCGAGCAAAAATTACAGGAACATTTGTCAAACGGGGAAACGCGCATTGCGTTTGTTTCCAATAAACTGGAATTTTTCGTTATTATGATGCTGGTCGCCAGCCGGAACTCCTATACCCTTATGTTCTGTGATCCAGATACATTGATAAATTGCGGTGTTGAATTTGATTGCGTCGTAAGCGAACTTGACCTGAAAACTAAAGCCGCTGAAAACCACATCAAAATCGATAAGACCTGGCTTAAAAGGTCGAACGCGCCGCGCCGCGCCCGCCCGCAGTCTATCGAAGGCAATGCGGTTTTTGTCCCGAAAACATCGGGTTCCACCGGACAAGCCATGCTCTATCCAGTGAAGGAAGCCGCATTTGTGGCTGGCTTGGAATACGCGCCAGAATTCCTTGGGATCGAACCATTTGATACGCGCGTCTATTGCTCTACCTCGGGGGGGATGCGCTGGGCGCAGAATGTCGCATTTCGATCACTTTTACGCGGTGCGTCCATTTTTTCTGCCCCCTTAAACGAAGATTACATCCCAAATTTAATCGATGTGTATCGTATCGATGTGTTGGCAATCACCCCTGCGTTTGCTACCAAATTGCTGTCGGTCGATAATATCGCGCAATATCTGAAAACTGTTAAAAAGATCATCATCGGCGGCGCATTTGTATCCCGAAAGCTTGTCAGACAACTGGCCGAGGTGTGTTCAGCGTCGATCACATTGGCCTTTGGATCAACCGAGAATAACGGGTTGGTTGCCTATGTCTATGATCCGAACCTTAGCCGCCCCGATAATTATCTGGGCGAAATCATTAGTCCCGATTTTGACATCGTTTTCTTTGATCCTGAAACCCGCGAGAGGATCGAGGGTAACGAAGGGTTAATCGGTGTAAGTCACCCAACGATTGTCACTTCGACCGCGTATTTGAACACAATCGGGGATACGCGAAAGAACGCATTCAAAGACGGGTACTTCATACCCGGTGATATCATGCGGCGCGAAGGCAATTCTATTTTCCATCTGGGACGTTCCAGCAGCGTTGTGAATATCGGTGGAAATAAATTTTCCGTTGATATGATCGAGCGCGCGTTGACGGCCATACCTGAAATCAGCGGCATCGCCGTATTTAGTAAACGTGACAAAGACGAGGTCGAGCAGCTTTTCATGGCTTATAGCGCGACGAAACCGTTTTCCATAAAGGAACTAAATGATGTGCTAACCGCCAATCCCGAATTCAAACTTGCAGAAATATACGGTGCAAAGCGTTTCGATATGTTGCCCCTAAATGCCTCAACAAAAATTGATCGCATGAAGGTCAAGGAACTGTATTTCAGTTAACCCCTGCATTATAATACGCCTGCGTTGCCTTCAAATGTAGTGTAGCGTTTCAAGGTAACCTGTAGCTAGCCGGAGTATCCAATATGTCCCTATTTCAAGAATTCGAAAAGGTAGCGAACACGCAGCGAGAAAAAATTGCAATAGTATCTCGTGGGCACCGGATATCGTTTGGAAGTTTATTGGAAATGGTCAATCGATTTGATCTTTCCATGCGGCACCATATCTCGCCAGGGCGAAAACGTATTGCATTCGCCTCTAACCGGCTGGATTTGCATGTTATCATGATGTTGGTGGCCAGCCGCAACTCCCATATGGTTTTGTTTTCAGCCCCGGATGTGCTCGATGATTGTGGTATTGAATACGACTATTTCCTGACGGATCAACCGGCCAAAGCTGGCGATGCAGATAATCGTATCTGGATAGGTAAAGCTTGGTTTTCCATCCCCAAACATAATTTCCCTGCAGATCAAAAATTCGACGGCGGCGAAGCCGTTTTTGTCGAGGCAACTTCGGGTTCAACTGGACAGCCAATGCTGTATCCGGTCAAAGACGAAACCTGGGTGGCCGGTTTAAGTAATCATGTTGAGTTTCACGAAATACAACCTTTTGACACACGTGTATTTTGTTCTACCAGCACCGCTGTTCGCTGGTCGCATAACGTGACGTTCCAATCGCTTCTACGCGGTGGCTCGGTGTTTTTCGCAGTTTCCACCGAGGAATATTTGCCTCACCTAATTGACCTATACCAAGTAAACTTTCTAGCCATCACACCAGCCTTTGCTGCAAAACTATTTGCCGTCGACAAGGTGTCCCAATATCTGCAGAACGTAAAAAAAATTGCCCTTGGTGGGGCTTTCGTTTCCCCAAGTTTGGTTGAACGTGTTGCCGCGGTAACTCCTGCGTCGATAACAGTTGCCCTTGGTGCCACCGAAAACAATTATCTTAGCGCGTACACGCATGATCCAAAAAAACTCCACCCTGACGGATATGTCGGTGATGTTATCGACCCGGATTTCGACATTGCGTTTTTTGATCCAGATACCCGCGAAAAAATATCCACTAACGAGGGGCTGATTGGCGTTCGCCATCCACAAAGCGCGCTTGCTACCCCTTATTTAAACACCAAGGGCAACCTGCGCGAGGACGCGTTCAAGGAGGGGTATTTCCTGTCAGGGGACATAATGCGCCTTGACGGTAACGCGTTATTCCATCTTGGCCGATCCAGTAATATCGTGAATATCGGTGGAAATAAGTACTCGATAGACCAGATTGAACAGGTGCTTTCCGAAACTCCAGGGTTGGACAATGTCACTGCGTTTAGCCACAGTGAGGACGATGGATTTGAACAACTGCATGTCGCCTACACTGCCGACCGCGATCTATTGCTCGATGATTTGAACCAACTACTTGGTTCGAAAATCAAATTCGTCAAAATACATCAAGCCAAACGTTTCCGTGCTATGCCGCTAAATGCATCAACAAAAATTGACAGGGCAAAGGTAAAGGAAATATATTTCCGCTAGCCGCCGCCCTGACCTAAGCGCAAATATGCGTAACGGGATCACTATACTTCCTTCATGCAACCTCCACCACTTTGAACCGGAGCCCAACGATGTCACTATTTGGACAATTCGAAAAAATTGCAAAAGCAAATCCGCAAAAAACCGCGGTCCTCAGTCGTAACAATGTGCTGACCTTCGAAAATTTTCTTGAAATGACCGAATTATTAGAGGCCGGGATACAGCAACACATTCCCGCCGGAAAACAGACTATTGCCTTCATATCCAACCGCCTAGAATATATTCTACTGATGATGTTGGTCGCCAGTCGAAATTCCTACACCCTCCTTCTGTCTGACCCCAAAACGCTTTACGATTCAGGCGTCGACTACGACTATTTCGTGTCTGAATTCGATGTTAGCCAACAAAACCCCGGGACCTCCATTCAAATAGATCCGCAATGGTTCGGCGCGAAGAAACCACCTATTTCAACCACCGCGCTCCGGACTGAAGGCGAGGCGATTTTCTGTGCCAGAACCTCCGGATCGACGGGGCAGCCGATGATATATCCGGTTGCCGAAGACACCTATCTAGCGGGCCTCGAATTCTCGCCGGAATTTCATGACATTGAACCGTTTGATACCCGTACATATTGTTCAACCACACCCAATATGCGTTGGTCACAGAACCTTGCCTTCAGGTCATTGCTAAGGGGAGGATCGGTTTTTTTCGCCCCCATAACCGAAAAGCATCTTCCGCATCTGATCGACACCTACCACATCAATTTCATGGCAATTACGCCAGCCTTTGCAGTTAAATTATTGGGCGTTGCGAACATATCGCAATACATGCGCAGCGTTCGTAAAATCTTGTTGGCTGGGGCGTTTGTCTCTCAAAAACTGATCAAGCAACTTGCCGAAGTCACGGATGCCTCCATCATTCTTTCTTTTGGTTCGACCGAGAATAATACCTTAACAGCGTACACATATGACCCCGCAAAAAGCCATCCGAACAACTATCTAGGTGAAATTGTTGACCCCGATTTCGAGGTTGCGTTCTTTGATCCAGAAACCCGCGAAAGGCTTGAGGGGAACGAGGGGTTGCTGGGCGCTAGGCACCCGAAATCGTCGCTGGCGACACAGTACCTGAACACCAAAGGGGACACGCGCACGAATGCATTCAAGGATGGGTTTTTCCTTCCGGGCGATATTATTCGCCGCGAAGGGAATGCGCTTTTCCATCTTGGTCGTTCTGGAAATGTCGTCAATATCAGCGGCAACAAGTTTTCGGTGGATATATTGGAACAAATCATTGGGAAAATTCCGGAAATCGGGGATGTGGCCATTTTCAGTGAACGTGACGGTGACGACATTGAAAAACTATATCTAGCCTATACCGCCAAAAACGATCTGTCGCTTGAATATTTAAACAAGGTGTTAAAAGCAGAAATGCGCTTTGCGACGATTCATCATGCCAAACGGTTTGCATCGCTGCCGCTAACCCCTTCGTCCAAAATTGACAGGCCTAAGGTGAAAGCAGCGTTCTTGGCCTAGCCCCGTTCTAGCGTCAGCGTCGTCCATTCGCCAATCACCAAACGGTCGCGGCGATGAAAGCCCCAACTTTTATACATTGTTTCAACGCCCAATGCTTGACGGTTCAAGATACCAGACAGGATCAGGACCGAACCACGCGCGGTATGCATAGCCATATCCGGGGCCAAACGTTTCAACGGACCGGCTAGAATATTCGCGAAAATCAGATCGTAGGGCGCATGTTTGCGAAGCGCCTCGGAACGGAAACCTACGGATGTGTAACAATTGATCCGATTTCCTAACCCATTGGCCCTAACATTCGCCCTAGCGGTCGCGGTCGCAATCGGATCAATATCCGCAGCCAATGTCGCACAAGGCCAGACGGACGCTGCCGCCATTGCCAAAACGCCAGTTCCACAGCCGATATCAGCGACATTATCCGCCTGCAAACCCTGCGTGACCAACTTATCGAGCGACATCAAACAGCCCTGCGTGGTTCCGTGATGTCCGGTGCCAAACGCCATTGCCGCCTCGATCTCAAGATGGATCAGGTTTGACGGAATGGTGTCCTTGTCATGGCCGCCAAAGACTACAAACCTACCGGCATAAACCGGTGTCAATTCACGCCGCACTTGCGCTACCCAGTCCCGATCTTCGACCTTGGAAACTACAAATGGCCGCGCATTATGCATGGCCGCCAGCAGGATCAACCCCGCCTCGTCTGGCCTTTCGGTAAAATACCCGCCGACTTCCCATGTACCGGACCCATCTTCGACCTCAAATACACCGACACCTGTTGGTTCAGGTTGCATATGTTCTAGCATCGCGGCCAATGCATCGGAATCGTTTTTATCCCGTAGGGTCGTAAGCGCGGTATAGGTGGTCATGGAATGCTCCTTCAGGTCAGGCGGTAAGGCCGCCTTGCCCAAAGGTCAAGCACCTAGGCCAATTGGACAGGTCACACCCGTGCCCCCGATGCCGCAATATCCATCCGCGTTCTTGGCCAAATACTGCTGGTGGAAATCTTCGGCATAGTAATATTCCGGCGCAGGCAGGATTTCGGTTGTGATCGCCCCGAACCCCTTTTCGGTCAGCCGATGCTGGAAAACCGATTTGGAGGCCTCGGCCACCTCGCGCTGCGCATCATCAGCGTAATAAATCCCCGAGCGATACTGCGTCCCGCGATCATTGCCCTGACGCATCCCTTGGGTTGGATCATGCTCCTCCCAAAAGGTTTGCAGCAGCTTTTCAAAAGTGACTTTTGATGGTGCAAACACAACTTGAACAACCTCGTTATGACCGGTTTTGCCGCTGCACACTTCTTTGTAATTAGCGTTCGGCGTATGCCCGCCCGCATAGCCAACGGATGTCACCCAAACCCCGTCGAGGTCCCAGAACATTCGTTCAACACCCCAAAAACAGCCCATCCCGAAAATGGCAATTTCGGCTCCCTCAGGATACGGGCCCTTCAGCGGGTTGCCATTCACGAAATGGAATTCCTCAGTCGGGAGCGCCTCGACGCGCCCGCGCAAAGCATCCGCCGCCGCTGGAATTTCGTCTTTTTTGCCAAAGCCAAACATAGGAAAACCTCTCGTTGATGAACGGTGAAATCTAACCGTCCCAGTGCCCGCCGCCAAGAGGGTTCACCAATTGTTGAATTCCAAGGTGTGGTGGGGAAAAATCAGAAATCAAGTCAATTTGTTTGCTGATTTTTTTCCACCAGATTTTGAAGAATTGGTGTGGCTCTTCCCACCTTTGTTATCCAAAGCTTGGTACCAAGTCGGCTTTTGCACCACACCTTTTTTTGCTTTCGCTGGCTTTGTTTTAGGGGATTTCATTGTATATTCCTTTGTTCGGGCAAATGAGCACCAAGTACTCGAGCCGTAATTTAGGTCAATCTTACACGTTAGAAATGAAAGTTAGTAGCGCTAGATTCATTCCAGCAATGCGCTTGAAATCGATAACACGCATTTGATGGCAGTTTTTCGGGGGGCCGAACGACATTTTTCTCAACGTTTGCCCCCCCAAATCCCTACATCAATCGTAATTGATGACCTCATATTCAATGCCATCCGCATCATGGAAATAGAACCGCCGCCCAGGTTCATAATCCGCGTGCGAGTAGGTTTCAAACCCAAAGGCCTTAACCCTCGACTCCACCCCCTCCAGGTCATCGACAACGATACCTAGATGATTCAATCCACCAATGGTGTAATAGTTTTCATAGTTTTTGGCGGTGATTTCCGGTGGCCGATAAAGGGCGATGTAGGATGTGTCGCTGCCGACATGAACGCTGTGGCCATTATGGATAGAATCGCCTTCCCAGCGGATGTTCCACCCGAAGAGGTCGCACAGCATTTTAGCAGTTTTTGTAGGGTCGCTAACGGTTGCGTTTACGTGTTCTAAAAATGTCGAAGTCATTGGATTTTCCTTTCAGTTGACTTATCAATTTGTTGGTTGTAGTTCCTCAAGTTAACTTGAGGTCAAGGACTATTTTCATGAAGATTGCAAAAACAATTTCGATAGGGAATTTGGCAAATCGCACTGGCCTAGCCGTGTCGGCAATTCGCTATTACGAGGAAATGGGGCTGGTGCACCCCGAACGGAATGCAGGCGGGCAAAGACGGTTTTTGAAATCGGATATCCGCCGATTATCGTTTGTTTTGATCTCGCAACAATTCGGGTTTACTATTGACCAAATCCGCGAGCAATTCGACGCCCTACCCGACCGCAAAACGCCCAACGCGCAAGATTGGCGCAGGATCAGCAAAACATTTCGCCGCGAGCTGGATGAAAAGATCGACACATTGACCCGTCTGCGCGACAACCTTGATGGCTGTATCGGCTGCGGATGTTTGTCCCTAACGAAATGCAAGCTTTACAATCCGGACGATAAAGCTGCCGTCAAAGGTACCGGCCCGCGCTACCTGATGGGCGACAGATCAGACGAGATTTAGGCCGCAGCCAACCGCCGCCTTTGCGCAAATATAGTCTCGTTCCCAACGTCAGGATGGCGCGGAATCATCAGCGCTAAGGCCAGCGAAGTCAGTGCCATTCCAGCCGCCAGAACAAACACCATTCCCGGTGCCACGATCCATAAATACCCCAATCCAGCAGGCAAAAACACCGCCGCAATATGGTTAATAGTGAAAGCCACCGCCGCCGTCGGCGCGATATCCGCAGGGTCAGCAATTTTCTGGAAATAGGTTTTTAAGGCAAAAGCCAGCGCAAAGAACAGGTGATCAATTACATATAATCCAGCCGCCAAAACCACGCCCCAGCCGAAATAAAATATCCCGCCATAGGCCAGAAATACCAGCGTCAGCCCGACATATTCAAACACCAGCGCGTTACGCTCGCCAACCTTGGCAATCATATGCCCCATAAACGGCGCAAAAATCATGTTGGCGATGAAGTTAATCAGGAACAGGCCCGTGACCTCGTGGACCTCAAATCCAAAATGCTCGACCATCATGAAGGCCGCGAAAACCACAAAAATCTGGCGGCGCGCGCCGGCCATAAACTGCATCGCATAATACAGCCAATAGCGTTTGCGCAGGACCATCCGTTTGTTCTGCGGGTTGGGCGATTCAAACTGTGGATACAGGAAATAGCACAGCACCACGATCAACACCGTCGCCCCGCCGCCGACCATATACACCAGACTGTAAGACCAGCCCAGCGTCTTCCAACCCATCACCAGCACACCGTAAATCACCAGCGAGGCTGCCGATCCAGCCGACACCAGCCAACCCAACGCTTGCGGCGCCTTCTTCTTGTCGATCCATTGCAATTGCAGCGACTGGTTCACAGTCTGCATATAATGAAACCCGATGGAGGAAATCAGCGTTGTCACCAACAGCCCCTCAAAACTGGGGAAGAAACCGGTGATCATCACAGCCAAACCCAGCACCCCCATGCTGACCAAACCCAATGTCTGTTCGCGCATAAACATGATGATCGCAATCACACCAATGGCAAAAAATCCGGGAATTTCGCGAACCGATTGCAGCCATCCCATATCAACGCCGTCAAACTGCGCCTCGTTGATGGCAAAATTGTTCAGCAGGGCGACCCATGTGGCGAATGCCAGCGGCATAGCCACGGCCAGCATTATCAATAGGGCAAAAGGTTGACGCCAAAGCGGCAGATTTTTCGCCTCCGCCAAGGTGACGGTAGGGCGTTTTCCAAATATAGACATACTAAATTCCCAAGAGGTTCCCTTGCAATAAATCACGCAGCCCAGATGGATACAATCGGAAACGGCACACACCGCGAACGCCCTGTTCTTCATAGCTAAAGTGAATTTGAACTATTCCGCCTTCTCTCGCGACTAATGATTATGTGGTCAACAAACTGTAGGGATAAAGGCAATGGGAAATCATATTGGATCAAGTGCAAACGATACTTTTCTGGATCAGAATCCAGGTAATGATTTTTTCAACGGCAAAGGCGGGATCGACACGCTGGTCTCGGCATTCACCTGGAGCGATAAAGCAGTATTTGATATGCTTGCGGGCGGGATGATATTTAATGGAAATACCTATGACACCTTCAAAAATATTGAAAATCTGACCCTTGGCGGCGGTGCTGATGTGATCGGTGACAGCAAAGATAACGTCATCAAATTTGTCGATGCAGGCGGAGATGCCCATGACAACGAAGTCCATGCAGGTGACGGCGATGATACAGTTAAGGCAGGCATCGGAAACGATGAAATTTGGGGAAATCGCGGGAATGACAAATTATTTGGAGGTGCCGACGACGATTACCTATCGGGCGGCAAAGGCAACGACTTTTTAAAAGGTGGCAACGGAGAGGATACCCTGATCGGCGGCGAGGGGCGCGACCTGCTTAAAGGGGGCAGCGGGGATGATAAACTTACCGGTGGTGACGGTCGAGACACGCTTAAGGGCGGGGCCGGGAATGATCACATTTATGGCGGCAATGGTAGGGACACCATCAAAGGGGGGAGCGGTAACGATATTATTATGGGGGGAGCAGGCAATGACATACTTGTTGGCGGTAGTGGGGCAGATTCGTTCGTATTTTCCGGAAATAGCGGTTCTGACGTCATCAAAGATTTCGAAGACGGGGTGGATTTGTTCTGGTTTAATTTCGGCGAGTATGTCGATGAGGCCGATTTGCTGGAGCATTTCTATGAAATAGGCACTGCCTCCGACGATGTCGTTGGGTTTAAATATGACAATGTTGAAATCCGGATCGAGGGTTTGGATTTGGGTGACATCGGCGCCTCAGACTTTATCGGGCTAATAGGAAGTTAGTTAAAGGTTTGCGAAACGGCGCGATCTGGATTCCATCGGACCGCGCCTGCTATAGGGAAATTGAACCGCTGTCATGGTTTACCGTTTACAAATATATTTTGAATTTAGTGCAGACCTGCGCCACCGAATGGAGCACATAAAATGGTAAGATTTCGGTCAGGATTGACGAGGTTGATCTCGCGGATATCGCCGTAACAGGCATTTATGTCGCGCGATCAATCCAAGTGTAAATCATCCATGGCTGGTGCGCTCGGGACATGACCGCCAACATCAATACCCGTCTGGGTTTTCGGATTGCCATTTCCAAGCGCTTGCACACATGTCATCCAGCGAATATTTCGCGGCCCAGTTCAGTAATTTTTTGGCTTTAGCCGAATTCGCGTAAAACGCTGCAATGTCGCCAGCGCGCCGTGGTACGATTTCGTAGGGAATGTCGCGGCCCGACGCCTGCTCAAATGCCTTCACCACCTCCAACACGGTAACGCCTTGCCCCGTCCCGATATTGATCGCCTCGGCTCCGGTATGGGTGGCTGTGTATTCGACAGCGGCGGCGTGGGCATCAGCGAGGTCACTGACATGAATGTAATCCCGCATCCCCGTGCCATCGCGTGTATCGTAATCATCGCCAAACACATTTAGTTTAGGCAATTTTCCGACTGCGACCTGCGAAACAAACGGCATCAAATTATTTGGGATATCATTCGGATCTTCGCCGATGCGCCCCGAGGGGTGCGCGCCAACCGGATTAAAATAGCGTAGCAAAACCGTTGAATTTCGGGCATCCGAAAGCGCCCAATCCTTCAGGATTTCCTCAACAAAATACTTGGTGCGACCATAAGGGTTGGTTGGCGCGCATGGATGCGCCTCGTTGTAGGGTAAGTATTGCGGTTCGCCGTAGACCGTGGCTGACGACGAAAATACAATGCGCCGACACTCCGCCGCCTCCATCGCGTTTAGCAACGAAAGCGTGCCTTGGACGTTATGCTGGTAATATTTCACGGGCATTTCACTGGATTCACCAACGGCTTTCAACCCGGCGAAATGGACCACGGCCTCAGGCTGAAAATTCGTAATAGCGGACGCAAGCGCATTGTCATCCCGAATATCCCCTTCGACAGTTTCAAACGTGCCGTTGGTCAGTTCCTTTACCCGTTCCAGCGCCTCGGGTGAACTGTTGGAGAAATTGTCATAGACACAAATTTTATGTTGCTGGCCAAGCAGTTCCAGCAGCGTATGACTGCCAATATACCCCGCCCCACCAGTAACAAGAATGCGCATTTACATCGCCCAAGGGCCGTGATGTGCACCCGGTGCATCAAAACGTTCAAAGCCATGTTCGCCAAAGAAATCACGTTGCGCCTGGATCATGTTTGCTGTGGAACGCCCCGTCCGCATCATATCAAAATAGGCGACCGCCGCAGTGGATGCCGGGACCGGCAGACCATGTGCGATACTGACACCACAAACCTTGCGCAGACCAGCCTGCGAGGATTTCAGCAAATCGGCAAAGAACGGTGCAAACATCAGATTGCGATTGGGATCATCTTTCAACGCGCTCGCCATGTAGTTCAGCATCGAAGAGCGAATGATACAGCCCTCACGCCAAACCTGTGCGATTTCGGGCAATGGCAGTGACCAGCCAAAGGATTTATCGGCGGCGGTCAGCAATTCAAACCCCTGCGCATAACACAGGATTTTGCCAGCAATCAGCGCTTGTTCCAGATCATCAATAGTCAGCGCGCCGTTCAATTTCATCGGTGCTGCCCCAAAAATCGCTTCGCCTTTTTTGCGCTCATCCAGCTGCGCCGACAAGTTGCGAGCAACCACGGCGGCCTCGATCACGGGAATGGCTGCGGCCAGATGTTGTGCTTCGATCGCAGTCCAGCGGCCTGTACCTTTTTGACCGGCGCGATCCAGAATAACGTCCAGCATCGCCGATCCGGTTTTGGGATCGTCAGCCAAAGCAACCTTGGCAGAAATTTCAATCAGATAGGAACTTAACTGCCCCTTATTCCATCGTTCAAACACCGCACCACATTTCGCTGCCGACATACCCATGCCGTCGCGCATCACGCCGTAAACCTCGGCGATCATTTGCATATCTGCGTATTCGATACCGTTATGAACGGTCTTGACGAAATGGCCTGCGCCACCTTCGCCCATCCATGTTGCACATGGCAGGCCTTCATATTTCGCCGAAATCGCTTCAAGAATATGCGCCACGCGATCCCATGAGGATTTTGTGCCCCCCCCCATGATTGACGGACCGTGGCGCGCACCTTCGGCACCACCAGAAACGCCAATACCAAGAAACGGCACACCGGCCGCGTTAGCCTCGGCAGCGCGGCGATGGGTTTCGTTGAAATTTGCGTTACCCGCATCGATAATCAGGTCGTCCTTATCCAGCAAAGGGCGCAAAGCCGCGATCTGTTGATCCACAGGATCACCCGCCGGCACCATCAAAATAATCGCCCGTGGTTTCGCGATCGAGGCCACCAATTCTTCCAACGTTTCCGTCGGCGTAATCCGTTCAGCCAGATCGCCAGAACCCGCATGGAATTCGCCCGTGACCGAAGTCGTGCGGTTAAACACCGAAATATTAAACCCCTTATCCGCAATATTCAGCGACAGCATCGCGCCCATTGTTCCAAGACCAATCAAGCCAATTTCGGATTTACTCATGGTGAACTCCTCATCATTTTGTCTGATATTTCAATTGTTGCCTCAATTAGTAGTTCAGCCCACCATGGGATGCAATGCGTTGAACAACCCGTGCATCCGCATTATAGGATGCCACATGATTAAAACGAATTCCTTAATGGTATTGATGGGCGTAGCTGGCTGTGGCAAATCCTCGGTTGGGGCAGCATTGGCCCAAACGATCGAAGCCACCTATATCGACGGCGACGATCTGCACCCTGCCAGCAGCGTTGAAAAGATGAGCCGCGGCGAAGCCCTAACCGATGATGACAGATGGCCATGGTTGGCCGAGGTTGGCCGCACATTAGGCAGCGCAACAAGCCCAACCATCATCGGCTGCTCGGCCCTGAAACGCCGCTACCGCGAAGCCATAACCGTGGCCGCCAGCGCACCCGTTCTATTCATCCACCTATCCGGCACCCGCCAAGTGATCGAGGCCCGCATGTCCGCCCGCCCCGGTCATTTTATGCCGGTAAGTCTGCTGGACAGCCAATTCGCAACGCTGGAACCGTTGGCCAAAGACGAAAATGCATTGGTGGTCGATATTGACAGATCGTTGGCAGAAGTTGTGGCCAAAATTCTAACAACTCTAACGAAAAAAGGCTCCGACGTTTCCGCCTGAGCCTTGATTTTCTGGTGAGCCGGCCGGGATCCGAACCCGGGACCTACTGATTAAAAGTCAGTTGCTCTACCAACTGAGCTACCGGCCCACTGAGCGCACTTACTAGGCGCGCTTTGCATTGCGGTCAAGGGCCAAAATACGATTTAGGCAACTCTGGTCAGATGGCCTAGAACCTCCTATATAACGCCCATGACAAATGGTGACGACATAGGTGATCTTGCCTTCCTGAAGATGCACGGGCTGGGCAATGATTTTGTGATTATCGACGCACGCGGGCGCGATAATCCGATGAATGCTGCCTTGGCGCGATCCATAGGGCACAGGCATTTTGGCATTGGTTTCGATCAGTTAGGCGTTATTCTGGACGGGGACGACGTGACCGCGGTTATTGAATATTGGAACGCCGACGGGTCAAAAGCGGATGCTTGCGGGAACGCCACACGCTGTATCGCCCGCCTGTTGATGGACGAATCCGGTCTCGATGAACTTGTCTTGCAAACCGGTCGCGGAAATTTAATTTGCCAAAGTGCCGGCGACGGCTTGGTCCGCGTAAATATGGGACAACCGATTCTTAACTGGCGCGACATTCCGCTGGCCGAGGATGTCGACACCCTTGCCCTGCCGATTGACGGCGAACCTGTTGCCACTGGCATGGGCAACCCGCATTGCACGTTTTTCGTTCGCGATGCCGAGGTCGTGGACCTATCCGATATCGGCCGCAAAACCGAACATAACCCACTATTTCCTGAACGCACCAATGTGCAAGTCGCACAGGTTCTGGATCGCCAGAATATTCGCGTGCGGGTATGGGAACGCGGTGCCGGAGAAACTCTTGCCTGCGGTACCGGAGCTTCCGCTGTTGTTGTCGCATGTGTCTTAAACCAGAAAACAGGGCGTAATGTACTGGTACATCTGTCAAGAGGCGACCTGGGGATTGAATGG
>CAZYMT010000011.1:0-4430 GCA_964649035.1 uncultured Rhodobacterales bacterium
ATAGCAACACGTGCATTTGGAATTCCGTATTCCGGCAGTTGTAAATTCAGAAAAAATCCAGTGCGCGCACCGGAAATCTCCATCGCTTTATCCGTAATCGCGCTGCCTATTTGCGTGGAGTTAGCACCGCCATCAAAAGAAACATCAAAATCCGGGCCAGTCGCGGTGACCGTATAAACAGCTTCGCCCCAATTTAAAATCGAGCTTGCGGTAACGCCCTGTTCAACCATCTCGGCAAAATCCATATAAGGCGAGATGTCTCGGCGCGTTGTTGAAGAAACACCCGCAATGTCGGCGTTAAAATCGATTTGGACACCTTCGTCTGGATGTGAATAGATAAGCTGCGTCAGTGCATGTTCCGCATTAGAAGCGATCTCAACAAACGCATCTTCCCACACTGTCGTCACTTGATGGGCCTGCGAAGTAACATTAAAGAATTCAATCGACGCAGTCAGATCGCCCGGAATTGCAACTGTATCAATGGTGTATTTGATGGCCATATGCCCAGCCGAAAAATCATATGTATGATCCTTTTGCGTTCCAGTAACCAGCGCCATTGCGTCCCCAAATTCAACGGCAACCGACATATCCACTATGCCGTCATGCTCGTCATTTACGCGCGTCTGGACTGTTGCGGTAGGGCTAAACAGTATTTTCAGGGAACCATCGCCAACTTCGTTGATAGTCATCCAGCCGTACTGCGTTTCTATTGAACCTTGGGGTATTTCCATAAGAAATGTGATGTCAGTAAGCGTAAGCGTGTCGCCGTCCATGACCTCGGACCCAATCGTCATATCCATTTCCATGAATGCCGCGTCTTCTTTCCATTCGGCAAAAAGTTCGGCAGCCGTAATGTCAGCCATTGCGGGTTGGGTGGATATGGTGGCGGCAAGCAGCCATGCGGAACACAACATTTTTTTCATGAAACCATTCTTTCTTTGTTCAATATCTATGCTCATACAATATTTTGTCAGCACTTAAAACAAAAACGGCGCCCCGTGGGACGCCGTTTCAATTCGCTTTCGCGAAAACCTTAGGAATTTTCGGTGATGAATTTCACAGCGTCGCCGAAAGACTGGATAGTCTCGGCTGCGTCATCAGGAATTTCGATGCCGAATTCTTCTTCAAAAGCCATAACCAATTCAACTGTATCGAGGCTATCAGCGCCCAAATCGTCAATGAAAGAAGCTGTTTCTGTTACCTTGCCCTCGTCAACACTTAGGTGCTCGACAACAATTTTCTTAACGCGATCTGCGATGTCGCTCATGTTTATATCCTCTTCTAACGGGGAGTATCCCCTTTTTGGTCCGATATAGACCGAATAGCCGACGGCGGTTAATGCCATTCAACAAAACTCTGCCGCGCTATAGCACAAAGCGACGGCTTGGCAAATGTTTTGTCGGTGATCGATAGATCGGAAACATTTGAAGTAATTTCAAGACCCATCGAAATTATTAACCAATGTGACGCACCCAAAAGGGTGCCCTCCCGCCCGTTTTTGCTGATGAAAATCAGCTGCACCCCATTGGGCCGAGCCTCGCCTAAGGCTCGGATTTTCCTATATTTACAAACATTTGGAAACCTGAACCCAATCACAGCCATCCAATTCAGAAAACTGATACCGAGCGAAGCGAGGCCCGGCCCAAACCGAAACGCATGATCCGGCAGGATCAGGTGTTAGGGCGGGAGTGCCCCCTTTTTAGAACATCGCCATGCCGCCATTTACGTGCAGGGTTTGGCCCGTCGTATAAGACCCCTCATTCGAGGCCAGATACACCGTTGCCGCCGCGATTTCCTCAACCGTTCCCATACGGCCCATTGGCACACCAGTTAGCAGTTTGGTTTTTTGGTCATCAGTCAGGACTTCGGTCATTGGGGTGGTGATAAAGCCGGGGGCCACGCAGTTGATGGTGATCCCGCGCGAAGCAACCTCGTAAGCCACCGATTTAGACATCGCAATCACGCCCGCCTTGGAGGCCGCGTAATTCGCCTGCCCCGGATTGCCGGTAACGCCAACGATGGACGAAATATTCACGACCCGCCCCCAGCGCGCTTTCATCATGCCGCGAATTGACGCCCGCATCAGCCGCATGGTCGATGAAAGGTTGATATCCAAAACCGTGTTCCATTCATCATCCGACATGCGCATGAAAATATTGTCTTTGGTAACGCCAGCATTATTGACCAGAATATCCAGTGAACCCATTGCCTCTACGGCTTGTTTTGGCAAGGCAACGACAGCTTCATTATCGCTTAGGTTACAGGGCAGCACATGGGCGCGTTCCCCAAGTTCGGCGGCCAGCGCGTTCAACGGATCGATCCGCGTGCCAGACAGGGCCACAGTTGCGCCCTGTGCGTGCAGTGCCTTGGCGATTGCGCCGCCAATACCACCCGATGCGCCAGTTACCAGCGCGTTCTTACCTGTTAGATCAAACATCGTGTTTCCTTCGATAGATTTCCCTACAGGTTTCGCCCAAGCGGACCCTATTCGTCAACCGCTGCCTTAAAAGCTTCAAGAACTAATTGCATGTCGTTTTCCCGCGCGATCTGGCGAAGACGGAACCGGACATGGGCCATTTGTTGGTAATAGGTCATAAACGTATAGTTAATCCCTGCCCCCGTGACCGCGCCAATCACCGGCACCGCTTGCGTTGCAAGTTTCTGGCCAAGCACAGCGCCCAGCTTCGGCGCAACGCTGGAAATGACGTTCTGCACCGCCTGTCCGGTTAAGGTCACCCTTGCCCCAAAAAACCCGATATCGACGCCGTCATCGTCAATCAGCGGACTACCGCTGCCAAAAACCTTGATACATTCGATACGGGTTTCTTCGGTGT
This sequence comes from uncultured Rhodobacterales bacterium, assembly GCA_964649035.1. GTDB lineage: Bacteria > Pseudomonadota > Alphaproteobacteria > Rhodobacterales > Rhodobacteraceae > NORP23. The sequence goes on from CAZYMT010000011.1 coordinate 2,835, forward strand.
TCAGATCCTCGCCGTATTCCATCGCGATATTCTGGATGGAGCGCAAGATCAGCGCCACCGTCACCGGAATTTCGGCTGTCGTCGTGAGCAGCCCCGCAACCCCGCCAATCGCCCCGCTGACCGAAGCAACCGTTCGATGCGCTTTTTCCCCTGCCACACGTTTCAATGCGGTATGGAGCAGGCTATCGGAACTTGGCTGGGTCCAGTTGGCGGCTTCGTAAGCTTTGGTCAGGCCAGCGGCGACCAGTACCTCAAATTTCTCTTGGGTTGCTGGCGGTAGGATTTTTAGGGTGTTTTCGGCCTTTGAGGCCCCGTAATTGATCGCCTTCATTAATAGTGTATTGGCCGAACGGTATTGGTCCGCCACAGCGGCTATCTGTGCCGTTACCTCCGAGGATAAAGGCTTTGTGTCTAAAATCTGATTGTCGTCGTCCATGAACTCTCCACACAAAAATAGGTAACGTCCCAAGGACATTACCTATTCAGTCTTAAGGTTTTTTCAAGTTTAAGCGGTAACCGCGGCCACGCCGTCCGGATCATTCACAGCCTTGCAGATGATTTCACGATCAATGCGGCGGACCATGCCAGACAGGGCTTTGCCCGCACCAATTTCCCACATTTCGTCAACGCCTTGGGCTGCCATATACAGCACAGATTCACGCCAACGAACCGAACCGGTGATTTGTTCAACAAGGAAATTCCGCAGCAATGCCGGATCAGAACAAGCTTCGGCCCGCACATTCACCACGACGGGAACTTTGGGTATGATAAAGTCAACTCCGGCCAGCGCCTTCGCCATGACCTCGGCGGCTGGTTCCATCAAGGAACAATGGAAAGGGGCGCTAACTGGCAAAATGATAGCTCGCTTGGCACCAGCTTCCTTAGCCAAATCAACCGCGCGTTCCACCGCCGCTTTATGCCCGGAAACAACCACCTGCCCCGGATCATTGTCGTTGGCCGCTTGACAGACCTCGCCCTGCGCCGCAGCCGCAGCCACTCCTTTGGCGGTCTCAAAATCCAAGCCCAGTAATGCGGCCATCGCACCAATCCCGACCGGAACGGCATCCTGCATCGCCTTGCCACGCGCCTTAAGCAAACGTGCCGTATCAGAAAGCGTCAGAACCCCAGCCGCACAAAGCGCCGAATATTCGCCCAGCGAATGCCCTGCCACATAAGCCGCATCGCCAACAACCACACCTTCAGCGTTCAACGCCGCCATTGCCGCCATCGATGTTGCCATCAAGGCGGGCTGGGCGTTTTCAGTCAAAGTCAGTTCAGCAATGTCGCCGTCCCAAATCAGCGCCGACAGGTTTTGGCCCAAAGCCTCGTCCACCTCATCAAAAACTGCCTTAGCTTCTGGATAAGCGTCAGCAAACGCTTTGCCCATCCCGATTGCTTGTGCCCCTTGACCGGGGAATACGAATGCTTTTGTCATGTGACCCTCATTTATATGTCGTCCCCTGAGCATACCGCGCCAAACGGGGCAATTACAAACCGGAATATTCATTTTGATGTTATTGATCCAAGGCAAGGACATCGTTTGAATCGGGACTAGAGTAATGTGGGAAACACAATTTTGGAGAAGATTATGAAAAC
>CAZYMT010000011.1:4530-33749 GCA_964649035.1 uncultured Rhodobacterales bacterium
TTTGGAGAAGATTATGAAAACGCTTATTCTGTACTATTCCAGAAATGGTAATAATCGGATGCTGGCGAACTATCTGGCCGAAAAACTCGATGCCGATATCGAGGAGATACGTCCAAAACACAAATTCCGCTTACTCGGATTTCTCACCGATTTTTTTCGAAATCGCGATCCAGACATTTACCCGATTTCCAGCGCACCAAAAAATTACGACCACGTTCTGATCATAGCCCCAATATTCGACCTAGCGATTGCCCATCCGATGCGAACCGCGCTTGGGCAAGTTGGCCCTGAACTGGACACATACTCTTTCATCTCGCTTTGCGGATATTACCGTGACGGCCAAGCCTCACATATTCTTGAGGAATTGCAAACTCTTACCGGAAAACCGCCAGCCCATATTCAGGAATTATGGGTTGGTGAATTATTGCCGGAAGATAAACGTGAAAACGTGATGGCCGTTGGTGGACACAACGTTACCGAAAGTGAGCTGGGCATTTATGGGAACAAAATCACCCAGATATTACAGTGGTTTGCGTAATGTGGGTTTTATCACTGTCAGCTAAATAATGTTCGACACAATGCAAATCATGACCTAGACTTTATCAAATATTAAAGGAGCGAGTAATTATGATCACCAAAAGCCAAGTAAAAACCAGTCCTGATATTTCTACTATTTTATTTGTATTTGCGACATTCACCCTATTGTCCGCCGCGACCTTGATGATTTCGGTTTCCGCAAGCCGCGCACAAAGCAATGAAGAAAATTCCACTGTCATTTTCCAAAATGGTTACAGTTATGAATGGCTGATTGACCATGACAAGACCGATCATTTTGAAGAATTCGCCTCGCAAGAATTCTATGCCGCTTTTGTTGCTAATGAAGATGGTGACAGCTTTTGGTATTCTGGATTTCATAATTTGGAAACCGCGCGCATATCATCGCTGGCTTGGTGTGATGTTGACAAGGTTGACGGTGCCGAAGCATGTGAACTTGTCGCCTATCTTATACCTACGAATATCGGCGAGGATTTTGTATCCGGCTTGTCGAAAAGCGCGATTGAAGAATATGCGGAATTTCAAACCTACGAAACTTTCCGCGCCTTTGCTCTGTCCGCGAATGGGGCGTACGCATATGCATGGGAACATGCTTCACAATCAAATGCCAATATTGGTGCATTAGAAGTTTGCAACGAATCCGCCGAGGACAAGGCCGATTGGATAACAGGGCAAAGCCGAGACTGTGTGTTGTTCGGTGTCACTGCTGGCGTGACAGAGTCGGCCAAACCTGTTCCAAAAATCAAAAAATAAACTAGGGGTCTACTTTGTTTTTCGGTAGAATATGGACCGCTGAAATTCCGCCGAAACCACTTCAGTTTTCCGCCTGCCCAACGATATCCTGTATAGAGGTTGTTATGCCACTAAATGCCTGACGTTTTTCAGATATTTCCCTAAAGCCATCATAACAGCCCCCCACAACCAGAACGACATTCCCGTCGATATTGGCCGAGATGTGATTGTAAGAAATATCCGTTGGAGCAACCATATCTTTATCGACTTGGCAAAACGGATCAATATTTTTGAAATCATTTTCGTCAAAAGCCTGCGCGACCAAAGCAAAAGAACCCTCGATATGTGTCGAGTTCAGGATTTCCGGCGCACTTCCTTCACCGCTCCTCATGTAGTTAAGGTAAAACACGGTGTCGTCCCTGTAGACACGTCTGATTTGAGCGGTGGGATATGGCCAGCTGCTTTGATATCCAGCCTCAAAATAATCCAACCCCCGTTCCGGTATTTCCTTTTCGCTGGCGCATGCCGTTAGAACGAGCATCGACATCAGGCATATTTGATATTTAACAAATCTCACTATTCTATCCCCGCAAAGCTTAGTTTTTCTAAACACCTTACCCCAATAGTCCCCACCAACCTACCCTTGCATTCCCCGACAGCCAAGCTATAAGCCCACATCTCTCCGAGAACACTTTAACGCGTGGCCTCTCGTATGCGGGTCGGAGAGGGTAATGCCCGCATTTTGAAGCACGTCAAAATTGGTGAATGATATGGCGCTCTACGAGCACACATTTATTTCGCGTCAGGACTTGTCCAACGCGCAAGCCGAAAGCTTGATTGAGCATTTCGGCGCTATCCTTACTGACAATGGTGGTAAAGTTGTCGATACGGAATATTGGGGCCTTAAAACTATGGCCTATAAGATTAACAAGAACCGCAAGGGCCACTATGCTTTTGTTCGTTCCGACGCCCCTTCCGCCGCTGTGCAGGAAATGGAACGTCTGATGCGTCTACATGAAGATGTGATGCGTGTTATGACTATCAAAGTCGACGAACATGAAGAAGGCCCATCGGCCGTTGTTCTTGCAAAAAACAGCCGTGACGAGCGCCCGCGCCGTCCACGTCGCGATTAAGAAAGGATCATAAATCATGGCAAATAAACCATTTTTCCGCCGTCGTAAGACTTGTCCTTTCTCGAGCGACAACTCGCCGAAAATCGACTATAAAGACGTGAAATTGCTTCAGCGCTACATATCCGAGCGCGGCAAGATCGTCCCATCCCGTATCACCGCAGTATCTGCGAAAAAGCAGCGTGAATTGGCCCGTGCCATCAAACGCGCTCGCTTCCTCGCGCTTCTGCCATACGCTGTTAAGTAAGGAGATAAACCATGGATGTAGTTCTTCTTGAACGTGTGGCCAAACTAGGCCAAATGGGCGAAATCGTTTCAGTGAAACAGGGTTTTGCACGTAACTTCCTACTGCCACAAGGCAAAGCGCTTCGGGCGACCAAAGCCAACCTTGCACAGTTCGAAACACAGCGCGCACAGCTTGAGGCAACCAACCTCGAAAGCAAAGGCGAAGCCGAAAGCTTGTCGGCGAAATTGGATGGACAGCAGTTCATCGTGATTCGCTCCGCTTCCGACGCTGGTTCGCTTTATGGTTCGGTTACGAACCGTGACGCTTCCGAAGCGGCGACTGCCGCTGGCTTTACTGTAGATCGCAAACAGATTGTTCTTGCTGCTCCTGTTAAGGAACTGGGCTTGCATGATATGACTGTTGTTCTGCACGCAGAGGTTTCGGCAACGATTATTATCAACGTTGCCCGCTCAACTGAAGAAGCTGAATTGCAGGCATCTGGCAAATCCATCTTGGATTTGGCAGCTGAAGCTGAAGCAGAAGCAGAATTTGAAATTGCTGAACTGTTCGACGATATCGGTGCTGCCGCATCTGATGACGACGAATTGGTTGGCGGCGATTCCGCACCTGTCGAAGATGCGCCTGCTGAAGATAGCGAGCAGCCAGAGGTATAAACCTCTCGACTGACTTGAAATACTAAGGGCCGCGTGCGATTTGTACGCGGCCCTTTCTTTTTGGAGAACCGAATGCAAAACCTTCCGCTTAAAAAGATCACCGCAACTGTGTTCGTTTTGTCCGCAATCAGTTTTCTGATGCTTGATGAACGGTTTTATCATTTGGTCCTGACCGAAGATAAAGGCCAGCGGAAGCTACTAAAAAAACTGACCTATATCGGTGATGCAGAATGGATGCTGATCGGAAGCTTGGCGTTGTATGTTATCGGATTGATAATGTTCAAATTCATTGCCAAAACGGAAATTTGGCGGACAATCTCCAACAAAGGCCTGTTCGTATTCGCAGCTGTCGCCCTGCCCGGGATATTTGCCTCCCTAACCAAAAACACCATAGGCCGCGCCCGCCCAAAACTGTTCGAAACCGAGGGGCCGTTTGGTTTTGATTTCATGGCCTTTGATTCAAAATTCGCAGGTTGGCCGTCGGGCCACACGACCACAGCGTTTGCCATGGCAACGGCGATAGCGCTGCTATTTCCACGACTTGCTTACATCACATTTCCGCTGGCGATATTGGCCGCTTATACACGTACAGCCCTTGGGGCGCATTACTTGGCCGATGTGACAATGGGGGCCGCAGTCGGGACCGTTGGGGCTATTTTGGTGTATCGCTGGTTGAAGCCAAAACTCAATTTATAATCTGTCCCCACTATCCACAGGCTGGGGAAAACTTTGCTCTGCAACCCGTTCGGGGGGCGTGTATAAGAAACGCGAAAGAGGGCAACTAAAATGGCAGATGGCAGTGTAAATATGGACGCAGAGGCACAAACCCTGCCCCATAATATCGAAGCAGAACAAGCGCTTCTTGGCGCGTTGATGGTGAATAATGACGTTTTCGACCGGGTTGCCTCCGTCGTCAACGAATCCCATTTTTATGATCCGGTGCATGGACGCATTTTTGAGGTCGCATCGCGTCGTATCCAGAAAAACGCCCTTGCCTCCCCCGTGACGCTAAAAGCGTTTATGGAGGATGACGAGGGGCTACAGGAACTTGGCGGGCCAGCCTATCTGGTGCGCCTGGCGGGCGCTTCGATTTCCATTTTTGCCGCAAAAGATTACGCCCAACTCATCTATGATCTTGCTATCCGGCGTGATCTGATCGCCATTGGCGAAGAGATTTCGGCCAAGGCAGGATCCGTTGACGTTGAAAGCGAACCCAAAGACCAGATCGTTGATGCTGAACAAATGCTGTATCAATTGGGCGAGCAGGGCAATGTTGATAGCGGCTTCAAATCGTTCCTGCGCGCTTTGCACAGTGCCGTTGATATCGCAAACGCTGCCTATCAGCGCGAAGGCGGGATGTCGGGAATTTCGACGGGGTTGATTGATCTTGATAAAAAACTCGGCGGATTACACCCGTCGGATTTGCTGATTTTGGCGGGACGTCCATCAATGGGTAAAACCGCGTTGGCGACCAATATCGCTTTTAACATCGCCAAAGCATACAAAAAAGGCATCAAGCCGGATGGCACCGAAGGGGCCATCGATGGCGGGGTTGTCGGATTTTATTCGCTCGAGATGTCGTCGGAACAGTTGGCGGCACGTATTTTGTCGGAAGCCTCCGAAGTGCCATCCGAACAAATCCGGCGCGGTGAAATGACCGAGGAAGAGTTCCGACGTTTTGTCGAAGCCGCCAAAGATCTTGAAACCTGTCCGCTGTTCATCGACGACACGCCCGCCTTGGCGAATTCTACATTGACTGCCCGTGCAAGGCGCCTAAAACGCCAACATGGCTTGGACGTTTTGATCATCGACTATTTGCAACTGGTACGTCCCGCCACCGCCAAAGACAGCCGCGTGAACGAGGTTTCCGAAATCACGCAGGGTCTAAAAGCCATCGCCAAGGAATTGAACATTCCGGTCATCGCCCTGTCGCAGTTATCGCGCCAAGTCGAAAACCGTGACGATAAACGCCCGCAATTATCCGACCTTCGCGAATCCGGCTCGATTGAGCAGGACGCAGATGTGGTGATGTTTGTGTACCGCGAGGAATATTACAAAGAACGCGAAAAACCGGGTGATCACGACATTGAAGGCATGATGCGCTGGCAAGAAGAAATGGGCCTTATACATGGCAAAGCCGAGGTCATCATCGGCAAACAACGCCACGGTCCAATCGGCTCCATCGACTTGTCGTTCGAAGGACAATTCACAAGGTTCGGCAATCTGGTGAAAACCTTCCAGTCGAATAATTCGGATTACGAATAGCAAAGGCTGCGTAATTTCAACAAAGGGAGTGGATGTGTTAATATTCACGCTATAAGGTAGCGACCAATAAGCGTTTATCTTCCAAAAGGTTCCAACAATGAAATTTATTCCTCTGCTTCTTCTCGCATTTGTTTTGACTGCCTGTTCCCAAGCTCAAGTTTCTGAGCGGCAAAACGGCTATTCCCCGTCGAGAGCGGCCCGCGCCGCGCCTGGTTTAGTTCCGCGCGGTTCGGAAACCCGCGTAGAGGTGGCTGGCCGTGTTATTTCTATCGGCAAAGCACGTGTCGGCCAATATGATTTTGCTGTCGTCAAAAATTCTTGGCTGATACAGCATGGATATAATTTCAATGCGCCATCTATTCGCGCGGACGTTATTCCGGCGGTCCAACGGGTTACGGGATGTCAGGTAGCCGATAATAATCGGACGGATCGCAAGATACACCCCGACTCGACCCACGTTTTCCAGTTGGAGTGTTTTTAACACAAACTGTGCGGGGAGGGCCTTCGTTCTTCTTGTTTTCAACCAGCACAAACGTTTATAGCTTTTCCCAACTGGAGGAGCCATGCGCGCAACACTTACAATCGACCTAACCGCAATTGCCCAAAATTGGCGAGCACTTGATACATTGAGCGTCGGTGAAACTGGTGCGGTGGTTAAGGCTGATGCTTATGGGTTGGGCATTGCTCAGGTTGCCTCGACCCTGCTCGCCGCTGGTGCGCGGACATTCTTTGTGGCTTTGGCTGAAGAAGGTGTGGCGTTGCGGGCGGCCATCGGACCGCAGCCACGGATATTTGTGTTTTCGGGATATATGAACGGTGACGCTGAAGCGGTCGTTACGGCGAATCTGATCCCACTGCTGAATAGCGCTGAACAAACGGCGCGATTTATGGGTGAACAAAGCGGCCGCCCTTATGGTTTACAGATAGACACGGGTATGAACCGTTTGGGGATGGAAGTGGACGAGGTCGCAACGCTCAAAACCCTCAAACCACAACTGGTGATGAGCCATCTTGCCTGCGCCGATGAACCACAGCATCCGCAAAATACCGAACAACTGGCGATTTTCCAAGCGATGAATGCGTTCGATGCCCCGACCAGCATTGCCGCAACGGGTGGCATTTCACTGGGTGCGGACTATCACATGGACCTTACCCGCCCAGGGATTGGCCTGTATGGCGGGCTGCCTTTCGCGGATGCAAAACCCGTTGTCACTCTGTCGCTGCCGATCATCCAGACCCGTATTGTCGAAACGGGTGAGAGCGTTGGTTACGGCGCTAGCTGGATCGCCTCTCGCCCTTCAAAAATCGCCACGGTTGCGGCAGGATATGCCGACGGGTTGATCCGCGCGATGGGGGAGAAGGCCATGCTTTACGCCAGTAACACGCCCTGCCCTATGGTTGGACGGGTTTCGATGGACCTGATAACCGTGGATGTGACCGATCTGAACGAAATTCCCGAAAGCCTTGATATCCTCAATGCCACGCAAACAATCGATGTTCTTGCTGACGCTGCCCAAACTATCGGGTATGAAATACTGACAGGCCTTGGCGGGCGCTATAAGCGGCGTTATATAGGCGGATAAACAGGTAGCAGGCAGGATCACGGTATCTCTTATTTTCTGAATTTTCTGGGCTCGATTGGGCGTTCAACGCTGGCATTATTTGCCGCTGTGGGGCGGTTGACGATATTCATGATCGAAACCTTGTCGCATATATTCAGGGCACCGTTTTATTTCACTGAGCTGGGACAGCAATTAATGCGGATCGGGTATTTTTCACTGCCCGTCGTAGGCCTGACGACACTATTCACTGGTGCTGCCCTCGCGTTACAGATTTACGCAGGCGGCGCGCGTTTCAGTGCTGAAAGCGTTGTGCCATCTATCGTTGCCATCGGAATGGCGCGTGAACTTGGTCCTGTGCTTGCCGGGCTGATGGTTGCAGGGCGCGTTTCGTCCTCCATCGCAGCGGAGCTGGGGACAATGCGCGTAACCGAACAGATCGACGCCCTGACAACCCTATCGACCAATCCAATGAAATACCTGATTGTCCCGCGCGTTGTTGCCGCGACACTGGTTATGCCAATACTCGTTTTTGTCGGTGACATAATCGGGATCATGGGCGGGTATTTGGTTGGCGTAAATCGGTTGGGTTTCAATTCCGGCACTTACCTACAGAACACCGTAGATTTCTTGGAAGTAGGCGATATCACCTCCGGCCTGATCAAAGCGGCGGTGTTTGGTTTCATCCTTGGCCTGATGGGATGCTATAACGGGTTCTATTCCGGTCGCGGCGCGCAGGGTGTTGGCAAAGCAACAACTAATGCGGTGGTCGCGGCGTCGGTTTTGATCCTGTCTAGCAACTATCTGCTAACTGAACTGTTGTTTCCAGCATGAGCGATATTCCTAAAATCTCGCTGCGCGACGTTAAAAAATCCTTTGGTTCAAAACATGTGCTGGCGGGCATTGACCTAGACATTCCGGCCGGCGAAAGCATGGTTATCATCGGCGGCTCTGGCACTGGAAAATCGGTGTTGTTGAAATGTGTGCTTGGGTTGATGAAACCAGATTCTGGGGACATTTTGATCGACGGTCAATCTGTCGCTAAAGCCAACCGAGACGAATTTCTGGCGCGTTTTGGCATGTTATTCCAGGGCGGCGCATTATTTGACAGCCTACCCGTTTGGCGCAATGTATCGTTTCGCTTGCTTGGAAAGATGAGCAAAGCTGACGCCCATGAGCTGGCCGTCGAAAAGCTGCGCCGCGTCGGGTTGCAACCCGAAACCGCTGACCTGTTCCCTGCCGAGCTGTCAGGCGGTATGCAAAAACGTGTTGGCCTCGCCCGCGCCATCGCCGCTGAACCGGAAATCATCTTTTTTGACGAGCCAACCACTGGCCTAGACCCGATTATGTCCGGCGTCATCAACGAGCTGATCCGCGAGATCGTGGTGGAGATGGGGGCGACGGCCATGACCATCACCCACGACATGTCATCTGTGCGCGCAATCGCCGACAAGGTAGCAATGATCCATGACGGCAAGGTGCAGTGGACGGGACCCGCCAGCGATATCGAGACCTCCGGCGATCCCTATATGGACCAGTTTTTACACGGCCGCGCCGAGGGGCCGATCGAGAGTGTGCGGTGAACGAAAGGATAAAAAATGGACGAACTAAATATATTTGACTTGGCGCGGCGTGATTTAGTTGAATTTAATCAAGTTCGCAAAAATTCAATGGGAGGTAGAGGTATGCGCGTCAGTTTTTTTGACGAATTCATTAAATATAACTCTCGTTTCACTATGTATGCAAAAATTTCAGGATTCGAAATCGAGAGTTTACTCAAAGCAACCTCAAAACTGTCCGCAATGCAACTTGTGGTGAACAATAGTGAAATAATAGCTCTCAACGAAAATAGACGGGAAATAGCGTTTGCTATTGATAAGCACTCGTTGCAGGCAGAAGTTGCGTACGCACAGACTTCGAACGAGATATTATTGCTCAGTTCAGAGAACAGAACAAATATCCAAACTCAAATCGACGACTTAAGAAACGAACTACATGATACCGACTGGCTAGACAGTAAACACAAGCAGAGGCTTCTCGATAAAGTAAATGCATTTCAAAAGGAGTTCGATAAAGATATTGGAAGCTACTACAAGAGTTTAGGAATGTTGGAAGATTTAGGCGATAGTTTGGGAAGTTTCGGGAAAAAAGCTAAGCCATTTGGGGATTTAATTAAGGATGTTACCAGCGCGTTTAAGTTTGCAAAAAAACAAAATGAACAAATTGAGAAAGACCCTGATCCGCTCCAGATACCGGACATGAGCGGCGAAGATAGTGATGCCCCTTAAACTCGCCAACCTCACTCTCCTCATCCTGTTCCCTATCGCGTGGTTCGCGCCGTTATTGCGCGCTGGCCTCCTGCCGTTTTTCTCGTTGAACGAGATATCGACGATTACGGCCCTGCAGGCCCTCTGGGAAAAGGATGTGTTTTTGGCGTTGCTAGTCACGTTCCTCGCGATATTTGCGCCGATGGTAAAGGTGATCGGGACGGCGTTGGTGCAGTTTGAGCTGCTGGCCGAACGCACATTACCAACGATTGCGTTGCTCGGGAAACTGGCGATGGCGGATGTGTTTTTGGTGGCTATGTATATTATTGCCGCCAAGGGTGTCGGGGTTGGGCGGCTGGAAACGGCTTGGGGGCTGTATCTGTTTACGTTTTGCGTAATAGCCTCGATGATCATCACCGAGCTGACCAAAAGGCAGTCCAAGTGATTCTGATAATGCTGGGCATGACGGTGGCGGCATCGGTGTTTGCTGCCGTCCTGTGGTCGCTATTCCAGATCGTGACGCAACGCGAGCGCTTGCAATGGGCGCATATCGGGACCGTGGTTTTCAGCCTTGCGGGCATGGCGACGGTTAGTTGGATATCGCCGCCCTTGGCGATGGTCGCGGGTGGATTGTTGGCGGTGGCGGCGGGTTTTGCGATCAAATTGGAGCCGCGCTGGAACAAAGTTTTCCCGTTTTTCCAGCTTGTGTTCGCAATTGCCCTAATCCTCGGCTTGCCCTTTGCTGGCAATTGAGGCACTGAAAGACATGGCAAAATCATCTACATATGTTTGTTCGAAATGCGCGGCTGTTCATAAAAAATGGGCGGGCCAATGTGAGACTTGCGGTGAGTGGAATTCCATTCGCGAAGAGGCGGCGCTGTCCGCTGGACCCAAAGGCAAATCGCTGGGGGCGTCCAAGGGACAAAAAATTGAACTGTCGAACCTATCCTCGACCGATGCGCCGTTGAAGCGTAGTCATTTCGGGATTGGCGAGCTGGATCTGGTGCTGGGCGGCGGCTTGGTCCCTGCTTCGGCGATCTTGGTTGGTGGTGATCCGGGGATCGGGAAATCAACGTTGCTATTGCAGGCTGCAGGGGCATTTGCCCGCGAAGGCCACAAGGTTCTGTATGTTTCGGGCGAGGAAGCCGCCAGTCAGATCCGCATGCGCGCCGCCCGTCTAAACCTGACCGATGCGCCTGTGATCTTGGCCGCTGCCACGAATTTACGCGATATCTTGACCACGATGGACGCCGAGCGCCCCGAATTAGTGATTATCGATTCCATCCAGACAATGTGGGCCGATCATGTGGATTCCGCACCGGGGTCCGTGTCACAGGTCCGTACGGCCGCGCATGAGCTGACAAGTTTTGCCAAACGGCGCGGGATTTCGGTGATTTTGGTTGGGCATGTGACCAAGGACGGCCAGATTGCCGGACCGCGTGTCATTGAACATATGGTTGATACGGTTCTGTATTTTGAAGGCGAGCGCGGGCACCAGTTCCGTATCTTGCGCGCGGTGAAAAACCGTTTTGGACCTGCTGATGAAATTGGCGTGTTCGAGATGACAGGCGAAGGCCTGCAAGAGGTCACCAACCCCTCGGCCCTGTTCCTGAGCGAACGGGATAATCCGGCGTCGGGATCAGTGGTTTTTGCGGGGATCGAGGGAACGCGGCCGGTATTGGTGGAAATTCAGGCGCTGGTTGCGCCCTCGCCTTTGGCAAATCCGCGGCGCACGGTTATTGGCTGGAATACGGGACGGCTGTCGATGATCCTCGCGGTGCTTGAAGCGCGGTGCGGGATCGGCTTTGGCGGCATGGATGTTTATCTGAATATCGCAGGTGGCATCAAGATTAGCGAACCAGCGGCGGACCTCGCGGTTGCGGCAGCGTTGGTATCGGCGCGACAAGATCACGCCCTGCCCGCCGATTCGGTGATTTTCGGGGAAATCAGCCTTTCTGGTGCTTTACGTGCAACAGTTCAGGCGGAAAATCGGCTAAAAGAGGCTGAAAAACTTGGCTTTTCTAGTGCTTATGCCCCATCACGCATGAAAACTATCGCTAAGAGTGCGATAGATGTGCATAAGGCGCAGGACTTGACGGAGTTCATAGAAATCTGTTTTGGTCAGATAGATAATTAGAAGGGGGCAAATTAGTGGAAGATTTTACGTTATTTGATGCCGCAGTTGGCGGAATCGTCCTGATTTCAGGGATATTGGCCTATTCACGCGGCGTTACCCGTGAGTTGATGAGCATAGCGGGTTGGGTTGGAGCGGCAATCGTCGCCTTCTATTTCGCCCCGCAAGCCGAACCGTTTGTTCGCGAAATCCCATACCTGTCTGATTTGGTTGGCGACAATTGTGAGTTGGGCATCTTCACCGCATTTGCGGGTGTTTTTGTCATCGCGTTAATCGTCATTTCATTGTTCACACCGCTGATTGCTGGTGCAATCCAAAAATCAGCCCTTAGCCCGATTGATGCAGGCCTTGGATTCTTGTTTGGTATCATCCGCGGCATTGCTTTGGTGCTTGTCCTACTGATCGTTTACGACTTCTTCATCGCTGGCGGCGAGGGATATGAGGTTGTCGAAACCTCCAAGACACGCGTTATACTGGCTGAACAACAAGAAACACTGGCTGAGTATATCCCGACGGATATCCCTGACTGGTTGATCCAGCCGTATAATACGCTGACCGAAGATTGTCCGGGTGCACCTATCCCGCTTGAGGATGCGACGGCACCTGCTGATGACGCGGCCACGGATTCCAACTAAAAACTTTCCCGCTGGTGCATTCCAGCGGGTGACACCGGATAAATGGGCACGTATAAGGCAAGCGAACGTAACTTAGCTGCCGAGTCGTGCCCATATGCCAACTGAGCTTGCTGCCCTTCATACCCTTCCTTTTGACGATGATAAACTGCATGAAGAATGCGGGATATTTGGTGTTTTAGGGGTTAAAGACGCCGCCAATTTTGTCGCCCTCGGGCTGCACGCATTGCAGCATCGTGGCCAAGAAGCTGGCGGGATTGTTGCCCATAATTCCGAAGCAGGTTTTACATCGGCGCGGCGTTTTGGCTATGTCCGCGATAACTTCACCCGCGCCAGCCTGATGGACACCCTGCCCGGCTCGCTCTCGATTGGGCATGTGCGCTATTCGACGGCGGGTTCAAAGGGGCCGACACAAATCCGCGATGTGCAGCCCTTGTTTGCCGAATTTTCAATGGGCGGTTGCGCGATGGCGCATAATGGCAATATCACCAATGCTGACGCGCTGCGTAAAGAATTGATTGAGCGCGGCTCGATCTTCCAGTCTTCGTCTGACAGTGAGTGTATTGTGCATCTGATGGCGCGCTCCATTCAAAAGAATATTCCTGAACGCCTGAAAGATGCCCTGCGACGGGTTGAAGGTGCGTTTTCCGTGATCGCCATGACCCGCACTAAACTGGTTGGCGTGCGGGACCCTCATGGCGTGCGCCCCCTAATGCTTGGGCGGCTGGGTGACGGGTGGGTTCTGGCCTCGGAAACCTGTGCGCTGGATATCATCGGTGCCGATTTCCTACGCGAGGTTGAACCTGGCGAAATGGTGGTTATCACAGAGGAAGGTATAGAAAGCTATTTCCCTTTCCACAAAGCCGCCCCGAAATTCTGCATCTTTGAATATGTCTACTTTAGTCGCCCCGACAGCGTTATTGGCGGCCATTCTGTGTACGAAACCCGCCGCCAAATCGGCGTGGAACTGGCAAAAGAAGCCCCCGTTGAAGCCGACCTAGTTTGCCCGGTTCCTGATGGCGGCATTCCGGCGGCGATTGGCTATTCGCAAGAAAGCGGTATTCCTTATGCGATGGGGATCGCGCGCAACCAATATGTTGGGCGAACATTTATTGAGCCGACCGAGCAAATCCGCAATATGGGTGTGCGCCTGAAGCTGAACATCAACCGCGCACTGATCCGCGACAAACGGGTTATTCTGGTTGACGATTCCGTGGTTCGTGGCACCACTAGCCGCAAGATCAAAGAAATGCTGCTGGATGCTGGTGCCAAAGAGGTCCATTTCCGCATCGCATCGCCGCCCACCGAATGGCCGTGTTTTTACGGTGTCGATACACCGGATCGCGACAAATTGTTGGCCGCCAACATGACCGAAGAACAGATGCGTCAGCATCTCGGCGTTGACAGTTTGCATTTTGTGTCGCTTGACGGGCTGTACCGCGCAGCAGGCGCAGCGAAAGGCCGTGACGATAAGGAACCACAATATTGCGACGCTTGTTTCAGCGGCCAATATCCGGTGCGTCCGCAAGATAAAATTGACGCGGGGTTTGAGCTGAAGGCGGCAGAATGACTGCTATTCCCGCCAATGTCGAAATTGTATTCGCAACTTACCCCGCCCCTGCCCGCAGTAAGCTTATGGAATTTCGGGGTTTGATCCTGGCGACAGCCAAGGCCGAAAATGTTGGCGAGATCACGGAAACGCTAAAATGGGGGCAACCCTCCTATCTGACAGCACCCAAGATCGGCAGTACAATCCGGTTGGGTTGGGACAAAAAAACACCGGATCGTGTTTCGGTCTATTTCATCTGCACCACCCATCTGGTTGATCGTTTCCGCGATATTTACCCCGACACTTTCACCTATGACAGCGGCCGCGTGATCCATTTTGATCTGACCGAAACCATCCCCGAAACCGAATTCAGCCATTGCCTGGCCATGGCCCTTACCTATCATCGGAACAAGACATGAAGATTGATAAAGATACCGTTGCGCTGGTTACCGGCGCCTCTCGTGGGTTTGGATATGCAACAGCGCTGGAACTGGCGGCCAAAGGCGCACATGTTATTGCGGTGGCGCGCACAGTTGGCGGATTGGAAGAACTGGCGGACGAAATCGACGCTGTTGGCGGAAGCGTCACACTCGTTCCTCTCGACATTACCGATGACGAGGGATTGCAACGAATGTGCCTATCGATATTCGAGCGTTGGGGGCGGTTGAATTTATTGGTACACTGCGCTGCACATGCGGCCCCTTT
Organism: uncultured Rhodobacterales bacterium; assembly: GCA_964649035.1. GTDB lineage: Bacteria > Pseudomonadota > Alphaproteobacteria > Rhodobacterales > Rhodobacteraceae > NORP23. The sequence continues at coordinate 18,959 of CAZYMT010000011.1, forward strand.
ATCACCTGTGCAACATGTGTCTGAAAAAGATCTAGATCGTTGTTGGCAGGTCAATGCGCGCGCAACCCAACGGATAATCGCCTTGTGCGAACCGCTGCTTCAAAATGGAACGGCAGTATTTATTGATGATAATCACGATGACGAAAAATTCTTCTCGGCTTATGCCGCAACTAAATCCGCCGCGCGACAGATTGTGTCGGCTTGGGCATTAGAAACAGCTAATTTGGCAATACATGTGGTGCAATTTCGACCGAATCCTATGCCGACCGCGATCCGCGCGCGCTTCTTTCCGGGCGAAAAACCGCCCGAGCTCGAGGCAACTCGGAACGAGGCAAATAGGTTAACAGAATACCTTAACGACCTATAAACGTTAACTTAAGCGCCACAATTCGCCTCATAATTGCACCAAATACGACTCTATTTGCCTTACTTTCGCCGCATTTTTGGCCGCATTTTGGTCTTATTCTCAACATAGTTTCTCCTTGAGTTTAATGAGGTGATTTACCTCAAATTGTATGTGGTACCTTCGTTGAAGCGGTCGTTGTAGGCCAACGTATTAGAACCGAGTACTGGAGAAAAAAATGCTACTACAAAATTTCATAAGGGATGAGTCCGGCGCGATCACTGTGGATTGGGTTATCCTGACTTCGGCTGTTGTAGGTGTCGCAATCGCTACGCTTATCGTTATTTCCGGTGGTATTAATTCGGCGGCAAACGCTACCGACGATGAACTGGAAAATACGGGCGCGCTTGCCGGGATAATTTCCAACGCATGTGTACACACACATCCGCACACTTGTTAAAAACATAAGGCTGATACCTTTTGTAACAGCCTAATGCCCGTATTTGGGCGTTAGGACTAACTGGTTAAAAATTAACCATTTGTTGACATATTGGTTAAATTGCCGCATTTCGGTCATGTTCTCATACTAAGTTTAGAAATAGCTTGTAGTTATTGTGAGATTGGGCGGACAAAAATGACAGCATTTTGGAAAGATGAATCAGGCGCAACAACCACAGATTGGGTGGTAGTTACCGCCTCCGTCGTAATTGTATCGGTTTCTGTTACATTGGTTATTGCAAGTGGAGCATTCTCCTCTTCCAACGATGTGAGCACAACAATGTCCGAGACCGAAGCTGCGGATGTTATCGTTGCTGATGATCAAATTGTTAAGGCCGAATACATCCCGATCCAACGCACCGAACAACGCGATTTCGAAAATTGGGATCAGGCTAATATCGCTGTCCAAAATTGTATAAGCCGCGGCGGCTCGCCTGAAATTTCGGCGAGCGCAACAACTAATCTGGATGGTTCCCCAAGCGGAGTGACCTGCGGTTAACCGAAATCACATCCCTAATGCGTCTTTATACAATTCCAAAACAGCTTCTTCTTCGCTGATTTCTTGTGGATCTTTTTTCCGCAAAGCAACCAGTTTACGCAGTATTTTCGTGTCATAACCACGCGACTTGGCTTCAGCCATGACTTCTTTTTGTTGCTCAGAAATATCTTTCTTTTCAACTTCCAAACGCTCAAAGCGTTCAATAAACGCCCGAAGCTCACCCGCTGTGACGCGGTATTGGGTTTGCTGTTGTTCTTCGACTACGTCCATCGGATTATCCTACATGATTTGGCAATTTAGAGCGCGACACTAAACTTCTGAACCACCGTCTGCAAGAGACCACTTGCGCAAATCAGCCCCCTGCCCTAGGCAGTGAACAAATTGGAGAGTGACATGGAAATCTTGATCTATATCGGCGCGGTGTTGGCTGCATTCGGGCTGCTTGGCCTTGGCTATTGCATGAAAATCGCGCTTAGCATCCGAAAGGAAACTGATGAAGATATCGCAGCAACGCGCTTGCAAGGACTTGTCGCTTGGAACCTGGGGGCAATCGCGCTATCGGCCTTGGGTCTATGCATGATTGTAGTCGGAATTGCGCTTTAGAATCAGAACACACTGCTGATGCGGGTGTAAACGCTGTATTCAAATGTATCGTACCGGTCCAGATTGGAAAAATTCCGATTTAGCCTCACACCGAAAGTTGGTTTAAATCCATAAAGCTGGAGGTTTTTTGGTGTTACACCAATATTAAACGACACATTATCATTTTCGCGAATTTCCAGAGATAAAGATGATTGGTGTTCATAATCCGCATTTGTATAGGAAATTCTTCCGCTTATACTTATTGGTATTTGTCGCATATCCCATGAAACCAGCATGGAAATGTTTTGTGCGGTACGCGCGACATCGAAATGTTCGCTATCTACGTCCTCGATATACCCACCAATCTGCATCACCACTTCATCAGTCAAGTGAAATCCGTAACTCAGTCCCGCGCGCATAATAGTCGCATCACGCGTTTCATCCCTGCCGCCCTCTCGAAAGATATAATTGCCGTAAATCGACACAGCATTGCCGTTACTTGTGCTCCAACGTCTTTCCAGTTCGAAGGTTGTTTGATCGTAAAAATTGTAGAAATCGGAAGCCAAATCACCTTCCAAGCCCTCGGCTATATCAAGCTGCTCATACATTACGCTCGCGAACCAACGCGCGCTTGCATCATCACTTGTTCTAAATCGAACACCAGATTTCGCCGCCATCCGGTAATTATTTCGCCCCAAACCATCGTAGATAGTCCTGTCGAACATTAATGCATTTTCCCATATGACATTGTTGGAAAGGCGTAGCTTGTGGGTTATGCCCGCATTGACTGAATATCCGATACCGGGTTGGGCCTGCGCATCTTCAGAAACAGGATTGTCCCCAATAACGCCAGTCACAGGGTGGGGACCATAAAAAGTGTCTTTGATACTTCCCCCATTCACATTCGAACTTGGATCAATGTTAAGACTCAACCGGAAGCTCCACGGGGAACGGGCGCGAACCTGTGACATTGCGGATCCGATGATTTGGGTTTCTCGGTCATTTTGCGTGTAATTTGCCGCGCGGCGAAAATAGATTTTTGCCGTCTGATAATTTTCCAGCCGGGCATTTGCCAAGCCCGAAATCAACAACGATACGAATCGTTCGGATTTTGACAGTTCTAGCTGACGTGCTTGTCGCGCAAAATCTGCGGCAACATCCAATTGCCCAATTTCCATAGAAGCCCGCGCAAAAACCAGCATAGCCTGCCGATCTTGGGGATTGGCCTTAAGACGTTGTCGACTGCAATGATGCGCTAACACAAAGTTTTGACTACGAATAATGTCACCAAGGGGAACCGAACAATCAGCGGTTTGAGAAAAACTAGGTTGGCCAATAGACGTAATTATTACCAATACAAAGATGCAAAATTTCACCCGATACTCCATTTTCATATACTGTGAGTATCCATTTTATTTTAATGGCAACATTCACAAGTATTTAATCAAGATATATCAAGTTTAATTGACTTGTTCAACGTGACCTAGGTCACAATAAATTTTGGGAGTTAAAGATGTTGAAGATTTTTAGTCTGTCGGTTGTTGCGCTATTGCTCGCAGGATGCGCTGGTGGTGACTCGAGCAGTTCAACATCAAGTCCATATGAGGCCGTACCAATTGCCGATTTGGAGGCTGGAACCCAACTACATGTGTTGGGAAACCATACTGGTATTTGGCGAACACGCCGTCAGGGAGATTTCAGATATATTTTCAACGATAATGGGCCGAAACTACAACGTTTGGACGTAACCGGAAACCCGAATGAATATGAGGCCGTGTTCCGCAACAATATGCCAGGCTTCGAAGCCTTCTTTGGGAAAGCTGTGTTTATCATGCCCGGGGATGGTCAGGCGGTATCTGGGGTGACAACCGAAGGATATGAATACATCATTTCCCGCAACAATAGTGATTTAATTTATGCAATTACGGGCTTGTTTCAAATTCAAACCGGAACTGAGGCACCCTTGTTGCAAAAATATGCACATGGCGGTTTTGTTGCTGGTTCACACATTCCGGTGGATGACATGCCAACGACTGGTAGCGCAAATTATACAGGCGATTTTATCGGATATAGCAGCTATGTTGGCGACGTCACTGGAACATTTGAGATGTCAGCAGATTTTGCAGCAACCGCAGACACGATTAACGTGAACGGAACCATCGCTAACCTGAATGGTGGTATTAGCGACCTGACGATTAGGGCAACAATCAATGACGAAGGCGGGTTTGACGGAAATGTCTTCGCTGATGCAGGCACAGGTATTGGCAATGATTTCGAGGCCGGTGCAGATGGTGCAATTGACGGAAAGTTCTATGGTCCTAATGCTGAAGAAGTGGCTGGAACGATACGTATACATACCGCCGATAACTACCTGACAGGCGCATTTGGTGGGTCACAAGATTAGGTTTTCAATCGTCTGTTGAATAAGTAACAGGCATTCTGGTGTACTGAATCTATGATCAGCATTTTTAACGAGTGTCAGGCGAACATCATCGCCTGACACATGTTCCAGCAATCCTAGCGCCACCGATATATCGACATCAACATCAGCAGTTCCTTGCAAAAACCTAGTTGGGAACGGCAATTCAAGCGGATTCAGTAAAACTAAATGCTGCCTGCCATCTTCAATAAGTTTTTTTGTGATAATATATGGCTCGTCGGAATAGTCCGACGGCAACTCAATATACCCATTCTTGATTATTGCGGCACGTTGCCCGATGTCAAAGCTCTTCCACATAGAATTTTCGGTGAAATCCGGTGCAGCGGCAATTCCAATCAGCCCTACAACTTTCTCCGGCATTTTCTGGGCGACTATCAATGATATCCAACCGCCCATAGATGAACCAACAAGAATTTGTGGACCCTCGGTAAGGGCGGATAGCACAAACATCGCATCCCTCGCCCAATCGCCAATACACCCATCAACAAAATCCCCGTCGGACTTCCCGTGCCCAGTGTAATCAAACCTCAGAAACGCGCGGCCTGTTTCTTTCGCCCATTCCTCCAAATATATTGCTTTGCTACCATCCATATCTGACTTGAACCCGCCCAAAAATACAATGCCGGGGCCGACACCTGCAGTCTTGTGATATGCAATTGCTCCGTGCTCGGTTTTCAGTCTGGATGTCATCTGCGATCCCCATGTGTTTTCAAAGTACATTCTACGACTATTCTTCGGCGCACAATGGTTGACATTATTTCGATTCCGACTAAACGGTCCATAGTTTGTAACCGGGCGTTCCGTAGGCGCCAAACCACGAGGAGATTGTCATGGCAGATGACAAAAAGAAGAAAACCGCTATTGAAGAAATGGATTTCGTCGAAATTCAATCAGCGGGACGTCGCGCAAATCGCAACCCTCTTGATACCGCATCTGATCGCGCTCCGGCAAAGCCGCCGCGCGCCAAAGAAAACGAAACCAGCGTTCGGGCAAAACTGAAGCGTGCCGTCGAAGCTAAGGCGAAAGCAGTCGTCGAGAATCCGGATCAAGAAACCGCCCCGGCAGAAAAACCCGCGCCCGCCGCAGTAGAAAGGCCGGCACCCGCAGCTCAGGAACCTGAACCCGAAATCATCGAAGAGATCCAAGAGATCGTCGAAGTTCCGACCATCCCACAGATTTCGATCACGCTCCCAGATGGGGCCACACGCGAATATAACGAAGGTGTAACTGGCGTACAAATCGCTGCCAATATTTCCAAATCATTGGGGAAGGCAGCGATAGCTTGCGCTATTGATGGCGTTTTTTCGGATCTATCAATTCCGATAACTAAGAACGTAGAATTCCAGATTTACACCATGAAAGATGAAGAACAATCGCTGGAGCTGATCCGGCATGATTGCGCCCACATCATGGCCCGTGCTGTACGCGAATTGTGGCCACACGTAAAAGTTACCATCGGTCCGGTGATCCAACATGGATGGTACTATGATTTTGATCGCGATGAACCATTCACACCTGAAGACCTGCAAGCTATCGAAAAGAAAATGCGCGAGATCATCAATAAGCGCGAGCCGGTAACAACAGAAATATGGGATCGCAAGCGGGCGTTGAAATTCTACAAAGCCAATAACGAACCTTACAAAGTTGAGCTAATAAATGCCATTCCCAAAGGCGAAGACCTTCGTATGTACTGGCATGGTCACTTCCAAGATCTATGCCGCGGCCCACATTTGGCTCATACGGGTCAAGTTCCGGCAGATGCGTTTAAGCTAATGTCGGTTGCCGGTGCTTATTGGCGCGGCGACAGTAAAAACAAAATGCTGCAACGGATTTACGGCGTTGGTTTTCGGAATAAAGAAGGCCTCAAAGCCCATCTAAATTTCCTTGAAGAGGCCGCAAAACGAGATCATCGTAAGCTTGGTCGCGAAATGGACCTGTTCCATATGCAAGAGGAAGCCCCCGGCATGGTGTTTTGGCACCCAAATGGGTGGACTATTTACCGCGAATTGCGCGCCTACATACAACGCCGCCAAGACGCCGCCGGATATGTTGAGGTAAACACCCCTCAAGTCGTAGATCGCAAATTGTGGGAAAAATCTGGGCATTGGGAAAAATACCAAGAACATATGTTCATTGTCGAAGTTGAGGAAGAACACGCAAAAGAAAAACGCGTGAATGCCCTGAAACCCATGAACTGTCCCTGCCACGTTCAGATTTACAATCATGGCTTAAAATCTTACCGCGACTTACCCATTCGTATGGCCGAATTTGGTGCGTGCAGCAGATACGAACCATCTGGCGCATTGCATGGCATCATGCGTGTACGCGGTTTCGTGCAAGACGATGCGCATATTTTCTGTGAAGAAAGTCAAATCGAAGAGGAAACCGAAACATTCATTGATTTGCTGTCGCGGATTTATAGCGACCTTGGATTTGATAACTTTAAGGTGAAATTCTCGGATCGCCCGGATGTTCGTTCTGGTTCAGATGACACTTGGGATCGCGCTGAATATGCGCTGAAATCTGCCGCGGAAGCCGCCGGATGCGAATATGAACTAAATCCAGGCGAAGGCGCGTTTTACGGGCCAAAACTGGAATTTGTTCTGACCGACGCCATTGGTCGTGATTGGCAATGTGGAACCTTGCAAGTCGATTTTGTTTTACCTGAAAGCCTAGACGCCAATTATATTGGTGAAGACGGTCAGAAACATCGCCCAGTGATGTTGCATCGGGCGATTGTCGGATCATTCGAACGCTTCATCGGTATTCTGATCGAAGAACATGCCGGTAAATTGCCTTTTTGGCTCGCACCACGTCAGGTCGTAGTTGCTTCAATTGTTTCTGATGCAAATGACTACGTTGAACGTGTTGTGGCTGGCCTAAAAGCCCAAGGGATACGGGCCGAAGCCGACACCCGAAATGAAAAAATTAACTACAAAGTGCGTGAACATTTCGTGGCAAAAGTTCCGGTAATTCTTGCTGTCGGTATGCGCGAGGTTGAAGAAGGAACGATTTCTATGCGGCGACTTGGGGACAAATCATCGGCTGTATTCCCAGTCGACACGGTGATATCGCAACTAGCGATTGATGCCAAGGCCCCCGATTCACGCTAAGGAATGAATTTGAGAATTGGGCCTATTTCGATGGGCTCAATTCTCATTCAAGAGCTGGTTCATTATCGCAGATGGTTGCTCACAACCGGCTTCACCGACTATTTTTGCAGGTACACCAGCAACCGTTTTACACGCGGGTACATCGCTTAAGACAACAGATCCGGCGGCAACACGACTGCAGCTTCCAATCGTAATATTTCCTAATATTTTTGCCCCGGCACCTAATAACACGCCGTCGCTTATTTTGGGGTGTCGATCATCATTTTCTTTGCCCGTTCCACCAAGTGTCACAGAATGCAGCATAGACACATTATCGCCAACGACCGCTGTTTCTCCGATAACAATTGAATGCGCGTGATCAATCATAATCCCGCGCCCAATGACTGCACCTGGATGAATATCAACCCCAAAAACCTCGGATGTGCGCATTTGGATGAAATACGCCAAATCTTCGCGTCCATTCAGCCAAAACCAGTGCGCAAGTCGATAGGCCTGAACAGCTTGGAACCCTTTATAAAAAAGAAGAGGTTGTACGTATCGATGACATGCAGGATCACGTTCAAAAACCGCCAAGATATCTGAACGCGCGGCCGCAGATAAACTAACATCCGCGGTATGTGCTTCGTCAAAAGCTTCATGCAAAATCGACTCAGACATTTCACTGGAAGACAGTTTTTGCGCTGTCCGGTATGCCAACGCACATTCTAGGCGTTTGTGACTCAATACCGCCGAATGTACAAAGCTGGCGAGCGACGGGTCGCCCTCGACAATCTCAAGCGCTTCTGTCCGAATGCGATCCCAAACAGGATCAACATTTGCGATATTCGACTTAAGTTCCGCCATGGGTATCTCCCTATTGCACTGCTCATCATAGCATAGCAGATTAACAACTCGGAGTTTTTGTGCAAGAATTCAAGCAGGAAGTGGAAAATATGGATGAAAAAATACGAAAAACCTACTTTCGAAACATCCTGAATACACGATTAAAAATACTCAAGACAATGGAAAATACTAATTCGGACAGTAGAAACACCGTCAATCTAGATCAGTCAAGCGTTGGCCGGCTGTCACGAATGGACGCCATGCAACAGCAAGCAATGGCCAATGCTACAGCCCAAAACCGAATCTATGAAACAAAGGCGATCCATGCAGCGCTTATGCGCTTAGAAACCGGCGAATACGGGTATTGTGATGTTTGCGGCGATCAAATCGCGATCAAAAGGCTGGAATTAACTCCGACCGCGACTTGCTGTGTCAGTTGCCCTAGCTAAATTGCACGTGGGACGGATAGTTCGACAACATGCACTGCCAGACGAATTTCACCCCCGGTGAAACTGCCCGCATCTGCGGTTATCTGCAGCGGCGTATCCGCGTAATAGGTTTGCGGTGTACCCGATATCCCAACGGCATAGGAATTCAACGATAACCCCAGCCCGATCGCATATCGCGCTTCGTCACTGGCAACGCCAAGCGACCAGTTCGCCACACCACTACCGGTGATTTCCGTGATCACCCGTGCCGTGACACCGATCACTTGCGCATGAGACGGGATGATATTAGCCGTTATTGAACTTGCCCCAGCGCCCATGACATGATCAATCTCAATCACATGTTGCAGGCTCGCCGCACCACCAGCGGAAACCGAAACCGCATTTATCCGCCAATCAACTCCATCGAATATCATATCAGCGCCAAGGGTTTCGTTCCGTGCCTTCCACCCAATTTTCGGGGTAAGAAATACCCAGCCACCGTTAGAAAAAATAGCCAGTGATGCGTCATGCCCTGCCCACTCTCCTGTTGCCGAACTTCCAACGGCATATGCTTCCCCATCGATTGGGGAAGCAGGGGGGGCAATCACCTGAGTTTCGACGATACGCATTTGCGCAACCGCATCCAAACGTGCCAATGACTCGTTCACTGTAATGTGTTTTTGCGCCTGTGAAGGTTGCACCAACGGTAACTCAAATTGATATGTTTCAGACATTTATTGTTCTCCTTGCGAATGGCCCTGCCCCGAAACGGTCAGAAATTTGGGCGACATCAAAATCAACCGCACCCGACGCTCCGTCGGATACCTGCATTGCATTAGTGTAGGTGAATGAAGCAGAGGTCACCTCAACCTCTCGTAGAACAGTTCCTCCATCAGAAATCCGCACCTGATAAACCTCGCGGTCCTCTCCTAATGGGACTTCAAAACTTTGCCAGACATCACCATCAATACGTGTCCTTCGGACCCAATTCACCGTGACATTGCCACCGGAATTCTGGTCTGAAAGGTGTGTCGGGGCATATGGGCGCAATCCAACGCCCTGCCCCGCAAATATTTCATGGACAAATGTATCATCGTCATAAGGCAAATGTGCCGCCCCAATCCTGTAATGCCGATCAAGTCCCCGCTCAGACGACGCCATGTCAACCTGCCCTGCCGAACCATCGAGCAAAACAAAATCTGTTCCAACAGGCCACTCGGTCGGAATTAGAAACTCGGTTCCGGCCTGCCCACGTAAGAATTTTGACAATCGGTATTCATTCGGTGCAACAAGGATAGCGTCACAAAATTGAACTAGCTCCCAGTCTCCAACTCCACCTACACGCAACGCTGCTAGATTGGCGCCATTCAACACATCAGCCTCCGAATATGACTGCAGCTCACCAGATGCAATTTTCACTCGAACACCAACGTTTTGCCATATTGCAGGCCGTCCGGCCGGCAAAGCATCAACCAGATCGCCAACGACGGCACTACGAGTCAGCAGGCGGTTCAAGCGGTAGCCGCTGTCTGCACTTGCAGAATACACAGCAACCTGCCCCGGCCAAGGATCACCCGACGCCGCAATATGAAACGCATGCGGCACCTCGTCGCCGCTCATCAATGGCAAATCCAAAAATTCCGGATAAACTTCACCAAACTGAATCGGTCCAGGCTTGTAACGCGATGCACCATCCCGATATCGCGGCGCATAAACACCAGCTTCAATCCTTGTGGCTTGCACATTTCGTGGGCCAGAATCTTCAATTCGATCAATTCGGAATAATGAGTTCTGTCCTCCATGTGGTACAGAAATAACATCCCCAGGCCCGATATCCGACCGTGAAGGCGGTACGGAAAAGCTCACCTCGTCGCGCGCAATCCTTGCCTCGCTCAACCATCTTTCGGCGATCGCCTGCCCCTCAGATTTTGTTAGCGCTAACGGCAACCCACTTTCGGCAATATTTGCCTCGTTTTCATCAGGAAAAATATGTTCAGCAGCACCACTTTGATAATCATTTCGGGCGTCCATAAATCCGATTCGCAATCGACCAGCGGTTTCCGCTTCAGGGTTGCGCGTCAGACTGATCGCGGGATCATCTCCCTCCAGAACAAACATATCTGGATCTAGCGTTGCCACCACATACCCATCTCGATTCCTGAAAACCAGTACTCCGTCCTGATCGAAACAATCGAACCCATAGGCCAACATTAGTGGTTGGAGGCTTTGGCGCGCCGACTCCGTATCGCCTATCAGATATCCGCGCACCAATCCGTATAACTTGGAAACGTCTACCGTAGCTAAGCCAGATCGACGACAAATTTCCGCAACAACAGTCGCAAGCGAGGGCATTTGAATACGGCCCGAAATCCAGTGGCCCTTTGCGTATTGCCCGCCATCGGACCAAACCTTCCGACGGTTCGGAAAATCGGGGAAAGGCCGCGCATCCCAAGCCCAAACATGGGCCTTCGAGATATCAACCATTTGCCCAACATATTGACTTGCCTCGGGATTATTGTCTGGATCTTTCCAGTAGGACAGCAATGCCTGCAAATATCGGTGTTGAATCAAATCGTCGCGATTACCGTTCGAATAATGCGGCAATCCTGACTCGTCCGACTTATCATCAACAAACAAATTTGGTTGGTTGGTCCCTTTATCCACAGCCGGACATCCAATTTCGGTAAACCAAAACGGTTTTGTCCCCGGCAACCAATCAGTTGGTTCAACGCTACGTACCCCACCCACCCGATTGTGATGCTGCTTCGACCACCAGTTGCGAATATCTTTGTAGCGATAAATCCAAGGTTCGTCATACGCGCCGTCAGTGATCGGTGTACGGTCTTGAATTTTACGCGCGTCGTCATGCGCATAATACCAATCGAACCCTTCACCACCTTCGATATTGCTCTGCAAATAGTCGATATCATAAATCGCGCGATAGGCGTTATCGGCATGTTCTGGATCATCCCGCCAATCAGATAGCGGCATATAGTTGTCGATCCCGATAAAATCAATGTTGTCGTCAGTCCATAAAGGGTCGAGGTGATAGAACACATCTCCGCCAGCAGGATGATATCCGAAATATTCAGACCAATCTGCCGCATACCCAATTTTACAATCCGGCCCCAAAATACTGCGAACATCCGCCGCCAGTTGTACCAACTGCACCACAGTTGGAAAGCTGTCCAAACTATCTCGAACTTGTGTCAAAGCCCGCATTTCAGACCCGATACAGAACGTTTCCACGCCACCGGCTGCCGCACATAAATGCGCGTAATGCAGCACAAATCGACGATATGACCATTCTGCTGGGCCCGTGTAATTAACACTGGCAAATCCTGCGGAAAAGTCGCCGACGGATGCGTTGCCAAAAAACGCGTCGACTTCGGAAGCTGCCGTCGCGGACTGATCCGGTGATCCAAATTCCCCAGGTGCCTTCGATGTAGTAATTCGACCACGCCATGGAACTCTTGGTTGGTCGGATGCACTGCTCCACGGATCCGGCAAACCATTGTCCTCCAGAATATCCATAAGGATAAACGGATAGAACATCACCTCTTTGCCTTGCGCGTGAATTGCCTCAATGGCTTGAATAACTGACTGGTCCGTGGGTGTACCCCCAAAAACCGAACGCCCATCTTTCTTACTAATAACCTTCGCACCAAAACGAGACTGCCCAGACACAATCCAAGGCATGACGTCACCATCGGTATCGGTCTGCTCAACAGCGGGTTCCAGCTGACAAGAATTGCAACGCAAATCGTCGCCAAACCAGCTAACGACCAAAGAAACTGACTCGCATTTTGGTAAATCCTGATCCATTTGATCCAGAGAACGGACCAAATCAGTGTCGTTTCCATGTCCATGCACGTTGGCCTTGCGCGAGACACCTTTGCCATAATTGTATTTCACAGGCTCCGTCGCCAAGGCATATTCGCCAGTCCCAGGCACCAACGCCACCGCATTAACCAACTTCGCGGGTTCTTTCAGCAGACCCGTACCCAAAGCTTTCGGTTTACGAATTACTTCAAAATTGAACTGCGGGATGCGATTACCAAAACGTGTTACGTTTAAGTTTTCGAAAACAATATAGGCCGTACCACGGTAGGCTGGTGTTTTATCCGCGCCTTCAACAGCAACAATCGTTGGATCGGGCGTCTGGTTTTCACCACCACGGTGAATCCGGTACTCGATTCCATCCAGACTGATTTCCTTGCCGTCAGCCCAAACTCGCCCAATACGCGTTATTTTTCCTTCGCATAGCGCAACCGCCATGCTCATCGAATAGCTATATTCGGTAATTTCAGGCGAAGGAGAAGGTGAAGGCAACCCCTTACCACCGCCGCCGCCACCCGAAGTGTTGGTGTGTTGCTTGAATTTAGTTGCCCAGATAACCTGCCCGGATACCCGCATCGAACCAAATATCCGTGGGATATGCGCACCTTCACGGGCCGCAAGTATCCGCAAACTATCAACACGACCATTTTCTACAGGCTCCGATCCGGAGCCAAGCAAACGCTGATCCAGCGACCGCCCTAAAGTTGCCCCAATCGCCTGCCCAATGACGGCAGACGAAACGCCAAGCACCGCGCCACCAATCGATGATCCAATTGCACCACCAGCAGCCGCTAAAACCAGAGTCGCCATTACTTGCTCCTATCAGGAAAACGAAAAGCGCCAGCAATTCGGCGCTCCCAATCGGGCGAAAGCGGTGTTTCCACCACCCCTCGCCCGGAATATGCATGTATAATTTTCGGGGTTTTCCCCAAGGCAGAAACAATCGCCAAATGCTTTGCTACACCGCCAGTTTTCATACGAAACGCCAGAACATCGCCACGTTGATATTTTTCAATCGGCATCAAAACCCGTGCTAAAGCCGCAAGCAGATACTCATCTTTTGCTGGCTCGGACCAGTCTGGTGTGTAGGCGGGAATTTTTTCGGGCTCGTGCCCCACCACCTCACGCCAAATACCACGAACAAGACCCAAACAATCCACGCCCGCGCCCTCACAACTCGCCTGATGTTGATACGGCGTACCAATCCAGCGATGAGCAATTTCAACCACATCATCACGCATTTCCAACCTCTGTGAAAAAACTCGACCCATCGTGGTTTTCGGTGCGCGACGGGAACGTCGTCACAAAATCCTCACCTGGAATATGTGGAAACCCTCGAAAATTGTCGAAATTGTCGAATTTGTTGCGGCAAGCCTTCGCCAACTTGTTACATCCAGCCACGACACGCGCCACCTCTCCAATGTTGACCGGAACTCGTACCTCTTCCCAAAGCTCAAGAATACGTTCCGTTCCGTCATAACTATCCGCCTTGATCAGCGAAACACGACCGTCACCCCAACGCACCGACCCGTTCGCAAACCACCGGCTGGCAAATCCATCTAGCCCAGCAAAATGCAACCGTCTGTTCGACGTGATTTTTAGAACCGGAACCTCGACTGAGAGCAGCGGATTTGTAATATCCAATCCGCATTTCGCGTCCCCAAAAACCCGATCACATTCGGGCAGATAGCTCCGCCCTACTGGCTGGTTTAATGTTTCGCCAATGCCCCGCAGTTCTGCCTCAAATGCCGCCGTTCCGCGGCGAATTTCACCCAAGAACCCGCGAAATAACAGACTACGCAAAGCGACATTCTGCCAGTCAACAATCCAGTGATAAACCTCGGCACCGTCAAATTTTCCAGCAAGAATGTCGGCCTCGCTTAAACTGTCATCGGACAAGGCACCAATTGCCTGTGCGTTATCAACGCTCAGCCCCGTCGATGCCTCAAGAACGCTCGCATCCAATCCGCTTCCCGCGTTGAACCAAGTTCCCTCAAAAGTTAGTCCGCGATCATGATCAGTAAACCCGAATTCTTCGCCGTCACGTCGTTTAACTAGCCAGCAACGACAAAATGACGTCGCTCCACTATCAAGGCGCGCTTGCATTTCAGAACTAATTGTTCGCATTAGACACGTACCTCCACCACCGGAACGGATGGAATTTCACCCGCCGAAAAAGCCCCGACCGAACATTCGATCCGGCTTGAATCAAATCGCACAGGCACA
>CAZYMT010000012.1:0-9593 GCA_964649035.1 uncultured Rhodobacterales bacterium
ATAAGGTGAGGTTGGAAAGGTTGACCGGATGGTTCTGACGGCTCTGGCCGGGGGGGGCGCAATAATGTTGCTTGCCCCGAAAAAGGTGGTGACCCATGCGTATCGGACTATATCCAGGCACTTTTGATCCCGTAACCAACGGGCATACAGACATAATTCGGCGTGCCTGCACGCTGGTGGACCGATTAGTGATTGGTGTGGCTATCAATCGAAACAAGGGTCCGTTGTTTTCGCTGGAAGAACGCGTCGATATGATCACCGAAGCCTGCGAGGAGATCAATGGTGGCACCGAAATTATCGTGCATCCGTTCGAAAACCTGCTGATTAATTGCGCGGTGGATGTAGGGGCCTCGATGATTATTCGCGGGCTGCGTGCCGTTTCTGACTTTGAATATGAGTTTCAGATGGTGGGCATGAACCGCGCGTTGAATGACGAAGTCGAAACCGTGTTTTTGATGGCTGATGCCAATCATCAAGCGATCGCGTCCCGTCTGGTGAAGGAAATCGCTAGACTAGGCGGTGATATTACGCCATTTGTGTCAAAGACTGTGGCTAAGAAACTGCGTGAAAAGTATAAGCAGGGCTGACCTGTTGTAATTCCCCGTTAATGCTGTAATTTCTACGGCAAAACGAAATATGGAGACGAAATTGGCTGATATTAAAGACCCGGAAAACACGATCATCATCGAGTTGAAAGACGGCAATGTAACCCTTGAATTGCTGCCCGATGTGGCACCAAAACATGTTGAGCGCATGAAGGAACTGACCCGTTCCGGCGCATATGACAATGTGGCGTTTCACCGTGTTATTGACGGTTTCATGGCACAAACTGGTGATGTTGCGAACGGCAATATGGAAAAGGATTTCAACATCCGTGCGGCGGGTACAGGCGGTTCTGATAAGCCTGATCTTCCGGCAGAATTTTCCAGCCTGCCATTCGACAAAGGTGTTTTGGGTGCGGCGCGTAGCCAAAACCCTGATTCTGCAAACTCACAGTTCTTCATTATGTTGGACGCAGGGCATTTCTTGAATAATCAATACACTGTTTACGGTCGTGTGATTGATGGAATGCAGCATGTCGACAGCATCACGCGCGGTGAGCCTGCGCCAAATCCGGATCGTATGATCTCGGTTAAAGTTGCGGCGGATATCTAAATGAATAAGGCGATTATAGGTGTAGTTGTTGCGGTAGTTCTTGGTGCGGGCAGCTATTTCCTGTTTTCGGGGAATCGTGAACCAGAGACGATTCTTGCCGCGCAAGCATTAACTGAAATCACCAACCCTGTGTTAGTGATTGAAGTCGCAGGTAGCACAAGTGGCACTATTGAGATCAAGTTGCGATCGGATCTGGCACCGCTCCATATTGCACGCATCACTGAATTGGCGAATTCTGGCGCGTATGATGGCGTTGCGTTTCACCGTGTGATTGACGGCTTTATGGCGCAAACGGGTGACGTGGAATTCGGCATGATCGAAGGATATGATATCAATCGTGCGGGGCAGGGTGGATCAACTTCGCCCGATATTCCGGCCGAATTTTCCGATGTGCCTTATGTTGAAGGTATTGTTGGAATGGCACGGGCGCAGCCGGTGAATTCGGCGAACTCGCAGTTCTTCATTATGTTTGACAATGCGTCGTCGCTTAACGGCCAATACACCGTTATTGGCGAGGTGATTTCTGGCATGGAAGTTGTGCATGCGATTAAGCGGGGCGTTTCGCCAAACGGCGCAGTTGCGGAAAATCCTGACTATATGGAACGGGTTACGATTAAGTAGCGGCGTTTCAAATTGACGTGACATGGGGTAGTTTGCGCCGTTTGTTTGGCGCAGACTAGATGTAACCAAGGGAGGTTACATATGTTTCGTATCGCATTTCTAATTGCCGCTTTCGCCATGCCCGCACTCGCGCAGGCGCCGTTTTGGGAAAATGAGTGGCCCAATACAGATTTCTCAAAAACCAGTGTGAACTTTGTCGAGATCATGTCCGGCGGCCCCCCAAAGGACGGAATTCCGGCGCTTAGTAGCGTCGAGGTTATTCCAGTTTCCGACGTGACCATCCCTGAAAATGAACCGGTTATGACCGTTGAAATCGACGGTGCGGTGCCGCGCGCCTATCCAATTCGGTATTTAACTTGGCACGAGATTGCCAATGATACGCTGGGTGGCATTCCGATTGCTGTGACTTTTTGCCCCTTGTGTAATTCCGCGATTGTCTTTGATCGCCGCCTTGACGGGCGGGTGCTGGAATTCGGGGTTTCCGGGAAATTGCGCCATTCCGACATGATCATGTTTGATCGCCAAACCGAGAGCTGGTGGCAGCAATTCACCGGCGAAGGGATCGTTGGCGAGCTGAACGGGAAACAGTTGACACAAGTGGTCGCCTGGATGGAATCCCTCGGCGAGTTTCGCGAACGCAATCCCGAGGGTGAGGTCATGGCGCAGCCAGTGGGGTATAACCGTCAATACGGCGCAAACCCTTATGCGGGCTATGATAAGGGGCAACCGTTTTTGTATAACGGCGAAAACCCTCCGCATGGGATTAATGCGTTGGCGCGCGTGATCCGTGTTGGCAATCGTGCTTGGCCGTTGGAACGTCTGCAAGAGGTTGAGGAGCTGGAGGAGGCAGGGGTGCGGATTGTTTGGCGCTCTGGCATGGCGTCAGCGCTGGGGGCGAGGCGAATTGCCGATGCTCGCGATATTGGCAGTATTCGGGTTTATGATGCGGCTGGGAACGATGTCGTTCACGAGGTCACATTCGCCTTTTCTTTCCACGCTTTCGCGCCGGATGGCGAATGGATGTTGGGAAATTAGTTAGCGATCTGCTCGCAGGTGATTTCCGCACAATCTGTTACGGGTGTTTCCGCCATCGTTGGCATCGCAAAAAACACCGTTACTGCGGTGACTGCGGCCATGAAGGTGTATCCGATTGATGAAAGTAGCATTTTTTATCTCGTCTAAATTGTTACCTGTGTGTGATTAACTATAATACAGACAAATACGCCCAAATTGAGGCACTGGAATTAATTTGCGACGCTTTAAGGTCTAAAAACGCCCCATTCAGTCCTGAACGGGGCGTATGTGCTTCAGATTGTTGTTATTTTAATTTAACCAGCGCGTGACGTTTTTTGCCTGCGGACAGTTTTATCGACCCGGCAATGGCATCAGCAGAAACCATTGTCCCTGCATCAGTTACCGCCACATCGTCCAGCTTGGCCCCGCCGTCAGAGATCAGACGCTTGGCTTCTTTGCCCGATCCAGACAGGCCGGATTTGACAAAAAGCTGCACGATGGAAATGCCGGCATCGGAAATATCGGTCGGATCCAGTGTGATTGTCGGCAAATCATCACCAACGCCGCCTTTTTCAAAGACCTCGCGCGCGGTGGCTTCAGCCGTTTTCGCGGACTCGGCACCGTGGGCTAGGGTGGTGACAGCATTGGCCAGAATAACCTTGGCTTCGTTAATATCGGACCCTTCCAATGCGCCGAGGCGCTCACATTCCTCAACCGGAATTTCGGTGAAGAGTTTCAGGAATTTACCGGTATCCGCATCCGACGTATTGCGCCAGAACTGCCAGAATTCATAGGCGCTGAGTTTATCCTCGTTCAGCCAAATCGCCCCCGCCGCCGATTTCCCCATTTTGGAGCCATCAGATTTGGTCAGCAATGGCGTCGTCAGGCCAAACACAGTTTTCTTGTTCACGCGCCGCGTCAGGTCGATGCCGTTAACGATATTGCCCCATTGATCCGACCCACCCATCTGTAACGAAACACCGTAACGACGGTTAAGTTCTGCGAAATCATAGGCTTGCAGCAACATGTAGTTGAATTCTAGGAAGGTAAGGGGCTGCTCGCGTTCAAGACGCAATTTCACACTATCGAATGTCAGCATCCGGTTGATGGTGAAATGGCGGCCATAATCGCGCAGGAAATCGATGTAGTTCAGACCCTCAAGCCAATCCGCGTTATTAGCCGTGAGCGCCGCGTTTTCGCCAAAAGTCAGGTATTTATCGAAAACGCTGCGAATGCCGGCGATATTGGCGGCGATCTGTTCGCTGGTCATCAATTGACGGGATTCATCCTTGCCGGACGGGTCGCCAATTTTGGTGGTTCCGCCGCCCATCAAAACGACAGGCTGATGTCCGGTTTTTTGCAACCAGCGTAACATCATGATCTGGATCAGCGATCCGACATGCAGGCTGTCCGCAGTCGCATCAAAGCCGATATAGGCCGGAACAACACCGGCTAAAAGGGCTTCATCGAGGCCTTCCATATCCGTGCAGTCGGACAGAAAGCCGCGGCTCTGCATGACTTGCAGAAATTCGCTTTTTGGCTTGTAGGTCATTGTTCCGTTTCCATTGTTAAAAGGTCCGCGATGTATAGCGGATGGGTTGGGAAAGGGAAGTTGTAATCGGGCGCGCGCGCGTTACATTGGACAGATGAAGATATTCGGTCACACATATACAGAAACCATCATCCGGCTGTTGCTGATTGTTGGTGCGATCTGGGCGATTTATGAGCAGCTTTGGGATGCGTTATTTGTGACGGTTCTGACATTTACGCTGAGTTTTGCACCGCAAATTTTTCAGGACTCTTATCATATCAAACTGCCTGTTCGGTTTACCTCGGCAATTGTGCTTTTTACGTATTTCACCTTGTTTTTAGGTGAAATAGGGGATTTCTACGAAAGATTTTGGTGGTGGGACACGTTTCTACACGGTGGAGCGGCCATTGGTTTCGGGCTGATCGGGTTTGTTTTTGTCTTTATCCAGTTTGGTGGTGAACGCTATTCGGCCCCGCCTTTAGTGATCGCGGGCATTGCGTTTTGTTTCTCGGTGACGATTGGGTGTGTCTGGGAAGTCTTCGAATTTGGTATGGACCAGATTTTTGGAATGAACATGCAGAAATCCGGTTTGATCGATACAATGTACGACCTGATTGTTGACGTGATCGGGGCTCTATTCGGGGCGGCAGCTGGATATTTTTATCTTAAGCAGAAATGGTTTGGTGGCTTGGCGGGGTTGATTGACGAGTTTGTGAAAAGTAATCGTGATTTGTTTAAGAAAAAGAAAGATTAGGTCGGGCGGATATCGGCCCAGATTGGGAGATGATCGGACGCCACGCGCGATAGGTCAGAATGGTGAACTGCCCCTTCGAGCAAGGCCAATTGGTTGCACAATATAATCCGGTCTAGCGAGGCGACGGGTTTAGCCGAATGGAAACTGGGGCCGGGGGTGGCAATGGCGTAGGTCTCGCCAAATTCTGCCAGACTGCCATCTGGCTTCCATTCGTTCAAATCGCCCATTATCAGGGTTGGTAAGCCATCATTTAGCTGGTCAATTTGTTGGGTGATCGCGCGGATTTGTTGTTTGCGAAAATGCCGTAACAGGCCCAAATGCGCACCGACAATCCGCATTTTTACGCCCTTAAGAACAATGTCCGCCGAAACCGCGCCGCGCGGTTCCAGAACCGGAACATCATGGCGACGGGTTTGCAGAATTTCAGCGTCTTTATGTACCAGTAATGCGTTGCCATGCCAACCTATGCTATCGGGGCGCACCGAAACTTCGACGATTTTCAGGTCGGTTTCACGTTCGATCATATCGCGCGGAATGGTCGAGGGGCGGGCACCTGTGCGGCGATCCACCTCCTGCAAGGCAACGACATCGGCGTTGATTTCATTGAGAATTTCGACAATCCGTTCGGGCCGCCTTTGACGGTCCAGTCCAACAGATTTGCGGATATTATATGAGGCGACGCGGATCATGTCTTACATATGGTATCTTTGCGCAAATTTGCAAATCAACGGCGGCGACGGCGGCTGACTTTCTGGTTGAACGACACATCGGGCAACTCAACAATGCGGGATAGATGCGGGAATGTATCCGTGGCATGTGGGATATTGGAGGCGGCGACAAAGTGTTCCTGAAAGCGGGGTTCAATCGCGGTCTCAATCTTGTGGATTTCGCGTACCACTTGTTCGATCTCGCGCCGTGCGGAAACATTTAGCAAGGCGATCCGCGCGCCAGTTCCGGCGGCGTTTCCAGCCGAAACTACCTTGTCGAGCGGACAATCCGGGATCATCCCCAAAATCATCGCGTGTTTTGGGGAGATATGTGCGCCGAACGCGCCCGCCAATGTAATGCGATCGACGTGATCAACACCCATTTCATCCATCAACAGACGGGCGCCAGCATAAAGCGCGGCTTTGGCCAGCTGGATGGCGCGGATGTCGGCATTGGTGACGGTGATCAGCGGACCGCCATTTGCGGTGCCGTCATGTAGAATATAGGAATTTGTGCGCCCATCTGGGATGCAGAGATCAGTGTCCGTTTGGGCCGCTGAACCAATTAAACCGCCCGCATCGAGCAGGCCTGCAACACGCATTTCCGCAATGGCTTCGATAATGCCGGAGCCGCAAATACCGGTGATACCGCTGCTTAGGGTGGCCTCGACAAAACCGTCCTCGTTTGACCATAAATCGGAACCGATGACCTTGAAGCGCGGCTCTTTGGTTACGGGATCAATACGGACGTTTTCAATGGCCCCTGGGGCGGCGCGTTGGCCGGAGGATATTTGGGCACCTTCAAAGGCGGGGCCGGTCGGCGATGAACAGGCCAGAACGCTGGTTTTGTTGCCCAGCAGGATTTCGGCGTTGGTGCCGACATCAACAATCAGGACCAGTTCGTCGGAACGATAGGGGGCTTCGGACAGGGCGACGGCGGCCGCGTCAGCGCCAACATGTCCGGCGATGCAAGGCAGGATATACATGGTTGATTCAGGGTGTTGTTCCAGCCCAACTTTCGACGTTTTCAGGGTCATCGCATCGGATGTGGTCAGGGCAAAAGGCGAATGGCCCAGCTCAACCGGATCAAGGCCCAAGAACAGGTGATGCATGATTGGATTGGCGACGATCACCGTCTCAAAAATCTGGGCGCGGCTGATATTGGCTTGCACTGCGATTTCACCGATCAGGGTGTCCATGGATTCGCGGACAACACGGGTCATCTCAACATCGCCGCCGGGGTTCATCATCACGTAGGAAACGCGGCTCATCAGGTCTTCGCCAAAACGGATTTGCGGGTTCATAATGCCCGATGAGGCAACGACCTCGCCGGTTTGTAGGTTGCATAAATGCGCGGCGATGGTGGTCGAACCAAGGTCGATCGCGAGGCCGTAAATACCGCCCTCGTAAAAGCCTGACCAGACTTGCAGAAGCTTGCCGTTTTGTACTGCGCAGGTGACTTTCCAATCGCCTTGGCGCAAGGTTTTTTGCAATGTGGATAGGATGCTGAGTTCGGCCTTAATGTCGTCCAAGTCCCATTGGGATTTAAGGGCGGCGAGCACGCGTTCGAGGTCGCCTGAGGGGACCTCCATATCGGGTTTTTCTACTTCGACGTAATATAGATGCGTTGCCGGTTCCATGACGATTTCGCGGGCTTCGACACGTTTACGCACCACTTGTTTATGGACCTGCGATTCTGGTGGGACGTCGATAACGATGTCGCCCTGAATGGTGGCTTGGCAGCCAAGGCGCCGCCCTTCGGGAAGGCCGCGAATGGTGTCGTAGCGTTCCTCAACGGCGTTCCATTCTGACAGCGCGGTTTTTTCAACGGTGACGCCGTGCTTGGCGAATTCGCCAAATGACGGGGTGATTTGGCATTTTGAACAGATGCCGCGCCCGCCACAAACACTGTCGAGATCAACGCCCAGTTTTCGCGCGGCATCAAGCACAGCGGTACCCGTCGGAAAGCGGCCGCGTTTGCCCGAAGGAGTGAAAATAATAAGGGGGTCAATGTTGCTCATGGCGGCCTCTATAGGGGGTGTTTGGGGCGTGCACAATTCATCATAACGCGCGGTGATCGTTAATATTGATTAAAAACGGTAAGTTAGGTCCGTTTCCGTCATTAACCGGATGTTCAGTAAATTA
Organism: uncultured Rhodobacterales bacterium; assembly: GCA_964649035.1. Taxonomy (GTDB): domain Bacteria; phylum Pseudomonadota; class Alphaproteobacteria; order Rhodobacterales; family Rhodobacteraceae; genus NORP23. The sequence goes on from CAZYMT010000012.1 coordinate 7,928, forward strand.
AGGGAATATTGACAAGCGTAGGCGGGTTTATGTCAATATTTCACGAGGAAGTTAAAAAAAGTTGCATGACAATTGGAACGTCGCCCATAATGATGCTGTTAACAGTGGTTAAGTTGTTGTTTCGATAAAGTCGTGGGGGCGAACTTTTGAAGTTGGTGGAAAATATAAGGTTATCCTGAGTTTAACCAATCCTACGATGAATATCCGGAGAGAATAATGGCTAGAATAATACATAAATTTGCGGCGATATTAACGTTATCTTTACTTCCTGTGGCCGCCTTCGCCGAAGCGCAGAGCTATCTGCATTACGCCCGTGTTTCTAACGTAACTGAAAGCGGGTTTTCAAGTTTGACAAATGACTTGGTTTTGCGAACCTATGGTCGTTCCCCATCTGGCTATACCGTGCCAAATGGATACCGTGTAGTTAAGCAAACGCGCAATTTATGTGTTGAAGAAATTGATACTCAACTGGTGCATCTTGTCGAAGTTATCTTTGAAAATGCCGAGGAGGTGGGCAGTTATAGCGGTCGTAGCATTATGGCTAAAATCAAAGTTGCAGGCGTTGACTGGTACACCGTCACGAAGCGCGGCGAGATTGTGAACAGATGGAACAAAGTTCGTCGCCTAACGCCGGGTGACTATAATCTGCTATCGGAACATTTTGCAGCTATTGTTGAAACCTCCGATTGCTGACCTATTCCAGTTGGCTGAGATAGGCGACGATGTCTAGGCGCTCTTGCTCGTCCGTAAGCCGGAACGGCATTTTCCCACGTGCTTTGCTGTCATCTAAATAAGCTTTTAGAAAATTGGTTGGGTTTTCGAGATAGGCAAAAATGTTGTCGGGGGTCCAAATCAGGCCAGCCTCGCCAGCGGCGGTCATTGAGCTGCCATATCGATAATCCACATAGGTGCCAGCAGCGCGCTCAACAACGTTGGTTAGCACTGGGCCAACACGGTTTGTCGCCTCTTCGCCGACTTGATGGCACGCAGCACATTTGCGAAAAAGGGTCTCGCCATTGGCGGGGTCGCCTGTCGATTGGGCAAACGCGGGCAGGGCGGTTGCTAGCAGGATTGTGGCTATTGCGGGTTTTAACATGGCTATCTCCTGTTGGTTTACTGCGCTTAGTCTGCCTGCATGTGATCCTCCGTAAAACACAAGCATTGTCACGCTTGTGAGATTTCGCGTTACGAAACTTGTGAAATAGCGTGTTCCACATGTGACCCCGCGTGATCGGATCCTTTGCTAGGCTTTGCGCCTAAGCTAGCAAAGGAGGTTATTATGAAGAAATTGATCAAAGGTCTGGTGCTTATTGGCGCTTTGGCCATGCCGATCACGCAAGCCAATGCCCAGGGTGCGCCGTTTGGAACGGACGCTGATACGGAATATGCGGCGTTGTTGTGGAATTTGGTAGTGGCGCAGAATTTAGCGGGGCCAAATGCCATTCACATGGTGCCGTATGAAGGGACTGATCCGCACGGCATGATGTTGGAGACGTTTTATTCCAAGGCCACAATTGACGGGCATACGGGCGATCTGATTGTCAAAAGCAATTACGGACCCGAGGGTGTTAGTGCCGAGGAGGTTCTGGCGGATCCAGCCGGACATCTGGGGGCGGTCACGGTGATGTTTCGTCGCGAGGCCGGATATGACGATGACAATGCCAAC
>CAZYMT010000012.1:9603-31714 GCA_964649035.1 uncultured Rhodobacterales bacterium
TGGTTCTGGGCGAAATATTTGCCGGACGGAAGTTTGGATGTGAACCCGAAAGGTATGGAATTGGCCGGACGCGTTGCTAAAGGCGCAGATGCAGGTTGTATCGCGTGTCATACGGCGGCGGGTGGCGATGATTACATTTTCACCGCAGATCATATCACCGAATAATTTGGTTCTGAGGGTAGCTTAGGGCGGGCCAATAGGTCCGCCCTTTGACGTTTAGCCGCGCCGACGGCGACGACCACCGCGTGCGCCGCGGGGTTCTTCGCCCTCAACGGCTGGTGGTTTGTTGGCGCGGATCCATTCGGCGCCATGTGGGTCGTTATTGGCCAACAGGTTCGCCGCGCGGATGGCGTTTATTTCAGTTTCATGCATTGGATTCATGATGGCCGAAGTCATGCCCGACGCAATCGCCATTGGCAGGAATGCGGCATTAATCGCATGGCGATTGGGCATGGCAAAACTGATGTTTGAGGCACCACACGTTGTATTCACGCCAAGTTCCATCCGTAATCTTCGAACAAGTTCAAACACTTGCAATCCTGCACCCGCCATTGCACCAATGGGCATGACCAGCGGGTCAACCACGATGTCATGGGCTGGAATACCAAAATCAGCGGCGCGTTCGACGATTTTCTTGGCGACGGCAAAGCGCACATCCGGGTCTTCGGAAATGCCGGTGTCATCATTGGAAATAGCCACGACAGGCACGTTATATTTTTTGATCAGCGGCAGGATGAATTCAAGTTTATCTTCTTCGCCAGTCACGGAATTTACCAGGGGGCGGCCTTTGCAAACCTCCAAACCAGCCTCTAATGCGGCCGCGACCGAGCTGTCGATAACTAGTGGAACATCAACCAAACCCTGCACCATTTGGATGATGGAACGCATCAAGGGGGGCTCGGTTTCATTAGGGTTCGGGTTGGAGTTGTAAACAACGCCAGCATTGATATCGAGCATGGTCGCGCCCGCCGCAACCTGCGCCAAGGCATCCGATTCAACGGTGGAAAAATCGCCGGCCTCAAGTTCAGCGGCAAGTTTTTTGCGCCCTGTTGGATTAATCCGCTCGCCGATGACGCAGAACGGTTGATCAAAGCCGATTATGGCGGTTTTGGTGGCGGATTCGACTATTGTTCTGGTCATGAAAATTCCTTTATGGGCAGTGGGGTGTTGCCATTTTTTCGACATATCGTGCGGTTGTATTGCCCCGTCCTAGCGGAAAAACACCGGAAAATTCAATGCTGAATTTTAGAATCACCGCGTATTCCCTTTAGGTTTCGTTGCGCCCGTCATTGTCGATCAGGGCCTTAATTCTGGCTTGATCGTATTCGGCTTCTAGGCGTGCGGCCTCGGCAATTGCGACATTTTTATCGTCACCATCGACAGAATACGGCGTCGCTTTCCGCCATTCAGCAAGATAGGCATCAGCGTCTTTTGCTCCTATTTTCATGGCGACACGGTCGATAGCCTGTTCAAAACGTTCAGTTAATTGAATTTTTTCGGCGCGCCGACCTTTACCGACGATGACTTGCGCCGGGATGTCGCGCCAATAGACGATTGTTACGTTTGCCATGATGTACCTGCATTTAGTTGTTGATTCGAAAACCGTTTACTGTATTCCTAAGCACACTGCAAAACTCATTGACGGTATGGACCGACGCATGACACATGAACACAAACAGACCACGAGTCTGTCTTTCGAATTTTTCCCTCCACATAATACGGATGCGACTTTGCGCTTATGGCGTTCTGTTGAACGGCTTGCGCCGCTTGGTCCGAAATATGTCTCTGTGACCTACGGGGCGGGGGGCACGACGCGGGACCGAACGGTTTCGGCTATCAAAACCATTCAAAGCCGCGCTAGGCTGAACGTCGCAGGGCATCTGACCTGTGTCGGGGCCAGCAAAGATGAAACGCTGGAGGTTGCGCGGGAATATGCGCGAATGGGCGTGAAACGGATCGTGGCGCTGCGCGGCGATGCGCCTAAGGGCCTGACCAAATTTGTGCCACATCCGGACGGGTTTGCGAATGCCTCCGAATTGGTGGCCTGTCTACGTGATGTCGCGGACTTTGACATTGTGGTTGCGGCTTACCCCGAAAAACACCCTGACGCGACGGATATGGCGGCGGATATTGATAACCTCAAACGTAAGATTGATGCGGGTGCAAGCAGTGCCATCACGCAATTCTTCTTTGAGAATGAAACCTTCCTGCGTTTCCGTGATGCTTGCGCTAAGGCCGGTATCATCGCGCCGATTATTCCCGGAATTTTGCCGATCGAAAACTTTGCCAAAACGGTGAGTTTTTCCGGAAAATGTCACACAAATGTGCCTGAATGGATGCATCAAGCATTTCGAAATGCTGGCGATGATACAGATATTTTGGCGACAGCGATTTGTTCGGAGCAATGTGACGACCTTATCACGGAAGGCGTTGAAAGCTTGCACTTTTATACGCTTAACAACCCTGATCTGACCTATGATATTTGTCGGGCATTGGGCTTTGAGACGGTTGCCTTGGCGGCAGCTGACGTCGCCTAGCTTGCACTAATCAATATGCTGCTGTAGCCTCGGTTCAAACACTGCGCCTATTGTGGCGCAGAAGAGATTGGCTGAACAAATGGCGAAACGTCATTCCCAGACTGGGGGGAATCCAGTTGGCGCACGGAATCCGTCTGTGAACGGGCCGTTATACGCCGCGCTGGACCTAGGAACGAATAGCTGCCGGATGCTGATAGCGGAGCCGGACGGCTCCCATTTCCGTATCGTGGATGCATTTTCGAAATCTGTGCGTTTGGGGTTGGATTTGGAACGGACTGGCGCGTTGTCGCGGGCCGGAATTGGCCGGACATTGCAGGCATTACATGTTTGTTCGCACAAACTGCGTAAACTCGGTGTGACCAAAACGCGGCTGGTGGCGACCGAAGCATGTCGGCGGGCCTCCAACGGCGAGAAATTCCTGAACCGAATTCGCAGCGAAACTGGTCTGAAACTTGAGATTATCGCTCCGGCTGAGGAGGCGCGTTTGGCGGTTGTCAGTTGCTCACCCTTGTTGGAACCCAAGGCCGAACAGGTGTTGGTGGTCGATATTGGCGGTGGCTCGACAGAACTGGTCTGGATCGATCTTTCGGATGTTCCACAACATGCGCGGATGAAAGCGATGATCGGTTTGAAGCCCGGCAAAGAAGACATCGCCCAATTGCCCGGTGCACGGGTTGTTGACTGGATTTCAGTGCCTTTGGGCGTTGCGACATTGATGCAGCGCTATTCGGATGTGCAGGAGGACGGCGCGAAATTTGCGCTGATGGCCTGTTACTTTGAGGAAATGCTTGAAGATTTCACGCCCTATCAGGATTTGGTTCACGCGGCGGTGCTGGAACGTCTGCAAATTATTGGCACTTCGGGAACCGTCACGACATTGGGGGCCATGCATCTGGGTCTGCGGCGCTATGATCGCAGCAAAGTTGACGGGTTAAAGATGAAGGCGGATGACGTGAATGCGGTGATCGACAAGTTTCTGGAACTTGGCCCTGTTGGGCGCAGTCAGGATCCCGGGATGGGGCGGGAGCGGGCGGAATTGATCATGTCGGGGTCAGCTATTTTGCAAACGCTCTTGCGGGTTTGGCCAACGAACTATATTCGCGTCGCTGATCGTGGTCTGCGCGAGGGCATGTTGTTCTCGATGATGGAAGCGGATGGAGTTTGGGATGGCCAATAAACCAAAAAATACCTCGGGGCGCGGACAACGCGAATTGCGGATACGGGTGAAATCCGCCAAAGGGCGTAAATTGTCGTCGACCTTGTGGTTGGAACGCCAGTTGAACGACCCCTATGTGCAACGCGCCGTTAGGGAAGGTCGTCGTGGACGTGCCGCGTATAAAATCGCTGAACTGGACGAAAAGTTCCGGTTTCTGGTGCCGGGTGCGCGCGTTGTTGACCTTGGCTGTGCGCCAGGGGGCTGGTGCCAGATTGCTGTTGAACGGGTGAATGCGCTTGGCAAGAAAGCGGGCAAAAAAACCGGAACGGTTCTGGGTGTTGATTTGCAGGAAACCGAACCTGTGGCGGGCGCGGAAATCCATCTGCTCGATTTTCTTGATGAAGGCGCGGATGACAAGGTTAAGGAATGGCTGGGGGGCAAGGCTGATGTGGTGATGTCCGATATGGCGGCGTCTGCGTCAGGGCATAAACAGACTGACCATATCCGGATTATTCTGCTGGTTGAAGCCGCCGCTTATTTCGCCTTTGATGTGCTGGAAGAGGGGGGCACGTTTGTCGCCAAGGTTCTGGCCGGTGGGGCCGAAGAAAGCTTGTTGTTGTTGTTGAAGAAAAACTTTACCAAAATATCCCACGTAAAACCGCCAAGCAGTCGTAAAGACAGTTCTGAAAAATTCGTTGTAGCGACAGGGTTTAAGGGACATTCCAATGGTTAGGGTGGCGCTGTGGCGGCGTACGCCACCAGCGATATTTCCGGTTACATTGGGGTTTTTGGGGCTAAGTTTGGCATGGCGCGGCGCGGCTAATGTATTGCCGATACCGGCCTTTATCGGTGATTTGATGATGGGGGTGGCGACGCTTTTCTTCCTGTTCTTCTTTGCCTCCTATGTTGCAAAAATTATCGCACGCCCAAGCATTGTGATTGAGGATTTGAAAACCCCGCCAGCGCGGGCAGGGGTTTCAGCGATTGTGTTGTCCATTTTGATCCTAGCCGCGATCCTGAACACCTATGGTATTCGGGCGGGCGAGATATGGATTTTTGCCGTTATCCTGTATTTGGCCAGCGTAATTCTGGTTGGATATTCGATCCTGAAAGGCCCACCTGAAGCGCGATCATTTTCGTCTTTTCAATATCTAAGTTTTGTTGGCACTATCGTCGCCCCTGTGGCCGGAATTTCACTTGGATATAGTGAAATCAGCTTTTGGATGGCGATGATGGCTTTGCCGCCTTATATTATTATAACAGTGGCTTATGCGATGAAATTACGACGTGTTCGCCCACCGGCACAATTGCGCCCCGCGCTTATGCTAGGTCTTGCGCCAACTTCGCTTTTTGCGATTGCCTTTGGGCAGTTGGGGATCGAGTGGGCGTTTCAGTTGTTTTACTGGCAGGCCCTGATCTGGGTGTTGGTGCTGCTGAGTATCGCCATGTGGATGGCCGAGGGCGGCTGGACCCCGATCTGGGGCGGGTTTACCTTTCCCATCGCGGCTTTTCTGAACCTACAAATATTGGCCCTTTCCAAGGGGGCGGGTTTGGTGGCTACAACGGCTTTAACTGCGGGGTTACTGATTGGCACGCCACTGATCTTATACATTGTTTTCAAACATACCAAGGCGTGGATACGGGGCGATCTGGCCAAAAACACGGCCGCTGCTGTCGCTTAGGGCTTCCCTTCCTCGCAACTTCGTGAGATAGGGACGTGCCAACAGCGAACCCCTAATCCGGAGAGATTCTATGGATATTCGTGAGGCCCTCACATTCGATGACGTTCTATTGGTTCCGGCTGCCTCGGTGGTATTGCCGAACACCGCGAACACGCAAACCTTTGTAACTAAAACCATTTCTTTGAATATCCCGTTGCTGAGTTCGGCAATGGATACCGTGACCGAAGCCAAGATGGCGATTGCCATGGCGCAGGCGGGGGGAATGGGGGTTATTCACCGTAACCTCGATGTCGAAGAACAGGCGTCGCAGGTTCGGGCGGTGAAACGGTTTGAATCCGGTCTGGTTGAAAACCCGATTACTTTGCGGCCTGAACAGACGCTGGCGGATGCAAATGCCTTGCGGGAAAAGTATAAAATCACTGGATTTCCGGTTGTGAATGAAGCGGGCAAGGTTGTCGGTATTGTCACCAACCGCGATATGCGGTTTGCCACAGATGATAAAACGCCAGTGCGTGTGATGATGTCCTCGGATAATTTGGCAATGCTGAAAGAGCCCGTCGATCTAGCTGAGGCCAAGAGCCTGATGCAGGCGCGCCGGATCGAAAAGCTGCTGATAGTTAATGACGCTGGCGAGCTGACGGGGCTGTTGACCATAAAGGATATTGAACAGGCGGTGCTGAACCCGACGGCTTGTAAGGACGATATGGGCCGCTTGCGGACGGCAGCGGCCACGACGGTTGGCGACGCGGGGTTCGAGCGTTCAATGGCGCTGGTTGAGGCGGGCGTTGACCTGATTGTTATTGACACCGCTCATGGTCATTCGGCCAGTGTTGGCGAGGCGGTTGTGCGTTTGAGAGCCGCCAGCGACGTGCAAATCGTTGCTGGAAATGTGGCGACTGCTGCGGCGACGCGGGCATTGATTGATGCAGGCGCTGACGCGGTGAAGGTTGGTATCGGACCCGGTTCCATCTGCACAACGCGTGTGGTGGCAGGGGTTGGGGTTCCCCAACTGACAGCGATCATGGATTGCGCGGCTGAGGCCAAGAAAACCGGACATCATGTGATTGCCGATGGCGGTATTAAACTGTCAGGCGATTTTGCCAAGGCGATTGCTGCTGGTGCCAGTTGTGCGATGATCGGTTCCATGCTGGCCGGCACGGACGAGGCCCCCGGCGATGTGATCCTGTATCAAGGGCGCAGCTTTAAGGCCTATCGCGGCATGGGTTCTGTTGGGGCGATGGCGCGCGGGTCAGCGGATCGGTATTTCCAGAAAGACATCAGCAATGAAAAACTGGTTCCCGAGGGGATCGAGGGGCAGGTGCCTTATAAGGGTGCGGCGGGGGTTACGCTGCATCAACTGGTTGGCGGCTTGCGCGCCTCGATGGGGTATACGGGGAATGCGACGATTGAAGACATGCGTGAAAACTGTAGTTTTGTAAGGATTACAGGGGCAGGCCTAAAAGAAAGCCATGTGCATGACGTTCAGATAACTCGGGAAAGCCCGAATTACCGGATGGGTTCATGACGCCATTAAATGTGGCGCTGGTCTGTGTGTTTTTGCAGGTTGGTTTGACGTTTTGGGCAATATTTCAAATGGGTTTGGCGCGGGTACGTAGTGTGCGGGCCAAGGACGTTTCTGTTGCTGAAGCGGCACTTGGTCAGGCAGATTATCCGACCAAGGTCGTGCAATTGCAAAACAATGCGCATAACCAGTTTGAGACCCCGAACTTGCTATTTGCCGCCGTGGCTATTGCGGCGGCAACTGGTGCGGTTAATTGGGGTTTGGCTATCGGGGCGGTGATTTATATCACCTCGCGTTTTGTCCACCGTGCGATCCATGTCGGCAATAACAGGATCGGTCGGCGGTTTTATACATATCTTGTTGGCTTGATTGCATTGGTAATTTGTTGGGTATCGCTTGGTTTTGGTCTTATCTTCTAGGGATGTCGGGTTCCTGTCGCTATGCTGGCGTGGCGTATTTTTGCGCCTAATTTTAGGGTCAGGCAACGGCAGCAAGAAAGATAAACGATGATGATCATTCGCAAACTTAGGCTCGAAAAGGGTTGGTCACAAGAACAGTTGGCCGAGGCCTCTGGCGTTTCGACCCGCACTATTCAGCGCCTTGAGCGTGGTGGTCAGGCCAGTCTGGAATCGATGAAATGTCTTGCTGCGGTTTTTGAAACCAATTTCAACGCCCTGAAGCAGGAGCAAGACATGCCCGAACCCCAAATTCTAACCGACGAAGACCGTGCCGCTTTGGCCAAAATGCGCGAATGGATGCGCTATGATTATGGCAGCTATACTTATGATCCCAGCTTAAGCCTCGATGAGAGGGAGGCGATGGAATATGTCCGTGATATTCGGTCTTTCTATAGCAATCTGATTGGGTACGGTGTGATAATTCCGGTGCTGGTGATTATTAACCTTGTAACAAATCCGGGTATTTCTGGGCGATCTGGCCGATATTCGGGTGGGGGATTGGGCTGGTTTGGCATGGGCTAAGCGTGTTCGAAATTTTTACGCCGTTTGGTGATGAATGGGAAAAGCGGCAGATCGAAAAACGGCTGCGACGGAAATAAACATTTATAAATTACACTGAGTTTATCGCCTCCGCGTGGGGGCGGAGGAGGAAGCTATGTCTAAATGGCTGGGATTTTGCACATCCAAACAAAAGTTGATTGAGCAACAAATCGCGGCCTATGCCCGTTTGCAAATGTTCAGTGGTGCGGTGCTGGTGGCCAAAGGGAATAAAGTTATGCACCGCTCAACCCGTGGATTGGCCAGTCATGAATTACAAGTGAATTTGGGTTTTACGCATCGTTTCAATATTGGTTCGATTAGCAAACTGTTCGTGGCCTTAGCTGTGGCAAGATTGGCGGAGCAGGGGCGGTTGAAACTGAACGAGCCGCTTTCGAAAACCTTGCCGAATTTTCCCAATGCCGGACAAATCACTTTGACGCATCTGCTGAGCAACACGGCGGGCTTGGCGGACCATATTGTCGATCCGATAACGGCAGAGTTTTCGACAAAAGCGCATAGTCTGGATCAGCTTGTGGCGCTGATCGCGGGGATGGCGCCGATTGCGGCACCCGGCATGCCGCTGGCCTATAGCAATGCGCATTGGGTTCTTCTGGCTAAGGTGATCGAACGGGTGACGGGGCAGTCTTACGCCGTCGCGTTGAAGGAACTGGTGTTTGATGTGGCGGGGCTGGCGGATACCGCCATCGCGGAGCGTTCCGCCGCGATGCCCAATCAAGTAACGGGATATGAGATCGGTAGCTCCGGCGCGCTTCCGGCCAGTTTCATTGATCCGAGTTTTGAAATTGGCGCGGGCGGTATTTACAGCACTTGCGATGACCTGTGGATGTTGCAGCAAGCGCTGACCACCCACAAAATAGTGTCGCCGAGGATGTGGGCACAAATGCGCGAACCGCACGGGTTTGCCGATGATCTTGGCTATGGGCTCGGTGTGATTTCGGGGCAAAGGTTTGGGTGGAATTGGCATGGGCATTCAGGCGGGACGATGGGATTTGTCAGCACCTTTACCCATTACCCCGACGACGATTTGACCATTATTGTTCTGTGTAATTACGGGAACGGGGATGCAATTCAGCTTGATAAAGATATTGCCGCTATCATGTTCGACAAACCCTGTTTGGCACCAATACTACCCGCTGGTATCAACCTACCTATAGACCAGTTGCGCGAATTCGAAGGGTCTTTTGATATGCACTATATGGGGCGTCCAATGGTTCTGGAAATCTCGCTGGCGGGGTCGGCACTTACGGCTAAATTCCCGCTATTACCCAGCGCGACTTTGCTGCCAATTACGCCCACAAGTTTTCAGGCATCTATCAAAGGTGGACGGGTGACGTTTGAATTTGATAAAAATGGGGTTGCGATGAATTGGTCGGGCGAGAAAATATATGGCATTCGTAGGTGACTGACCGCTTGCGGAATTCCCCGTTTTTTGCGAAGGGTAAGCGCTATGACACCTGCTGCCCGCCTTTCTGCCGCGATTTCGCTGCTCGATGATATCCTGACCGGCGAACCTGCCGAGCGGGTTCTAACGCGTTGGGCGCGCCAGAACCGCTATGCTGGATCCAAGGATCGCGCAGCGGTGCGCGACGTGGTGTTTGATTGTCTGCGCCAAAAACGCTCCTTCGGGCATATTGCCGGCGTTGGTACGGGGCGTGGTTTGGTCATGGCGCATCAATTCAAGGCTGGCGAGGATTTGCCCGCCCTGTTCAGCGGTGAGCGCTTTGCTCCGATGCCAATGTTGGAGGTCGAAACCGCGCGGCTGAACGCGCCGGAGGTTGAAGCCTCCTTGCCCGAAGCGTTTGATTTTCCTGATTTCCTGTTGCCCGAATTGTTGCGCTCGCTTGGTGCTGATCTGCCTGTGGTGATGGAGGCTATGCAACAGCGTGCGCCTGTTGATTTGCGGGTGAACAGTTTGAAGGCCTCGATGGCGGATGCTGAACGGATGCTAGCGAGGGATTTGATTTTTACGGAACCGCACCCGCTGGCGAAAGATGCGTTACGGATTACCCAGAATCCGCGAAAACTGGCGCAGAGCCTTGCCTATAGTTATGGGCTGGTGGAATTGCAGGATGTTTCCAGCCAAGCGGTTGCGGTGTTTTGCGGGGCGAAGGCGGGGATGACTGTGCTGGATTATTGCGCTGGTGGTGGTGGGAAAACCTTGGCGCTGGCCGCTGCCATGAAAGGTGACGGCGTGCTGATGGCCCATGATATAAATCCGCACCGGATGAAGGATTTGCCCGAACGTGCTAGTCGGGCAGGGGCGGAGGTGCAGGTTCTGACCAATGAGGAATTGCAGCGCCGGAACCCGTCTTGCGATCTGGTTGTTGTCGATGCACCTTGCACCGGAACCGGCGCGTGGCGGCGCAATCCGGATGCTAAGTGGCGGATGGATCAAGGGTTTATTGATAAAGTGACGGCATTGCAGGCTGAAATTCTGGATATTGCTGCCGGATATGTGAAGCCCGGCGGAACGCTGGCATATGCCACTTGTTCGATCTTGCAGATTGAAAATGGTGATCAGGTTCAGGCGTTTGTTAAACGCAAGGGGTGGACGCTCGAAAATGAGATATCGTTAACGCCTGTGCAAGGTGGTGACGGATTTTATTGTGCCCGTTTAACGAGGAAATAAAATTTAGTTACAATTTTAAGTTGTAAACGCTATATTAACCCGCAATGTGTGAATTGGCTGGAAAGTCAAAAAGGCGGGTAATATGAGTAAAACGGAAAACGTGACGCGTAAAATGTCCATCGACTTACGAAATTTAGTCAGGGCGGCAATTGCACTCGTGATTTTAGTGATGGTTTTTGCGGCATCACTACTTGTTGAGTTTTCACCAATGTATTTTATCGCGCCAATCTCCCTTGGTGTTGGGTTCTATTTTGTTGTTCAGGCTGGATACCAATGGTGGGTCGGGCGTGATGAAGTGGAATATATCAAAGCCGAAATCTTCGAGGCACATGGATGGGATTTGTTTGACGATTTACCCGTGCCAATGATTAAAGTGAATCTTGACGGTAGCGTTGTACGCGCCAATCCGGCGGCCCTGAAACTGCTGGGTCGTGATCACTTAAAGGATCAATTGCTTTCGGCAGTAGTCGAAGGTTTAGGGCGCACAATTAGTGATCGAATTTCGGATACAGCTAAGGGGTTTTCGATTGGCCGTGCCGAGATGGCGAGATGCATTCGCGATGGTCAAGAGGTGTATGTCCAAGTCACGATGTCTAGAATGATGCATGGTGACGAAACGTGTATTCTGATTGTTTTGAGTGACGCTACGGAATTGAAGACATTGGAAGCACAATTCGTTCAGAGCCAAAAAATGCAGGCCGTTGGACAACTTGCTGGCGGCGTCGCCCACGATTTCAACAACATTTTGACCGCCATCACCGGGCACGCGGATTTGTTGCTGCAGCGCTGTGATACGCGCGGTGTGGATTACGAGGATCTGGTGCAGATCAGACAAAACTCTGATCGTGCTGCGGCGTTGGTACGGCAATTATTGGCATTTTCAAGAAAACAGACTTTGCGACCCAAGACTTTGCACCTTGACGATACTCTGGCCGAGCTGTCGCATTTGCTTAATCGGTTGCTTGGCGAAAAGGTTGGATTGCATACTGAACATGGCCAAGACCTGAAAACTGTGCGCGTGGACGAGCGCCAATTTGAGCAGGTTATTATGAATTTGGTTGTAAACGCGCGCGACGCAATGCCCAGAGGTGGCACCGTTACCATCCGTACACGTAACCTTACCCTAACTGAGGAATTGTTGCGTGACCGCGCAACTGTTCATCCCGGCGAGTATGTAGTGGTTGAGGTGCGCGATACAGGAACGGGTATCGCCACGGATAAACTTCCACATATTTTTGAACCGTTTTTTACAACTAAAAAGGTCGGCGAAGGCACCGGGCTGGGATTGTCTACCGTTTACGGGATTGTAAAACAGACGGGCGGGTTTGTTTTCGCCGATAGTGACGATACGGGAACCTGCTTTTCTGTATATTTACCGGTGAACGAAGACCCCGATGAAGTTGAGGAACTTGTTGCCAAGCCCAAGCCTGTAAGCGATTTAACCGGGCGGGGGCATATATTGCTGGTTGAGGATGAGGCACCTGTTCGTTCATTTGCGGCGCGGGCACTGACATTGCGCGGGTACACCGTCACCGAAGCCGAATCTGGTGAAGAAGCATTAGAGATTTTGTCCGACAAGGATGTGCAGTTCGATGTTTACGTGTCCGATGTTATCATGCCTGGTCGTGACGGCCCCACTTGGGTACGTGAAGCAATGAAAGACCGTCCAAATGCAAAAGTGGTCTTTGTGTCAGGATATGCCGAGGACGCGTTTAATAATGGACAACCTGAAATCCCCAACTCCCTTTTCTTAGCAAAACCATTTTCGTTGGCGGAACTTACACAAAAAGTTAAGGAACAGATTGACGCTTAACCATGTGCGGTTTCATATATTTCATATTCCAGCGCAAAATATTCCTGCAATCTAGACGTCAAATCTTGAGCCAATGAAAAGCTGCGCGTAGGCGACGCATTCATATGGTCAAACGTGAATGATTGATCAAAACGTGTCTCAAGGAACTTTTTATATACAGGCAGGTTTTCGTATTTGTAAATGTGATCAACACGAAGGTCACTTTTATGCATCGCGATAAACCGTGACGGTCTGCCGATTCCTTTGCCCTTCTCGGGGCTATCCAGATAATTGGCAACGAAATCATCAAAACTGATGTTTTTGGTGCTTTGTGGCATATTCAAAACCTCGTCGCGAGATCTATATTTATACCAGCTAAAAAGCCAATCGATTGGTTCGCGGATCACGCAGGTTGTTTCGATGTCGCTATAGCCGAGATTTTCGAGATAGGGCTGAACGAAACGTTGATATTTGCGATATGAAATGTGTTTCACGCCCGGATTGAAGCGAAACAGGATTTCACAATGCGGTTGAAGTGCCTTTTGAATACTTGTTGAAGCTGTCTTGGTCATCGCCAAAAACGCAATTTTATGTTCAATAGAAATCATCATAGTTGACTGCCCGCGTTTTTCTGTCTGCCCTTTACTATTCCGTAACCATAACAGCAGAAAGATGTATTTGTAGAAAATTTTAGTTGCAATGTTCTCGTTTTGGTCTAGTGTTCGAAAAAGAACAAGAGGCGAACATGAGCAGTGATTGCCGGATATTGTAAGATGTGAAATAAGGAATAGATAAAATGGCTAGCACACTTCTGGATTTGGACGAGAGACGTAATATGGATAAGCAAAAAGCGTTAGAATCAGCCCTCGGGCAGATTGAACGTAACTTCGGTAAAGGCTCAATTATGAAATTGGGCGCAGAAGGCGCAGTGATGGAGATCGAGGCAACCTCAACAGGTTCCATCGGTCTGGATATCGCGCTGGGCATAGGCGGCCTGCCAAAAGGCCGGATCATTGAAATTTACGGGCCTGAAAGCTCGGGTAAGACCACGCTGGCGCTACATGTGGTTGCGGAAGCGCAGAAAACGGGCGGCATTTGTGCCTTTGTTGACGCGGAACACGCATTGGACCCGACCTATGCCAAAAAAGTTGGCGTTGATATTGATGAACTGCTGATTTCGCAGCCTGACGGCGGCGAGCAGGCGTTGGAAATCACCGAAACGCTGGTGCGTTCTGGTGCTGTTTCGGTTGTGGTTGTCGATTCGGTTGCGGCTTTGACGCCAAAAGCTGAACTTGAGGGGGACATGGGTGATCATCAGGTCGGCGCACAAGCGCGGCTGATGTCACAGGCTATGCGGAAATTGACGGGGGCTATTAGCCGCTCGAATTGCATGGTGATCTTTATCAACCAGATCCGTATGAAAATCGGGGTTATGTTTGGTTCACCTGAAACCACATCCGGTGGTAATGCGCTGAAATTCTATGCTTCGGTGCGGTTGGATATTCGTCGGATCGGCGCATTGAAAGATCGTGACGAAGTTGTCGGTAATGCAACCCGCGTGAAAATCGTTAAAAATAAGGTGGCACCGCCGTTCAAACAGGTTGAATTCGACATCATGTATGGCGAAGGCATCTCTAAAATGGGTGAAATTCTTGACCTTGGTGTGAAGGCGGGATTGGTTGATAAGGCTGGTTCGTGGTTCTCATATGGGGATGAACGGATCGGGCAGGGGCGTGAAAATGCCAAGACCTTCCTAAAGGATAATCCCGACATGGCGTTGGAGATTGAGGATAAAATCCGTGCAGCACACGGTCTGGATTTTGACCTTGAAGAACAGAAAAAAATCCTAGCTGCGAAGCAAGCCAAAGAGAAGCAAGGTAAAACGGATGACGTCTTGGAAGATTGATCTTCCCTTCGCCATTGAATTTTCAAACGGGTCGCCCATAACAGGCGGCCCGTTTTTCATTTGCACCTGTGGACAGTCATGATTTGGCGCGATACACCAATTTTAACGCAAATCGGGAATATGATCATGGCCAGCCTTAACGACATTCGCAGCACATTTTTGGATTATTTTGAGGGCAAAGACCACGCGATTGTCGACAGCTCGCCTTTGGTCCCGCGCAATGATCCGACCTTGATGTTCACTAATGCTGGCATGGTGCAGTTCAAAAATGTTTTTACAGGTGTTGAAAACCGCGATTATACGCGCGCAACCACCAGCCAGAAATGTGTACGGGCTGGCGGCAAGCATAATGATTTAGACAATGTTGGCTATACGGCGCGGCATCACACGTTTTTTGAAATGCTCGGCAATTTCTCGTTCGGGGATTACTTCAAGGAGGAAGCAATCCCCTTGGCGTGGGATTTGCTAACCAAGGATTTTGGGCTGTCAAAAGACAAATTGCTGGTGACCGTTTACCATACCGATGATGAGGCCGCCGATATTTGGAAAAAATACGCTGGGCTTAGCGACGACCGGATTATTCGCATTCCGACGGATGACAATTTCTGGTCAATGGGCGCAACTGGTCCCTGTGGGCCGTGCAGCGAAATTTTCTACGATCACGGCGATAGCATCTGGGGCGGCCCTCCGGGTTCGAAAGATGAGGATGGCGATCGGTTTATCGAAATCTGGAACCTTGTTTTCATGCAGTATGAGCAGCAGGAAAGTGGAGATCGCGAAAATCTGCCGAAACCGTCAATTGATACGGGTATGGGGCTCGAGCGTTTAGGCGCGATCTTGCAAGGTAAGCACGACAATTACGACACCGACCTGATGCGCGACCTGATCGAGGCCTCGGCCCACGCAACTGGCGTTGATCCGGATGGCGAGTGCAACGTGCATCACCGTGTGATTGCGGACCACCTGCGTTCGACCTCGTTCCTGATTGCCGAAGGGGTTTTGCCATCCAATGAAGGTCGCGGGTATGTTCTGCGTCGCATCATGCGCCGCGCCATGCGCCATGCGCATCTTCTGGGCGCAAAGGATCCGGTTATGCACCGTTTGGTGCCGGCATTGGTGACGCAGATGGGGCAGGCGTTTCCGGAACTCGGCCACGCGCAATCGATGATTGAGGAAACCTTGTTGCTGGAAGAAACCCGTTTCAAAACCACGCTGGATCGTGGTTTGAAGCTGTTGGATGATGAATTGACGGGGCTAGCTGAGGGCGCTGAATTACCTGGTGAGACTGCGTTCAAACTGTATGACACGTTCGGTTTTCCACTGGATTTGACACAAGACGCCTTGCGCGAAAAAGGGCGCAGCGTTGATACAGATGGTTTTGATGTCGCAATGGCAGAACAAAAAGCCAAAGCGCGTGCCGCTTGGGCCGGGTCGGGCGAAGCTGCTGACGAAAACGTTTGGTTTGATGTTGTTGACAAGCACGGTGTGACCGAATTTTTGGGCTATGAATCTCAAGCATCAGAAGGCCAAATTGTGGCGCTAGTTCAGAACGGAAAACTGGTCGACAGGGCCAGCGGCGATGTTCAGGTTGTTGTCAATCAATCACCATTCTATGCAGAATCCGGCGGACAAGTCGGGGATGCCGGTACGTTATCGACTGACGGTGCCGAAGCGCAAATTTCCGACGTTAAGAAAAAAGTGGGCGTGTTTGTGCATATAGCCAAGGTTTCCAAAGGGGAACTGGTAGTCGGGCAAGCTGTCGAGTTGAAGGTTGATCAGGCACGGCGCGCCAGTATTCAGGCCAATCACACCGCAACGCATTTGCTGAACGAAGCTTTGCGGAATATTCTTGGCGACCATGTTGCCCAGCGTGGATCGCTAAATGCCGAGGATCGTTTGCGCTTTGATTTCAGTCATCAAAAGGCGATGACCGCTGATGAACTGACGGCTGTTGAGGTTGAGGTGAACGCCTATATCCGCCAAAATGGTACGGTTGAAACACGGATCATGACGCCGGATAATGCCCGCGAGATGGGCGCACAGGCGCTGTTTGGGGAAAAATACGGCGACGAGGTTCGGGTTGTCTCAATGGGGCAATTGGATGGTAGCGGCAAGGGAATTGACGGGAATACGTACTCGCTGGAACTTTGTGGCGGCACACATGTTGATCGCCTTGGCGAGATTGGAATGTTTAAGCTGGTGAGCGAGAGCGCTTCGGCCAGTGGCGTGCGCCGGATTGAGGCGCTGACGGGCAAGGGTGCATTGGCGTATATTGTCGCAAACGCCACAAAATTATCCGAGGCGTCAGCGGTGCTGAAAACCACGTCGGATTTGTTACCTGAACGGATCAAAGCGCTGTTGGACGAACGTAAAACCTTGCAAAACGAATTGTCGGATCTTCGCAAACAGCTGGCGATGTCGGGCGGAGGTCAGGCGGAAATTAAGGCGAAGGACGTGAATGGCATCGCGTTTATGGCGCAGGTTTTGACTGGTGTTTCCGGCAAGGATTTACGCGGATTGATTGATGAGCATAAGAAAAAACTTGGCTCTGGCGCGGTGTTGCTTATTGCGGATACTGGCGATCGCGCGGCGATTGCTGCTGGTGTTACGGATGATCTGACCGACAAACTGTCAGCAGTTGATATGGTACGGATCGCGGCGGAAAATCTGGGTGGTAAGGGTGGCGGTGGTCGCCCTGACATGGCCCAAGGTGGCGGCGCTAGTGCCGAAAATGCAGATGCGGCAATTGCCGCTGTTGAAAAACTGATGGAGGAATAAATGGCTGTTTATGCGATGGTACATATCGACGTGAATGATGCGGATGAATACGCAAAATACGCAGCGCTGGCTGGGCCGGCTGTGGCGAAATTTGGCGGCGAGTTTCTGGCGCGCGGTGGCGAGTGTTTTCATATGGAAG
The DNA here is from genome assembly GCA_964649035.1 of uncultured Rhodobacterales bacterium. GTDB lineage: Bacteria > Pseudomonadota > Alphaproteobacteria > Rhodobacterales > Rhodobacteraceae > NORP23. Next base: position 26,764 of record CAZYMT010000012.1, read on the forward strand.
GCAAGGGACGGGCACGTAATGTGATCGTCAAGTTCAAGGATATGGAAACGGCGAAGGAGTTTTATCATTCGCCGGAATACCAAGAAGCCTTGTCTTATGGCATTCCATCGGCAGATCGTGAATATCTGTTTGTTGAAGGCGTTTAGCGCGCGATATAGCGGTCGGTTCTGTGGTTGATGGCGATCATCATATTCAGAACCACCGCGCCCAAGAACGAATATAGGACGGCGGATGGTGGGATAACCAAGAACGCCAATCCAAAGATAAACACATCGACAATCAATTGGGTGTACCCTGCTTTGAAAGCGAATTTATCTTGTAGGTAAATCGCCAGAATTCCGATGCCGCCAAGGCTGGATTTATGGCGAAATAACGCGATCAACCCCATGGCTGCAACGGCGCCAGCAAGGACCGCGCCGACTATCGGATTGATATAATCGAACCTGATGTAACTGGATGCCACGGCGGTCATGCCGGTAATCAATGCGACGGACACAAAGGTTTTAAGCGTGAACTCACGCCCCATTCGCAACATTGCCAGCGCGTAGAACGGTAGGTTGATGACAAAAAACACGAGTGGGAAGCTCCAACCAGACCAATAGGAAACCAGCAGGGCGACGCCCGCGGTTTGTCCAGTTACAAGTCCGAGATGGCTAAGGATAGTCAGGGACAGCGCCGCTAGCAACGTGCCGCTGAAAATACCTTGGATATCTTCAAATATTGTGTGTTTTGTCTGTGTGTCAGTCATAAGAAAAAGGGCGACGCCGCGAAGAGCCGCCCGAATATTTAGCCTGCCAAGGCTTTGTTCAGGTTCTCGTCAATTTTCGCCAAGAAACCTTCGGTGGTTAGCCATTTTTGATCTGGGCCAACCAACAGCGCCAAGTCTTTGGTCATGGAACCGGATTCAACAGTGTCCACGATGACTTTTTCTAGCGTATTGGCGAATTCCATCAATTCGGCATTATCGTCCAGTTTCGCGCGATGCTTCAGGCCCCCAGTCCACGCATAGATGGATGCGATTGAGTTGGTGGACGTTGCCTCGCCTTTCTGATGCTGACGATAATGGCGGGTCACGGTGCCGTGCGCCGCTTCGGATTCAACGATTTTTCCGTCCGGAGTCATCAAGATCGAAGTCATCAGGCCAAGCGAGCCAAATCCCTGCGCAACCGTATCGGATTGCACGTCGCCGTCGTAGTTTTTACAGGCCCAAACGAAACCACCATTCCATTTCATCGCACATGCAACCATGTCGTCGATCAAACGGTGCTCATATGTGATGCCTGCATCTTGGAATTTCTGCTCAAACTCTGCTTCGAATACTTCTTGGAACAGATATTTGAAGCGACCGTCATAGGCTTTCAAAATGGTGTTTTTCGTGGACAGGTACACTGGCCAACCCATTTTAATGCCGTAATTCAACGATGCGCGGGCAAAATCACGAATGGAATCATCGCGGTTATACATGCCCATGGCCACACCAGCGGATGGTGCGTCATATAGTTCATGCTCAATTACCGTGCCATCTTCGCCAACGAATTTCATCGACAGCTTGCCCGGGCCAGGGAATAGGAAATCTGTGGCTTTATACTGGTCGCCAAATGCGTGACGGCCAATGACAATTGGTTTCGTCCAACCCGGAACCAAGCGTGGCACGTTTTTGCAGATGATCGGGGCGCGGAAAATTGTGCCGCCCAGAATGTTGCGGATCGTGCCGTTTGGCGAACGCCACATTTTCTTCAGGCCGAATTCTTCGACGCGTTGTTCGTCCGGTGTGATGGTTGCACATTTGATACCAACGCCGTATTTTTTGATCGCTTCAGCTGCGTCAATCGTGATTTGGTCGTCAGTGCGATCGCGTTCTTCCATACCCAAATCATAGTATTTCAGGTCGATATCCAGATAGGGCAAGATCAATTTATCTTTGATGAACTGCCAGATGATACGAGTCATCTCGTCGCCGTCTAGTTCGACAACTGGATTTTCTACTTTGATTTTGGTCATGGAATTCCCTCGTGTTGGAATGGTTGGATTTGGCCGCTGTTTAGATGGTTTTTACGCAAATTGAAAGTGGGTATACACTTGTATACGCTATTTCGCAGGCATTTTACCCACGAAGCTGTTCGAAAGCGTTAATAGCTGTTGCATCGCGCCCTCATCGGCCAGTGTTTCATCAGAAATATCGACCATCCCGCCCATCTTGCGTCCTGTAAAACTAAGGGGATCAACGCCGTTGACGGCCAGCGCGGCGGCCTCGTTATTTTTACCGACACGAAACATCCCGCCATTCTTGTGGACGCCGCACAGCATATTGCCGTTTTGCATGAAACAAATCCCGCCGAACATTTTCTTTTCGGTGATACCCGCCGTGTCCATTAGCAATTCCCGCATGATTTCCAGATGTCCTTCGTCGTATGCCATGCTGATCTCCGTTTGCATAAAAGTTGTACGCATCGTATCACGCGCATGAATATATGGAGAGTCAAATGTCCGGCACTAATCACACAAACGACGAGGGATGGCAGGGGCCGACGCCTGCGTTCATCTTGGTTAATCCGCAGATGGGTGAAAACATTGGCGGCGCGGCGCGGGCCATGTGGAATTTCGGGCTGGACCGGATGCGGATTGTTGGTCCGCGTGATGGATGGCCGAACCCAAAAGCGGTGGCGATGGCATCTGGTGCAGGGCGGGTTCTAGATCAGGTGAAGGTGGTTGATACGACCGCCGAGGCATTGGCCGATCTGAATTACGTTTTTGCGACGACAGCGCGCAATCGTGATCTGACTAAAACTGTGATGACACCGGAACGGGCAATGGCCCATGCGCGTGAATTAATTGGGCAAGGGCAAAAGGTTGGCGTGATGTTCGGGCCTGAACGAGCCGGTTTGCAGAATGAGGATATCGTGCAGGCGAATGCGCTGATCTCGGTTCCGGTTAATCCGGCGTTTGCATCGTTGAATTTGGCGCAGTGCGTGTTGTTGACCGCCTATGAATGGCGCCGTCAATCCGATCCAGTGCCCGAAGTGGTAGAGATGGGTAAAACGCGGTTTGCCGAAGCTATTGAAGTGCAAAAATATCTGGAACATTTGGAGCGCAAGCTGGAGGGTGTCGGGTTCTTCTGGCCCGAGCAAAAACGCGCCTCGATGCTGGAAAATATCCGCAATATGTTTAACCGTATGCCGCTGACCGATGCGGATGTGCGCACGTTACATGGAATAACGCGCGCACTAACCGAAAAGCGTCCTAAAGATTAGTTGACCCAAAAAGCGAATAGGCCCAATCCGCCGCGCCCGAACGGGGTGGTGAATTGTTGGAATTCATCCAGACCAATCCGCTGCCCATCCTCGATATAAGGCGCGACACCGGGGCCGGTTATTGACAGGATTAGATCGAAATGATCGGCCTCTAGCATCAACCGGTTAAAGTTAATTCCCTGATCCGGAAAACGCCAATGTCCTATCAGCAAATCACCGTCCAACACGCGTTCGGCCATCGTCAGAACACTGTACCAACCGTCAAGCATCTCTTGGGTGATTTCTGCGCCTGTCAGCGGGTTAATACCCGGTTGGTGCGGGCCAGGAACCCATTCGTGATCATTGTCGGATTCGGCTAGAATTGCCGCCCAGTTTTCACGGCTAAGCTCCACAACGGATTTTAACTCGTTTATGAATGTGATGCGGCGCTCGGGCTCGATCACGTCCCAATTGATGTTATGGATGATGGAAATCAGATCAGCCTCGCGCCCCCAGCGCACCCTTGGGTCGTTTTGGGCGAGGGCATCTTGCAGCGGCAGGTTAGCCTTTGGGAAAAACGCATGGAAGCTATCATTGAAGGTTTGCTCAAAGTCATGTGACAGCCAGAAATTGAGATTGGCTTTCATCAAATGGGCATACCCTTCCAGCCAAATCGCATCGGCATTGTCTAAACGGAATATCATTGGATCTTGTTGGGAGCCACCGCCACCAATCATATTGATCGCCGTTGAAATGCTGAATTTATCTGAGAATTCTTCAGAACCGGTGAAATTCATCCGTGTTTTGTCCAAATTCAACAGGACGCCAAATTCGTCAGTCTGATTTACCCCTTGCAGGGTTGCTATGACGACATCCAGACTTTGCTCGGCTCGCTGAAGGATCGTGCGGAACTTTTGATAATCAAGCGGTTCGATCTCTTCAATTTCTACAGTTGGCACAAAAAAGAGTTGGGGCAGAAATTCGCTACCCGATGGATCAAGACCGTGCTTGCTAAGATCGTAGCCGAATTGTTCGAACATTTGAGCCATTTCGGCCAATCCCTGAAGAAATAGCGCACCATTGTCAGTTTGTGCTTCGTCAGTAATTTCAACGAGGGCTGCTGACCTATCTGTCGTTGTCGCGGGGCTGAAATAACTTCGGGCAAGCCGATTGAGGTCGATTTCGGCGGCTTGCGCCATCGGTGACATAGCAAAGAAAAGTAGCGCCGTGGCAGTTGTTAGTTTCCGCAACATTGTCGAATCCTTTTAAAAAATGGCATTGGACCTATTTGTTTTAACAAGATAGTCAGTAAATCCAGAATTACGACCCTTGTAAGGAGCACAACGTGAGCAACGGCCGCAGTATATTTGAAGAAGTCGGGACCGAGAAACGCAAAACCGGCGCTATGCCTCCTGTGGTCAAGAAAACGGCGCGAGGGGTTATTGCGCTGTGGTTAGTGGTGATTTTCTTACTAGTTGTGGCGATGATTTTGGTTGGCGGTATGACGCGGCTGACGGATAGCGGTCTGTCGATCACCGAATGGAAACCCGTGACAGGCGCGATCCCGCCGCTTGGGGCAACTGACTGGATTGCGGAGTTTGACAAATATCAGGCGACGCCGGAATTCCAGCTGGTGAACGCCAATATGACGCTGGCCGAATTCAAGGGGATTTACTGGTGGGAATGGTCGCATCGCTTCCTTGGGCGCTTTATTGGACTGG
>CAZYMT010000013.1:0-30524 GCA_964649035.1 uncultured Rhodobacterales bacterium
ATATGAACACCACGCAGTTTGCGTTGGAATGCCGGATGATTGCCCAAGCATGGGGCCATAATCCGGGTCAAGGTGATATACCGAAAACGGAGGCCCCAACCGATGCGGAACCGCTGAAGCAGGTGAATTTACCGCTGCCGCTGGTGCTAAAGGCCTGTCCTGATATCGTACCCTACGCAGACCGAGAACCGCAGCACTGGCATGAACTGGTAGCGACAGCAGGATTTGTGCGCGGCATGATGGGGATTAGTCCGGATGCTTGGCAACGGGCGCAAAATGCGATGGGGCAGGCGAATGCGGCAATTACGGTGGCCTGTATCATGCAACGGATCACGGAGATTAAAAATCCGGGTGGATATTTGCGAGCATTAACACGCAAGGCCGAGGATCGGGCGTTTAGCCTCGGACCAATGGTGATGTCGCTGCTGAATTCCGAAAAGGAGTTGGCTGCATGATGTGACAGCTGTCAACTGCGCAATGAAATGGCGGGCAGGGCTTAAGCCTGTCGATTATGTGTTGAAATCTAGTATCTTGACTCTTTTGATCAGATACCAGTATTAACCATCCCGTCAGCCTCGGCAGCACTGTACCCAGCCAGACATCCTTGAAAATTAAACTAATGAGGGGTTGTTATGACCTATGGGGTTTTGCACCGTTTGCGTGCGCTTATTTTGGGGGCTGCGGCCCTTTCGTTTGGCGGGGCACTGGCCCACGCTGATACTATCACCGTTGTTGATATTGCGGGCCGTACCGTCGAGGTGGAGCGCGGTGTACAACGTATAATCCTTGGCGAAGGCCGGATGATTTACTCACTGGCAGTACTGGACGACAATCCGTTTGATCGTGTGGTTGGCTGGAAAGATGACCTGATCAAATATGATCCGGATGCGTATCGTAAATACCTTGATGTTTTCCCCCAAGCGGCTGACATCCCTAACCTCGGCAGCCCCTATGCGGCGGAATACAGCCTTGAAACCATCATTTCGCTGGATGCAGAATTGGTGATCCTAAACCTTGGCAAACTGCTGGACGCACAAGAAAGTGGCATCATCGAGAAACTGGACAAAGCCGGCATTCCGGTGATCTTCATCGATTTCCGTCAACGTCCGACCTCCAACACCGTGCCGAGCCTTCTATTGCTGGGCAAAGTGTTTGACCGCCGCGACAAAGCCGATGAATTTGTTGATTTCTACACGCAACAAATGATGGCCGTGTATAGCGTTGTTGAAACCATCAAAGACGAAGACAAGCCACTTGTGTTCATTGAACGCGCTGCGGGTTATCGCCCCGACAATTGCTGTGGCACTTTTGGTAGCGCCAATATGGGTCGTTTGGTCGATCTATCCGGTGGTATCAACTGGGGCACGCAGCATTTCCCGGGCTTTGCAGGGAACGTGAACCCCGAGGTGATATTTGTTGATGATCCTGACGTGATTATCGGTACAGGTGCCAACTGGTCCGAGGCCAATCCGGCAACCCAAGCGGTACTTTTTGGCTATGAAGCCTCGCCTGAAATGGTGCAGGAGCGCCTGGCATTCTTGGCGGCACGTAAAGGTTGGCCAGAACTTTCAGCGGTGAAGAACGAGCGTTTCTATTCGGTCTATCACCAGTTCTACAACAGCCCGTACCACTTCGTTGTGATGCAGCAATTCGCCAAATGGTTCCATCCGGAATTGTTCGAGGATCTGGACCCAGATGCGAACTGGCAGGAATTGCATGATCGGTTCCTTCCGATTGAAACGAGCGGCATCTTCTGGGGTGCGTTGGAGTAAATAATATCACGGCCTCGCAGGGGATTGCGGGGCCTATTTATTAGAGGGGATACGGATATGGCCGATATTGGTGCCACGCCTGAATTTGATGCGGGCAAAAGTTATTCAACACAAGTTTCACGACGCCTTTTGATTATGGCCGTTGTGGCGGCGATGCTGCTGTTCAGCTTCCTTTGGGATGTTGCGCATGGACCGGGAAAATTCCCGTTGATGATGGTTATTGAAACGCTGCTGGATAAATCCGCGCACGGCATCAAGATGGAAGTCATCATCTGGGATTACCGGCTGCCGATTGCGGTTACGGCCATACTCGTCGGGTCAATGTTGGCGGTTGCTGGCGCTGAAATGCAGACGATTCTTAACAATCCGTTGGCCGAACCATTTACACTTGGCGTGTCATCTGCGGCCAGTTTTGGCGCGGCTATTGCCATCATTTTCGGCTGGAGCCTAGTACCCGGTGTTGGTCCGTTACTGGTCACGGTGAATGCCTTTGTCTTTGCACTGCTGACTTGCGGATTATTGTTGCTGGCCACGCGAATGAAGGGGGTGGGGTCCGAAACCATGATCCTGTTTGGGATCGCTATATTCTTTACTTTCAATGCGTTACTGGCAATGACTCAATATATGGCATCCGAGGATCAGTTGGCGCGGATCATATTCTGGATGATGGGATCACTGGGTCGTGCAAGTTGGGACAAAATCGCCTTGGGATCTCTTTTGATGGCAATCATCGTACCGTTTTGCATTGTTCGCACATGGAAACTGACGGCCCTAAGGATGGGCGAAGAAACCGCGCAAAGCATGGGGGTTGATGTTGGGCGCTTACGGGTCGAAATCCTGATCTGCGTTTCCTTGCTGGCCGCCACCGCCGTGGCCTTTGTCGGCACAGTCGGGTTCGTCGGCTTGGTTGGTCCGCATATCGCGCGGATGCTGGTCGGCGAGGATCAACGGTTCTTCCTGCCGCTCTCGGCCTTGGTCGGGGCATTGGTAATGTCGCTGACCTCGATCTTGTCGAAATCCATCACGCCGGGCGTAATTTACCCAATCGGGATTATCACCGCGTTGATCGGGGTGCCGGTGTTCATATCGCTTATTCTGTCCACAAGACGGGAGAAGTTGAGATGAGCCTTTCATTGCAAAATATTGACCTGTCCTATGGTCGCAATCAGGTGTTGCATGACATATCGATCAAGGACGTCAAACGCGGACAGCTGGTCGGGTTGATCGGGCCGAACGCATCAGGAAAATCGACCTTGTTTCGGGCGATCACGGGGTTGTTGAAACCAAGCGCTGGCGAGGTCATTTTGGAGGGCACCAACCTTGCCACCCTACGGCGCAGTGAACGTGCGCGCCGCGTTGCCTATATGCCACAAGCGTTTGGCTGCAATGCGATCCTTAGCGTCTTCGAAAGTGTATTGCTGGCACTGAAGCAAACAACAGGTTGGCGGGTGAAAAACGACAATCTGGAACGGGTTGCCGAGGTGCTTGAAGAACTGTCGCTAACGCATATATCGTCGCGCGGCATCAGTGCGCTTAGTGGCGGTCAGGCGCAGATGGTGGCGGTGGCGCAAACCTTGGTCCGTGATCCGGCGCTGGTGTTGCTGGATGAACCGACAAGTGCGCTTGATCTTCACCACCAATTGTCGATCCTGACGGCCATACGCAAGGCGGTGCATGAACGCGAGATGATCGGGATTGCGGCGCTGCATGACCTTAATCTGGCCGCACAATTCTGTGACCGTTTGATCCTGATCCGCGAGGGCAGGGTGGTCGCTGACGGCCCCCCCAAGGATGTTCTCGCCCTCGATGCAATCGGCGAAACTTACAAGGTTACCACGCATCTGAACCACACGGATCGCGGGTCGTTATTCGTCGAAGCGCAATTGCTGGAAGCATCGTGAACGAAAATTTCGACCTAAAGGAACAAATCCGCGATTATTGGTCGGCGCGGGCGGAAACCTTCGACGACTCCTTTAGCCATCAGGTGAGCGAGGGGGTCGAGTTGGACGCGTGGACTGGTATGTATACGAGAATGTTGGGGCAGGGCGAAAAGCATATCCTCGATATCGGGTGTGGCACCGGCGAGGTTAGCAAAATCCTGTTTGCGGCAGGGCACCGTGTGACGGGCATGGATTTTTCGGATGCGATGTTGGCAAAAGCCCGGGCGAAACACGCGGATAAAGGTGATCGTGCGACCTATTTATCTGGCGATGCCGAGGCAACAAATTTGCCCGATGCCACATTCGATGCCGTCACCTGCCGCCATCTGGTCTGGACATTGTTGGAGCCGGAAAAGGCGTTGGCGGATTGGTTTCGCGTATTGCGTCCCGGTGGGCATTTGGTGATTTTTGACGGGAACTTTATGCGTAAGTCGCTGAAAGATAACTTAATTCATAAAATCATCAACCTGATAGAACCGGTTTCCCCATTATTGCCCAAGGACAGCGAGGGGCTGCAAGGTCAAAACGCGGAAATTCGTAAACACTTGCCATTTGCGGCCGGTTTTTCCTTTGATGCGCTTGAAAATCTGGCAACCAGTGTCGGTTTCCAAGATGTCGAACGCCTTAGCTACAGCTCAATCCGTCAAGCTCAACGAAAAACCGCTGAGCCGAGCGATTGGTTGCGGACCTTCACAACTGATCGGTTTGTGCTGCATGCGCGCAAAGCCAACTTGGTAACCCTAAATGATGTTGATGACGGTCATGCAAAATAGAGGTCAAGAAACCTTCGTTGGCGTAGGCAATGACACACAGCACCGTTTGCAGGTGTCGGATATCACCGCAGGGTACGGCGCAGAATCCATTCTTAAAGGTATTGATTTTAGGGCTGTCGAGGGGGGGATTACCGCGCTTGTAGGGCCAAATGGTTGTGGTAAATCAACGCTGCTTAAGGTGATGGCGCGGATATTGCTGCCGTCAGACGGCGAGGTGTTGCTCGACGGTGAACCTGTGCATGATATTCCAACCAAAGAGGTTGCCCGCAAGCTTGCGTTGCTGCCGCAAGGGCCAATTGCACCTGAAGGGTTGAGCGTTCGCGAACTGGTGTCACAAGGACGCTATCCACATCAAAGTTTGCTGCAACAATGGTCGCCTGAAGATTGCCATGCGGTTGCCGAGGCTATGGCCGATACCCAAACCGAGGAATTTGCCGACCGCCCGGTGTCCAGCCTGTCGGGGGGGCAACGTCAGCGGTGCTGGATCGCGATGGTGCTGGCGCAGGATACGCCGATTATATTGCTGGACGAACCAACAACATTTCTTGACCTGAAGGTGCAGGTCGATGTGATGACGTTGCTGCAAAAGGTGGCAAAATCCGGTCGCACGTTGGTTGTGGTGATGCATGAATTGAACATTGCCGCCGCTTTTTGTGACCATCTGGTGATGATGCGCGAAGGGATGATTGTGGCATCGGGGACACCCCGCGGTATTATGACACCAGAGCGGTTGAAACAGGTGTTCGATCTGGATGCTCAAGTCATTCCTGACCCTGAAACCGGCCGCCCCATTTGTGTGCCACGCGTTAACGGGGCAGGGGGATGAGGGTTGGATTTGCAGCCATGCCTTTTGTGTTGGCCGGATTGGCACTGGGTTTTATGTGGCATATTTCCGTTGGGGCGAAATCGGTGCCGTTATGGACGGTGTTCGAGGCGCTGACAGTCTATGATAGTACCATTTTCGAACATGTCATTATCCATAACCTTCGTCTGCCGCGGGCAACTATTGCTGCCTTTGCCGGGGCATCTTTGGCGGTTGCAGGCGCGTTAATGCAAGGCATCACACGCAACCCTTTGGCCGAGCCGGGGATTTTGGGGTTGCTGGTCGGCGCCTCCTTCGCTGTGGTTATGACGATCGGGGTCTTTCATGTGGTTGGCAGTGCTTGGATACCGCTGATTGCGGCGGCAGGTGCGCTTGGCGCGGCCGTGCTGGTCTGGGGCATTGCAGGCGCGGCCCCTGGTGGGGCAACCCCGCTGACGCTGGTGCTGTCCGGCGCGGCTATATCGGCCTTTCTGGGGGCGTTTATCACCCTTGCGAACCTTATGGATGATGAGAGTTTTGAGAATTTGCGGGTCTGGCTTAGCGGCTCTTTGGCTGGGCGCAGTTTTGAGGTGTTTTTGTGGTCACTGCCGTGGATGGCTGGCGGGTTACTGCTGGCCTTGGGCATTGCCCGTCAGGTTACAGCGCTGGCCATGGGGGATGATACAGCGGCGGGGCTGGGCGTTGATGTGACCCGTCTGAAAACGCTGGCAATGGTGGCAGTTATTGCGCTGACAGCGGCGGCAGTTTCGATTGCCGGTCCAATGGGGTTCGTTGGGCTGGTCATTCCGCATGTGGCGCGGCTGTTTTTCGGGGCTGACTATCGGCTTATCGTGCCCTATTCAGCGCTGTTTGGGGCGATATATCTGCTGCTTGTCGATATTGCCGCCCGCTTGGTGCTCGCCCCGGTCGAGATATCCACTGGCATCATGACCGCGATGCTTGGCGCACCGTTTTTCATCTGGTTGGCGAGGGTGCGGTTATGAAATTAGCGCAACCGCCAATCCAAATCAGCGGTTTTGGGGGGCGTGTCACGCTGTTACTTCAAAGGCGGGCTTTGTGGTTATCCTTGGTGTTATCGGGGCTGTTACTGCTGATAATGGCGGCCAGCCTAACCAGCGGGTCATTCGAATTGTCGATGTCTGGTGTCTGGGCAACGCTGATGGGGAATCCGCCGTCAAAAGTAGCTGACACTGTGGTTTGGCAGCTGCGGTTTCCACGTATGATCGTTGCGATTTTGGCGGGTATGCTGTTTGGCCTGTCCGGCGCGATATTGCAAAATATCACCCGTAATCCGCTGGCCGACCCATCATTGGTGGGCGTCAGTCAGGGCGCAAGTCTTGCTGTGATTACGCTAATTGTTATGTATCCGGAGGTCAGTACCGTGTGGCGGCCAATTGCGGCATTTGGCGGGGCCCTAGCCGTGGCGATATTGATCCAATGGATCGCCATGCAGCGCAGCGACGGGGCAACCATGCGGTTTATCCTGACGGGTATCGGGGTGGCTGCATTTATTTCGGCTTTTGGCACCGCGATGCTGACCTACGGCGATATTTACAACGCCCAAGAGGCGCTGGCTTGGCTGGCCGGTTCCATTCACGCAGCTGGCTGGGAGGAGGTCTGGGGGCTTAGCCTTATCACCATTCTGCTGTTGCCGTTACTGTTCTGGGCGACGCGCCCAATGGCGGCGCTGCGGATGGGTACGGAAATGGCCACTGGGTTTGGCGTGCGTATACGGCGCGCGCGCATCGGGTTGATCAGCCTGTCGGTGGCCCTTGCCGCGTTTGGTGTTGCGGCTGTCGGGCCGCTGGGGTTCGTTGGGTTGGTGGCCCCGCATTTGTCGCGGCGCATTGCCCATTCCGGTGTTGGTCAGCATTTGTTGCTGACGGGGCTGACTGGCGCAGTTATGGTAAGCTTGGCCGATTATGTTGGGCGCACCGCGTTGGCACCTGTGCAAATTCCCGCCGGAATTTTAACTGCCATCCTTGGGGTGCCGGTGTTTTTGTTACTGATCATTCGCAGTCAATATAATCGTCAATTATGAGCTTATGCCAGCTATCACTTAGTAAAAGGATATACCCATGAGACACATTCTAATGACAGTGTTTGCCATCCCGTTCTTCCTATTCAGCGTGGGTACCTCGCTGTTGGCACAAGAGTTCCCCCTAACTATCGAGCATAAATTCGGCACGACTGTTATTGAATCAAAACCCGAACGTGTTGCCTCGATCGATGCTGACGGCGCTGACTATATTTTGGCGTTGGGAGTTCAACCACTGGTGATCCGGCACTTGTATGATGCTTACCCGCGTTCGGTCTTTCCGTGGGCAGATGTGCTGCTTGAGGGTACACCCGTGGTCTTGAAAGACGGCATCGACATTCAGGCTATTGCTGCCGTTGATCCGGATATAATCATCGCGCTAGCCTCTGGAATCACCGCTAGCGAATACGAAAAACTTTCGCAGATTGCGCCAGTTATAGCTGTCGCCGAGGGTACGGAAAATTATGCGATGACTTGGCGGGCGCGCGCAATTCTTACAGGTCGGGTTCTGGGCCTTGAGGTGGAGGCTATAGCGAAGGTTGAAGCCATACAAACCGAACTTGCCGATATTGCTGCCGCGCATCCAGACTGGGCCGGAAAATCCGCTGTCATTGCCGATATTTGGGGTGAGGCGCCGGGTGAATATTCTACGATTGCTGCATACACATCGATTGATGTACACGCGCAAATTCTGGCGGATCTTGGTTTTGAAACGCCTGCGGCCATTGATGAAATGATGGAGGACGGAGACGGTCACTGGGTTGAAATTGATCTTGGGGATCTTTCGCCTCTTGAAGGGGATCTCCTTATTTGGTTGACCCAAAACGATCAATTTGAACTTGTTCTTGCTTTGGATGCGCACCCATTCCTCGAGGTTACGAAAAAGGGCCACGAGGTAATCGTCGGGGAACTTTTGGGTAGCGCATTTTCACACGCGACGCTGTTGAGCCTGCCTTATGCCATTGAAACCCTGGTGCCGATGATTGAAGCTGCATTGGACGGTGACCCCAATACCTATGCGGATGACAGAGATGACGCCCGCTAAAATTTGGCGCGGCGATACATTGCCGGGCATTTTACAAATGGGAAAACAACCCCCAGCCAGCCAAGGGTGATCACCCCAGCCAGTTATCTTCCAAAATCAATATTAGGAGAGTAACTGTGAGAAAACACCTGCTTTGCACCATGGTTCTGGCATTCGCCACAACCTTTACCCCCCCGCAATCGCGCAAGAAATGCGCACCGTTACCGACGATACCGGAACCGAGGTATCCATCCCCGGTAAGCCACTGCGTATCGTGTCGCTGCATGACAGCGTTTTGACTGTGCCGCTGCTAGAACTTGGCGTAACGCTGGTCGGAAGCCATGGTCGTGGCGACACTGAGGAGGAGGCGTTTATCCGCTCCAGTGCTGCGATCACAGGTATCGATTTTGACAATTCCGATATCGTTTGGGTTGGCAATTATCCAGCTTATGGTCAACTGTTTGCCTATAATCCTTACGGCAATATCGGCAGGGTACTGGTCGATGCCGGTTTCCAACGCCCTGCGCTGATCACAGCGATCCCCGAAGGCGACAGTCGCGACTTTACGGCGGAATTCTTGCCAGGATTTGATGCCGATTTCATTATTACGACATTCCGTGAAACTGGGGGCGACACACCCGCCGATATTCGGGCCAATTTCGACAGCATTCTGCCGGGCTGGTGTGAATTGTTGCATGCTTGCCGCGAAAATCAGATGTTGATTGTCAGCCGTTCACTAGGGGCAACAACGTCTTATTACGCGCTTGGGGCCGTTACTTACATGATCATGTCTGAAATCGGCGGCCGTGAATTCACGCCGATGCCACGCTGATTAACGAAACTCAACCTTACAAAGGAAATGCCAATGAAAATCATCTTTGCGGCCGCTTTGGCCAGCCTATTTTTTACTACCTCGGCAATGGCGCTTGATTGCGATACGGGCCTGCGCCCGATTACCCATGCCGGTGGGGAAACCTGCATTCCAGTTGATCCACAACGTATCGTATCGCTGCATGATCTGAGTGTTACCCTGCCGCTGGTCGAATTTGGCAAAACAGAAGCGATTGTTGGCAGTCATGGGCGGGTTTCCGAGGATGGCGTCCGTTTTATCCGCGCCGTAAATACGTTTTTTGGCGTGGATTTCCATAACAGCAACATTGAATTCATTGGCGTTTTCAATGAAATTGACATGGAAGTGGTCGCGTCCTTGCAGCCTGATCTGATTATCGGGCGAAGCAATGATTTGGAGGTCTTTGAGCATTTTTCGGCCATTGCACCCACCGTTTTGGTTGACCTCAAAGAGCTAGATTATATGGGCCGGATCAAGGCAATTGCCGATATTGCTGGCGAACTGGACCAGTATAATGAACGGTTATCGGCATTCGAGGCCCGCATTGCCGAAGCGCAGCGGTTGATACCGGATGCGGCTGATATCGCGGTTGTTACGTTGCAGCCTTGGGCCGAAGATGGTGGTTTTGACCTTTACAAAAATCTGTATGCCCTGACCGAAGTTATCAGCAGTATAGGTTTTGGCCAAACTGACACTGTTGCCGAATATATCGGCAATATCACGGGCAATGGCGATTCATTAAGCGGGGAACTTTTACTCGATATGGACTCCGACTTTATCTTCACCAGTTTTGATGTGAATTGGGATGATCAAAATACCCCTGAATTGGTCGCCGCCGAATTTGAGGCGATAACACCGGGGTTTTGTGATTTCCTGAAGGCATGTCAGGAAAACCAGATAATCTATCTGCCGCGCTCGCCGTTCTATTCCGGCTCGTTCAGCTCGCTTAACTTTGCGCTTGATCAGGTGTTGACCCATGTGATCGGTCGCGGCTTCACCCATATCGATGATTAACCCAATCGGCGGGGGCGCTATGTGCCCCCGCCTACCAAAAAAGGCGCCTGAAACATGAGCATACTGATAAAATTGAACACAGTTCTGAAAGCCCCGCGTCAAGCGTTATTCGGGCAAGAAAAACCCATAACCATGCGGTTTTTTGATGTTGAGGTTTGCAGCATTGAACGCCTCTCTCCGTCCTTTATAAGGATTGGGTTCAAAGGGGATATGGTCAAAAATATGCGGATGCACGCCCCCGATCAATGGATCAAACTATTCATCCCCAACGCGGATGGCAGCGTGATCCATGTGGAGGATCAGGCGCAGTATAACGGTTTGCCCAAGGACACGCGCCCACCCATCAGAACCTATACCATCCGCGCATTGCGACCTGAATTGAACGAATTTGACGTGGATTTTGTGTTGCACGGCGATGAAGGCCCCGCGTCGAGATGGGCGATGAATGTTGAAATTGGAAACCGCATGCAAATACGGGCGCATTGCCATTCGGCTAGCGAAAAACCTGCTGGGTGTCGGTGGGTTCCACTGGACAGTTCAAAGAAATTTGTAATGTTTGCTGATGAAACGGGTTTGCCTGCGGTTGTCGGGATCCTTGAACAGCTCGCTGAACTGGCTGACCCCCCCGAAGTTAGCGTTTTTGTCGAGGTTCCGCGCCAAGAAGATTGTTTGACGGTTCCCGAATGGTCAGGCCTGAGCCTAAAATATTTGATAAAGGACAAGGGGCAAAAACCCGGCGAACTGTTGTATGAAGAAGCCGAAAAATTGCACTTTCCCAAGCCGGATAGTGCGGTATTTGTCTGGCTGGCTGCGGAAACATCTGCGGTAAGACGCATTCGTTTGTATTTGGCTGATACCTATAAGCTGGACAAGGACACGATCAGTTTTGCCGGCTATTGGAAATACGATGAAAAGCAAGCCTAGAGGGCAACCAGTTTCAATTGGTCGGCCCTTGACTTTCAATTGGTCGGAGTTGTAATTTCAATTGGTCGAACATAGTTGGAGCAATGATGTATACCCGTTTTGCCAAAATCAGAGTACAAGAAGCGCTGGCGGACACCCGCGTTGTCTTGATATCGGGACCGCGACAGTCAGGTAAAACAACTTTGGCAACTGCTATCGCTGCGGATGAAATACCCTTCTTTACATTGGATGATCCGACGGTCCTTGCGGCGGCAAATGACGATCCGGTCGGGTTCTTGCGGGGGCTTGATCGCGCGGTCATAGACGAAATTCAGCGGGCACCGGATTTGATGCTTGCCATCAAGACCGAGGTTGACAGGAACCAGATTCCGGGGCGCTTCTTATTGACGGGTTCTGCAAACCTTATGACGGTTCCGCGCGTAGCGGATTCATTGGCTGGCCGGATGGAGGTCGTCAAACTGCTGCCGCTTTCGCGAGCAGAGATAGAAGGCAAAAAATCGACCTTTCTGGATAATGTTTTTGCGGGGGTTATGCCGACGGTTGAAAATGTAATACTGGGTGACGATCTGATCGAAATAGTTCTGGCCGGAGGTTATCCCGAGGCCATAACCCGTACGAAATGGGGGCGAAAGCAAGATTGGTATCACAGTTATATCGACGCCATTGTGCAGCGCGATGTTCGGGATATTGCGAATATTGAACAGCTGGCCGTTATGCCAAAATTATTGAACGTGATGGCCGAATATTCGGGGCAGCTCGTCAATTATTCGGGTATTGGCAGTGGCGTTGACCTTAACCATGTCACGACACAAAAATATCTCGGTATTTTTGAAAGCCTTTTCATCGTTCAGACGCTTCAACCGTGGTTCACGAATAAACTGAAACGATTGACGAAATCGCCAAAGCTGCATTTCCTTGATGCGGGGCTTTTGGCGGCGCTAAGGGATATCTCGCCAGATGTTATGCGTAAGGACAAGACATCCTTCGGACCGGTTCTGGAGACGTTTGTTTTTAGCGAGCTTCAGAAGATAGCGACTTGGAGCGGGCAAAGATGCACGTTTTCCCATTTTCGGGATAAGGACAAGAACGAGGTTGATATTGTTATCGAAAACAGGCGCGGGGAAGTTGTGGGGATTGAGGTGAAATCCTCGGCATCGGTGTCTACATCTGATTTTTCGGGCATGCGGAAACTGGCGGAAGCTTGTGGGGATAAGTTCGTTCTGGGGCTGGTTCTTTATGATCACGATCAGGTCGTGCCGTTTGGCGACAAAATGATGGCGGCACCATTATCGTGCCTGTGGTCGGGGAAATGAATTTCGAATGCCGGTTGATCGCAGCCTGCATATATTTCATGCTATACGAATGTCAGCCAAGGGCCGTGACGAGTTTGTTTCAAATCAGAACAACAACGCGAGGTATATTGATATGCTCACCTTCATAAAAGCATTTACGTTGCTCATAATGATCATCTTGTATCCAATTCAGGTTAGCGCCGAAATCTATATGCCCTCCGCCCCTAAGTCCGAGCGATTGGCAGCCGTTGACGCGTTTTGGGCGGACTGGAAGCGCGTTTATTTGCGTGAAGGGTGTGGGGGCGTATATGTCGATACATCTGGCGATGATAAACAAACATGGGGTGGTAGCCATAATTCCACTTTGACTGTGTCAGAGGCGCATGGATATGGAATGGTTGCCCTTGTGCGTATGGCGCATCGTGATCCTAATGCCCATCGATTGTTCGATGGAATGGTCGAATTCTACAAGGCCCATCCAGCGGCATCTGACGCTGGTCTGATGGCGTGGAACCAGACCCGGGATTGTGTGGATGCACCCGATGGCGGGGATATGTCGGCCACTGACGGGGATCTCGATATAGCGTTGGCGTTGCAACTGGCAGATGATGTTTGGGGCGGATATAGTTCAGAGGCGCGTACAGCGCGTGATGCCATTCTGGCCCAAGAGGTCACTTTTGACGGGATGATGCGTTTGGGCGATTGGGCAAACACGGGAGAATACGCGTATTCTTCGCGAAGCTCGGATTTCATGCCCGCAAGCTTTGCGATCTTTGCAAAGGCAGGCGACAACCATGCCCGTGAATGGCGTGCTATCCGCGAGCGCGGATATGCGGTTTGGGGCACGGTTGCGCGTAATTACGCAAAAGACACCGGATTGGTTCCTGACTTTCTGATCGGATTACCTAGCGCTCCACGACCTGCAAAAGCGGATTTTCTTGAGGGGAGCGGCGATGGACAATTTTCGTGGAACGCGCTGCGGTTTCCGTGGCGATTGTCGCTCGACCTGCTTGAAACTGGCGATATTCGGGCGCAGACCCATCTGGAAAAGATCAACCGCTGGATAAGAAATGCAACAAATGGCGACCCTTTGCTAATCGCATCGACCTATCGCCTAAATGGAACAAGTCCACGTGACCAATCGGACAATTCAACAGCGTTTGTTGCAATGTTCGCCGCTGGCGCGCTTGCGGGTAGTGGCGACCCTCAAGCCGATCAAATTTGGATAGATATGCTTTGGTCTACGCTGATCTCGGCGCCTATCAGCGACGAGGATTATTACGGTAATACCCTTAAACTTATGGCAATGATTGCATTGGCTGACCTTTGGAAACCCCTTGAATGATTTGCCAAAGGTCGCCTGCATTTTCCCTTAGATGATAATATCGCCACCGTTGATGTCACCCAAATCAGCCCCTTCGATCCTGATTGTGGTGCCGTCATAATCAAACCCAACCACATCGTTGGAGGCTGAACCCTTCTCGTAGAAATGGCTAAGAGCTTCGGCTTTTGTCAAAAACCCAAACCCGCTTAGATCGATCTTGTCGGTATTGTCTTTATAATCCAGAATTGTGTCCGACCCGTCGTTGGAACTGAACACAAAAATATCTGCCCCCGATGCCCCCTTCAGAATGTCATCACCTGTGCCACCAACAAGGGTATCGGCACCTTTTCCGCCGCGCAGGTCATCTTTTCCCGCCCCACCAAAGAGCTGGTCCTGACCTTTGCCGCCATAGAGTGTGTCGCCCTGTTTGCCGCCAAACAGGCTGTCGCTATCCGCCCCACCATAAAGTTTATCCGCGCCTTTTTTGCCATAAAGAATGTCGCTGCCAGCCAAGCCTTTAAGTTTGTCGTCAGCCGCACCGCCATCCAGAATATTTGTTTGTGCATCGCCGGTGATTACATCCTTGAAGGCTGTGCCGGTTACATTCTCTATTTCTTGAAATGTGTCGAAGCCCGCGCTGCTTCCTGTGCTGCTACCGGCCTTAAGATCGGCAATTATCGCTGCCGTTTCGGATGAATAATCAGCCGTATCAATCCCTTCGCCGCCAATAAGGGTATCATCCCCTTTGCCGCCAGACAGAACGTCATCGCCAGAACCGCCAAACAGGGTGTCTTTCCCTTTGCCACCAAACAAAGCGTCATTGCCAGAACCGCCATATATCTGGTCTTTACCAGTTGCCCCATAAAGGATGTCGTCACCAGACTGACCATCCAGCCAGTTGGCCCCGAATGTGTCGGTGATCACATCATTACCGGACGTGCCGAATAACTGTGCTGCAAATTGTTGACCGTAGATCCCGTCAGCGTCGGAGTCACTGTCATCCAACACCCAAGTTACAACAAACCCGCCATTTGCGAGCGCCGTAACCTCGGCTTTGTATTCGTCGCCTTGGGTTTGCGTGTTGATTTGAAACTCGCCCTCAATAGGGTCGCCGTTAGCATCATAGCGTTGCCCAAAGGTTCCAAAACCTTCGCCGTCTTGGCCATCTGATGCCCAGACCACCACAAAACCACCATCAGCAAGAGCCGCTATTGACGCGTTATTCTGATCTCCGGCGGTAGTGGTGTTCACCTGAAATTCGCTGCCAACCGGTGCACCAGTGGCATCATAACGTTGTCCATAAACCCCGTCAGCAGAGCCATCCTGACTGCCAACCCCGTCACCACCAATTCCGTCTTGATTTATATCAGAATGCCAGACTACAACAAAGCCGCCATCACCCAGTGCGCTGACAGATGACGTTGATTGCCAGTCAGCCGTATATGTATTGACTGTGAAGGTGGCGGCAACTGCATCACCATTGGCATCAAAAACCTGCGCGAAAACATTACCTTTCGTACCATCCAATGCGTAGGCATCCCAAGTTGCGACAAAACCACCATCAGTAAGTCCCGTAATTGCCGGAGCTTTAGCGCCAACTGTTGAGAAAACCGTGTCGATCAGAAATTCATTCCCGACAGCGTCACCATTTGAATCATATCTTTGCGCGGATACCCCGTCTTGGGACGTAGATTCCCACGTCACAATAAAGCCGCCATCAGCAAGCGCGCTCACTTCGCTATTACGGATGGTTCCTGACTCATCAAAGCTATTGATTTGGAATTCCGCGCCAACAGTGCTGCCGCTGGCATCATATCGCTGCCCATACACACCTGACGGGTTTCCATCCTGATTATAAGAATTCCAGGTGATGATAAAGCCGCCATCGCTTAGCCCGGCAATGGAAGGTGCATATTGTGCATCGTCGGTGAATGTATTTACGGTAATTTCCGCGCCAACCTTGGTGCCGCTGGCATCATACCGCTGGGCAAATACGTTGTAGTTTTCCCCGCTAACAAATCGCGGCCAAACGATAACATAACCGCCATCGGCAAGTCCGGTGATTTCGGGAATGTGGAGGTGTGAAACAGAAAAGTTTTCTGAAGGGATTAGGAACTCGTTGCCGAGTGGTGTAAATGCAGCAGCCATTGAAATATCCTTAATTTGCAAGAATATCAGTCTACAATTCATCTACCAATAGTCAATACTTGCATAGACCTGTGAGCGGGCCAGTTTTGAAATAGCGTTGGATTAACGGCCATCCAGCGGAAAATTTCGCGCCTGAGATCCTCACTAATCAATATTGATTAATGAACAGGTGATACCTAGACTGAATATATGAAATTTATTGCTCATATCGTTTGTTTTTTTATGTTTTCGTCTGTGGCATTTGCCAATGATAACGTGCGTTGTGTTCAAGAACATCTTTTAATGCACGGCTATGATCCTGGCCCCATTGATGGGGTGAACGGTCCTGGCACGGCCCAAATGGCGGCTGATTTCGGGATCGATTACAGGATCAACCTTCGGCGTCTTTCTAATGAAAATGCGGGCGACTGGTGCCGCGCGTTGCAAGTTGTGGCAATGGGGGCAGGGGGCCCTGATCTGGAGCAGATTGAACATGCCGTTCCGGCCCAAGGACAATTACAATGCACCATTTCCCCCGATGACGGTTATGGCCGTGATATTACAGGAATGGTCGATGGCGACCCTTTGACCCTTCGTGTTTCAGCCCGTTTTGGCGGCGCGGTCGAGTCAATAAATTGGCGCGGAAAAGAGTTTTTGAACATCTATGATCATGGTCGCCAAATTAGTTATGCATGGCATCTGGATGGTTGGGGCGAGTGTTTGAACCCGACGGAGCCCGGCGCTGCGGCGGATAATTTCAAGCAAAGCTCGACGACCGTGCTGGAACGAATTTGTTCGAGCGCGGCCAACAACGTGACGACATATGTGCGCCCGGCTTATTGGCTTGGACCCCATGAAACAGGATTTTGTGATCGCGGTGCGAGCGAGGCTAAAAACACAACCCTTGTGTCGAAAAATACGTTCGAAAAGACAGTAACTATCGGGTATCGTGGCCTAGAAAACGTGATTGCGTTTGATGCGACTATTACGCTCGAGCGTGATTACCAATCGCTTTTCATCGAGATGCCGACAGGGTATTTGACCCATGAATTCACCGCCCGTTATCGCTTTGACCCCGCCACCGGAGAGTTGAGCGAACCCGCCTCCCGCCCCGTTACCGAGCCATGGTCATATGTGCACACATCCCTTTTGCCCCCGATCATGGCCACGCCGGATGGTGCCTATGCGATGGGGGCCTATACCTTTGAGCGCATAGAAACCTACGAGATGTTGTTTTATGATGTGGCCAACGCGTGGGATCGCACAAACAAGTGGAATATCATCAAACATGAGGTTCCCGCGCCTGCAGGCGATTACCAATATCAAAGTTTTGTGATTGTCGGCACATTTGCCCAAGTTCAGGCGTCGATGGCGGCCCTTTATGATATGCACCGCGTTGATATGTTCCCACCTGAGGGCTTTATCGATGTCGCAAATTGTGACGAAATCGCCGGTTGGGCATGGGACCCCAAGGCCCCGAATACCCCGATGAACATAGAAATATACGATGTCACGGATGGCCGGAACCGCACCCTGATTTTCCAAAATGAAGCGTCGGATTTACGGCCTGATCTGCCGCCGGTGTTAGGGGATGACGGCCGTCACGGATTTCGCTTTTTGACGCGTGAGGTGGCAACAGAACAACGCCCTTATGACCTCGAAATCGAGGTGGGTAATTCCGACCAGAATTTCACGAACAGCCGATTAAGCCCTTCGCGGATATATTTGTCCTGCGAGAATTAGCCGTTTCATGACCGATTATACGAACTCCGCCGTACAATAATTTACGTCAACGGCGAAATTTGAGGGTGGTAGAGGTGGATTATGGCCACCTCTACGGATTTGGCTTGGCCGTTCTTATGGTCAGCAACGAATAACAAATTCAGATGTTACTCGCTGACCTCTGTCAGGGTCGCCAAATAGGCGATGACGTCGGCGCGATCTTCTTCTTTTCGTAAACCAGGAAATGTCATTCTGGAGCCTTCGATGAAATCGCGTGGCCGTATAAGATATAGGTCTAGATTTTCGGTGGTCCAAGTGATGCCATCATCCCGCATTACTATCACATTGTCGGAATAGCTGAACTCCTCGGAGGTGCCCAATGGCGCGCCTAGAATGTTATTTAGCGGCGGGCCCACACGTGCAGCCGCACCTTCGCCAACTTGATGGCAGGCTTTGCATTTGCGAAAGACTTTTTCGCCTTTTTCAGCGTCGCCGGCATCTAAAGCAGCCTGTACTACGTCGCCTATTGATGCTTCGTGTGAGTCTGCGTGAGCGAAACCGGCACTAAGTGTCGCGGCGCCAATTAGGGCAATTGTCGTTAGTTTCATTTGCTGTTCCTTATTACGCAAAATCGTTTGCTGAATATATAAAGCAGATTTATCCGCTCCTTGACATGTGTCAAATGGCGCAGGAAAATTCCCGCCTATGTGAACCGCACTTCGGTGGTTCCTTTGGCACGGTCGATTTCGCTGGCATCCATCAAACAAAACGCCGTTGATAGCCCGTCAGCTTCAGCGGCAGAGGTTGCGATAACATTAACCGTTGACCATTTACCACCAGTCATTCCTGTACGTGGATCAATGATATGACCCGTGGTGCCCCCATCGTCAAACGTGGTGCCGAGCGGCGCGGATGTGGCAATTGCCCGATCTTGAAGGGGCACGGTTTGATTGGTGCCACGTAACGCTATTGGCCAAGCCGCGCCGTTCGGGGCAGTGCCAAGGGCGCTAATCTCGCCGGTGTTTACGAGGACGTTTTCGATGCCGTTCTGGCGGAAAATATCGGAAACCTTATCGGCTATATATCCTTGGGCAATGCCGTTCAGGGTCAGGGCCATGCCGGATTGATCGAAGGTGACTAATTCCGGTGAAAAGCGCACATGATCCCAGCCTGTAAGGGTCATGGCATCAGCGATTTGTGCGGGTGTTGGCTGTGCGCCTTTGGTGAATTCCTCGGCGTAGAGTTTCCACAATACCTGCACGGTTGGGTCAAACGCGCCGTTGGTACGGGCGACGATGCTGGAACAGATGGATAGGAGTTCGATCATCTCAAACGCTGGTTCTGGCAATCTGCCGTCGCGGTTCAGGCGGGCCAGTTGGCTGTCGGATTGGTATAAGCTGAAAATCGATTCCAAGCGCCGGATTTCAGCTAGGGCCAGTGTGATCAGGCGCTCGCCTTCGGGATGGTCGAGGATAATCTGGGCCTCGGCCCCTAATGCGATACCTTTCCAGCTGGCGGTGGCGGCTTGGATACCGAAGGCGGGTAGGGTGGCGGCGCCTGCCAGAATGGTCAGGAATCTACGGCGGGTGGTCATTCAAGTGCCTCCAATGCGGCTTGGTCGAATTCGATAGGAGATAGGACAGTTTCAGCGGATATTTCTTCAAGGCGCAGGATTTCCCCGCCATGAAGTGCTGCAAAATCTATGGCGTGTTGTTGCGTGCCAAACGGGGCCAATTCGGGCGCACCCATACCGCCAATGGCGTCGGATCCGACGACAAAATAGGCGTCTGATGCGTTAATCCAGTTGTCTATTCCGGGTTCCTCCCAGCTGACGGCCAGACCCATATCATTGACATAAAGCACCAATATTTCGGCGGATTGTTCAGGGGATTTCAGATAGGCAATGCCGTCGCGAACCTGAGAGAACCATAAGGGTGCCAGAAAGCCATCCAGATGGACTTGTGCCTTTGGCCCTTGGTGTTCCAAGATCACCATTTGGCAGTAATGGCCGGCAGCTTCTTCGGTCAGGGCTAGTGGGTCGGGCAGGGTCAGGCTGGCGGTATCTTCCTTGCAGGCAGCAAGAAAGATCAGCGGAATTAGCAGGGCGATTTTCATGGTTCTACCTTTCGGAATGCCAGCCACGCGAAGGTCAGCGCCGCGAGGGGCCATAGCAATAGCGAGGTTAATTGTGCGGCTGCGCCGGATACGCTGCCTGCCGCGCTGATGCCTGATGCCAAATCGGACACCGAAACATCTGGCATGTTGATCAGGCGAAAGGCGTCGGCAGGGTTGGCGACCAGCAGCCACGGGAAGATGGTTTTGGTAAAGGTGCCGCCATCATCGGCAACCAATGCGCCCAGCAGGCCGAGGTCGTAAAGCACCACGCAGACCAGCCAGATGATGATGACAATACCGGACGCCACACCGGTTTGGCGCACGAGGCTGGAGACCAGATAACCGATACCCAGAAACGCGGCCCCTAGCGCCAAGGAGGTGCCAAATAATTTGAACAGCGGGGCATAGGACAGGTCAGCGCCGGATTGCCAAATGGTTAAACCGACGGCCAAACCAAGGCCGACAGCAATGGCAAAGGCCAGCACGCATGTATGGGCGAGGAACTTGCCGATCAGGATCTCGCCGCGCGATAACGGATAGGTAAGACTGAGGGCGAGGGTGCCACGTTCGGCCTCGCCCGATATTGCGTCAAACGATAGCAATAGGCCGATAAGCGGGATCAGATAGACGGAAAGTGTGGTGATGGAGGTTAGCGTGACCAGCAACGGATCAACGCCTAGGGTTCCTGTTGGTGCGCCGCCCGCAAGCGTCAAAACCACGGTGAACAGGCCCATCATGATCACGGAGGTTGCGACCCACATATTGCGGCCAGCCAGTAATAATTCCAGTTGGGTTACAGCGATGATGGACATTATTTATCCTCCGGCTTCACGCCGCTATAATGGCGATAGAGTTCTTCGAGGCTGGCGGGCGTTACGTCGATATCCTTGATAACATCGCCAAATCCGGTGATTTGGCCCAGCAGGGATACCTTTTCCTCGGGTTGGCATTGCAGGGATATTGATGCACCATTGGCGCGTGCGCCGCCCAGTTCATTGGCGATCTGGTCGGCGGTTTGGGGGCTGGCGGTAACGGATAAGTGGATCGGCAGGCGGGCCTTTTTGCGAAGGTCGGCTAGTGATGCATCGGCCAATAACTGGCCTTGGCTCATGATGGCGATGCGGTCTGTGCGAGTTTCCAGTTCGGTTAGCGCGTGCGACGACAGCAATACGGCGGTGCCGGATTTGGCCAGATCATCGACGATATCGTAAAATTCATGGCGCGAAATCGGGTCGAGGCCACTGGTCGGCTCATCCAGTATCGCCAGTTTCGGTTTGCCAAGCAACGCTTGTGCCAACCCGACGCGTTGTCGCATTCCCTTGGAATAGGTACGGATTTTACGATCTGCGGCATGGCCCAAACCGACCCGTTCCAACAGATCGTCAGCCGCACCTTTGCCAGCCCGTTTCAACCGCGCAAAATGCCGGAGCTGTTCACGCCCTGTCAACGCCCCGTGGAACGCCACGCTTTCAGGCAAGAACCCGATGGAACTACGTGCGGCGCGGGTGCCCGGTTTTACGCCAAGGACGGTGATGGCCCCAGATGTGATCGGCGACAGACCGAGGATCATCCGCATTAGGGTGGTTTTTCCGGCACCATTATGGCCAAGCAGGGCGATGCGTTCGCCGGCCTCGATCTTTAGGGTGACATTTTGGACGACTTTCAGTTTGCCATAGGTTTTGCTGACATCGTCGATGAATAAAGAGATCATTGGATTTCTTCCCAAACTGGAATTTCGGGGATATTCGGTTGCATCATTGGGGCACGATCAATGACGCCGCCCGGCAAGGTTGCCGGAAACGCGGATTGTGACCAACGGATCAATTGCACGGCTGGCGAACCTAACAAGGAACGCGCGGCTGGCTGGGTCCAAAGGACGTGATCCATTATGTCATTCGGGCGATAGGCGGAATCGGCGATGCCGTCGCCGTCCAGATCAAATGCCGCATGGTCGGACCAGTAATTTCCCAATCCGCCCGCGCTCCAATCAACCCATTTTGACCCTACATATTTTACTTGTGTGTGATTACCGATAAAGGCGTTGCCGGTGATTTCGTTGCGTTCAGAACCGGCAGTAAAATGCACACCGATATCACAACCCTGAAAAACATTGCCTTGAAGCAGGTTCTTATGGGCGTTGTAAATGAACACACATTTATCGCCGACCTGTTCGATTATATTGCCAATGATGAAGCTTTTATTGGTGTAGTTCATCATGATCCCGTGGTCACGATCGCCGCTCGAAAAATTACCCTCAATTCGGACATTGTCGGAATACATCACCGCAAAGCCAAGATGATTGCCAATCGAGATATTCCCCGTAACCACACTGTTATTCGCATACATATAATGCACAGCAAACCGCAGGTCGCGGAAACGATTGCCGATAAATTCGTTATTTTTCGAGATATTCACAAATATCCCGTCGCGGCCCCACCGTACATCATTGCCGATCACCCGTGTGCCGGGTGCATTCCATAAGTATATACCGTTGCCGCGGGCGTTCATTCGTAGGTCTTGGCGGCCCTCGATTATGTTGCCAATGACAAGCGCGTCATGGGCGCCGTGGACATCGATGCCAACCAGATTACCAAGAACACGGTTGCCTTCAACCACTGCGCCTTCGGCTTGTTTTGTTAGGGTAATGCCAGCATCCAGCGCCCCGCCGCCACTGCCAGAACCAATTACTGTCAAATTTTGCACGGTAACATCCGGTGCGTTCACCGTGATCACCGAGCCAATCTCGCGCCCGTCAATCGTCGCGCCATTGCCGATAATCGTTAGCGGTATCTCGATCAATATGGGTCCAAAATATGTGGTTTCGCTAAGGCGGAGGGTATCCCCCGCCTCGGCGTTTTCAATGGCTGCAATCAATGCTCCATCGCCTGTTGGCACGTCGATTTCAGCGGCTCCGGCAAAAGCCGGAACCAGAAATGCAGCCAGTAAGATCAAGCGATATAGCATGTTTTGGTCCTTATGCAGGTTCAACCAACATCCGGCCGCGCATCTCCATATGGAGGGCGTGACAGAACCATTGGCAATAGAACCAGTGTACACCCGGGCGATCAGCAGTGAATGTAACGGAGGCAGTGGCTTGTGGGCCCACCTCGAAACAAATCCCGTGATTACCAAGAGTGAAACCGTGGGTCAGATCGTCCACATCGTCGATATTAGTGATGTAGATTGTCACCTCGTCGCCCTGCTTCACTGTGAATTTCTCCATCGAGAAAGTCGGCGCGGAGGAGTACATATAGACCCGCACTTTATTGCCATCACGGATAACTTCGTCATGACCATATTCCAGATCAACACCGTCGGCTTCGGCCTGTTTACGGGCATCTTCCCACATTACGTCATTGCGATCCCAGATGTTGACAGGGTTCACGATGTCGCGACGTACGATGATACAGTCATGCGGTTCGGCGAATGTAGGGCCGTCATGCACAACTTCAAGGTTGCCATTGGTGATGTCGATCAACTGGTCGTTCTCGGGCTTCAGTGGTCCTACATTCAAGAACCGGTCTTTTGAGAACTTGTTTAGCGATACCAACCATTTACCGTCAGCTTCTTTGGTTTCACCCATCGAAGTGTGGTTGTGGCCGGGCTGATACATCACGTCGGTTTTACGAACGATCGGATCAACGTCTTCGCCAGCATATAGACGAACCGCTTTGTCGATGTCCCACATCACAATCTGACTGTCGAGGAACAGCGTGGTATACGCGATCCCGCTGCCGTCAAACGCAGTGTGAAGCGGACCAAGACCGAGTTCCGGTTCACCAACAACAGCCGAACGAGGGTCAGCGCCGTCAAACACAGCTTCCAGCAGATCCCATTGGATAATCGAAACGGTTGGCGACAATTTGCCGTTAACCATTACATATTTACCGTCTGGTGAAGAGTTCACACCGTGTGGGCTGTTTGGAATTGGGATATAAACGGTCAGATCTGAACCTTTACGGCCATCCAGAACTTTAACGCCTTTATGCATCTCAAATTCACCAGCTTCGACAGCGGCTTCGATACGGGCAAGGTTGAAGACAACAACGTGATCGCGCTCGGCCTCCATCATGCCGCCAAGTTCGGTCGCGCCTTCAGAGTTATAGCTGGAAGACATGGCATATTTACCTTGATAATCACAATCAAGATTGTCGAGGTTGCCCGACACCATAACCTGCCAAGCGATTTCCATTGTGTCGCCGTCAATCGCGGTGAAAATGGAAACATAAGCTTCGACGTCATCCATGTTTGTGCCGTCATTGACCAGTGGAATGCGATGCTCACCATTCGCGAACACATAGCCAGTGCGCGGGAATTTTTGTGGGCGTAGACCGTGAATATCCGAAGCGTTCGGAATTTCGATGATCTTGTCGGTTTTCATTACATCCATACGAATACGCGCAACACGGCTGTTGGCCTTGTCGTTCATGAACAGGTAACGGCCGTCATATGTACCATCCGTAAAGGACATATGCGGGTGGTGAAGGTCGCCGTTGTGATAGACGTCCATGCCGCGTTTTGCCAAGAATTCCTTGGTTTCTTCGGTCAGACCTTCGGTCAAAATCTTCTTGGATTCGTTGGTGGAACCCCAACCCGTTGCTGAATCACGGTTGAACACTGGAATACGCATAAGTTCACGCATCGATGGAACGCCCATGATCCGCACTTCGCCAGCTTGGCCCGAGGACCAGAAGCCGTAATATTCGTCCAGTTCACCTGGTGCAACCACGGCTTTATCGCCAGCAGCAGCTGCCGGTGTGGCCAGCAATGATCCACCGCCAACAGCGGCAATTGTGCCTGCTAGCAATGCGCCTTTACCTGGTCCGGTTAGAACATCGCGACGCGATATTCCCGATTTGTTTTTTGTCTCTTCAGACATATCAACTCTCCTTTTTTGCATTTGGATGATTGGTTAACCGGTCGAGAGCATCACCCACTTGGGCAGTACTCGCGGCCATTTTCGCCCGCCGTTTTTCTGTCTTGATACAGACGGGGCATTTCGTAGTGTCCTGATACAGAACCTGACAATGCAGGCAGGACAGGCATTCATTTGGGTTGATCTCACCGGTTGGGTGGATCGCCTGAACGAAGCATTCATTGGCGCAAGTCTGGCAGGGACTTCCGCATTCTTTGTAGCGTTTCAACCAGTCAAACATCCGCAGACGGCCAGGTATCGCCAAGGCGGCACCAAGCGGGCAGAGGTAACGGCAGTAGAAACGTTCAATGAATAGACCAGCGCCAAGCACAACTGTTGCGAACAGTACATAAGGCCAGCTGCGGGCGAATTTCAGGATGATCGAGGTCTTGAACGGCTCAATCTCGGCGTAATGCTCGGCCATCGGGATGGACACTAAGGATAGTCCGAACAAGCCCAAGAAGATCATGTATTTCAGCGGCCAGAGGCGTTCATGCAGGCCCCAAGGCAGGGTCCATTGTGGCACCTTGAAATAACGCGCGATCTGGTTGGACAGTTCTTGCAATGCGCCAAACGGGCAGAGCCAGCCACAAAATCCGCCACGACCCCAGAATAGAAGCGTTACCGCAACCGAGGTCCATAGGATGAACACTAACGGGTCCATCAAGAAGGCGTCCCAGCTAAAGCCGCTGGTCAGGGAGGCGCCAAGCGCCATCAAGTTAACGACGGAAAGCTGTGCGTTTTGATACCAGCCAAGGAAACCCAGTGTCATCACCAGAAAACTTATGCGGAACCAGTAGAAGGCGCGGGCGTTTTTAGTGACCTGCATTTGGAAGAAGAACACGCCGGTCAGGACGGTTAACATCCCAATCAGAATGCCGATCTCGACCTTTTTGCTTTTCCATATGCGTTGCCAAAGGGCGCGACGAGCGGCGGCGTCTTCTTCGGATTCAACAATGGCGGCCATAACCGGCGCGGCCAGTGCTGTCAGATATTGTGGTGGAATATTATAGCCCAGATCGAAGGTCAGGAAGGTTTTTTCAACCGGACCAACCACGCGCTGCGCCAATAGCTGGATACGCCATGGTTTTGTTGGGTCAAATTCGGCATCGGCGCGGATTTTGAATATGTCTAGCTCGGTGAATGTCGGGGATCCGGCAGCGGCCAATGTGCCGAGACGGCGTTGTTGGCGGTCTTGGAAACGTACCGAAATATCACCTTGAATCAGCTGGATACGATCAAAAATCCCACCACGCACATAGCCCGATCCCTTATAGGAATAAACGCCGTTACCCATGAGCAAAATTGCATGTTCGCCTTCTTCCAGCGACTCGACCAGATTGGCATATTCAGCCTCGCCCAGTAGGCTAAGGCCAATGCTTGGCGAGGAAACCAGCGCCGTGTGCATGTCGATATAAGTGTCGGAGGCAGCGCCTTCCTCGGCATGTTTCAGGACGCGAGGGTCGTTGGTTGCGGCAAAAGCCTCGTTTATCTGGCCAAGGTCAAGGGTCATGCGGCGCGTTGTGCCGTCCCCTGCCATGGTGGCCCAGTCATGAACGGTACGCTCATCCATGTTCAATTCGTGGGTCGGTCCGGCATTTGCCGCATCATTGTTCAAGCCACCAAGCCCAAGGATACGGGCGACCTTGATGCTGGAACGCACCACGGAATCGTCGATGATCATGATGGTAACCGTCGCGCCGGAAATAATATCGAGGTCATGTCCTGACCCACCGGCCGCAGCCTCGGCAACGATATCCAGACCGGAATAGCTGGCGGTTAGGGCCTTAATCTTGCGATCAGGAATACCAATAAGAACAATAGGTTCTGAGTGTTTGACCAGATCAGCGCGCAACAGCTTGGCGTCTTGGTCAATGGCAACCATCACATGGATCGGCTTGCCTGAATATCCGGTGGTACTGACAAAATCTGAGGTGATATAGGCATAGCCCAGCACTTCGCTGCCGTTCAAAACCGGAACCACAGGAATATCGTCGCGCATTGGGCCATAAGCCGTAGCACCTTCGATAAATTCAGCTGCTGGGATTTCCGCGATAAACTTGTGCAAAACCGGTGGGGTTTGCGCCCGCGCCATTCCGGCAAATGCCAGAGAAACGCTAAGTATAACCGCGATTATGAAGGTAAAATTCAGGAACCGTAAGTTGGATGGAATGCTTAAAGTCATGATACCCTCATGATTTCTACACCGTCCGGACCGGTTCCCTGGGTGTTCAGGGAAACTTGGGAAGTCATGTGTTTTTCTACGCTTAAGATTGGGGGCCCTCGACATAAGGACCAGTATTGTTCGGGGCCAGCATTCAGTTTTGCCAGATCGAAGGAATGGGTTGCGGTTGTGTAGTCAGGTTGTGTGCGCGAGCTGTCGGAAGGGTGCGATAGCTGCAAGTCACCGTTCCAAACCAGACAAAGCGGGCAATGAGTGCATTCATGTGATTTCTCACCCTCTTGCCCGATCTCGGCAAGATAGGTTTTGCCGTCACTGCAAATTTCAACCCAGATGCCCGAACCGTTTGACGCAAAACCTGCCATTGCCGGCATGGCCTGCCCAAGGACAATCGCCACCGAACACACAATCGCCAACACCAACCGTAAGCTGGTGCAGTGACGTTGTATTCGAAGTGTATATCTGCGGGAGTTCATAGGAACGCGACTCATGAAAGTTAACAGTCGTATCCATCGCTATAGGAACTTTAAGGGGGGTATCTTGACATAAATCAAGAACGACAAAACTGTCGAAAAAATGTCATTCACGACCAGAAATTTATCGGCTGGAAAAATTGTCGCATTATCCCTAGAATGCCCATAGATATTTATCCCCGATACCTCAGGAGTACCCCAAACGTGTTCAGCCAAGAAGATATGGCCGTAATCAGCAATTCTGTTCTGTTTAAAAACGTTCCCGAGAATATCTCCAAGGTTTTGTTGGCAGATAGTCGCCAACCGGAAATTCCTGCAGGTCAAACATTGTTCATCCAAGGTGAGGCCGCAAAAAGCATGTTTGTCGTGTTAGAGGGCTGGATCAAATTGACGCGGCTTACACGGGCAGGCGACGAAGTGGTCGTAACCGTCTATTCCAGCGGCGAAAGTTTTGGCGAGGCAGCAGCATTGCAAGGTGGGTTATATCCGGTATCAGCCGAGGCCGTAACCGATTGTCGCCTGGTAAAGATCAAAGCTAAAACCGTGTTGAATGCGATCAAGACCAAGCCGGAACTGGCGATCGCAATGCTAAGCTGCACATTCCGGCATTTGCACGAATTGGTTATGCAGATCGAAGATATGAAAGCGCGTAGCGGGGCAAAACGACTCGCGACTTTCTTGATAGCTTTGCTGCCGATGGACGGAAAAACCCGCAGCATCATTCCGTTGCCTTACGAAAAGGCGCTAATCGCAGCGCGCCTTGGCATGAAGCCAGAAAGTCTGTCGCGCGCTTTTGCAAAATTACGCGACATCGGGGTCAGTGTGTCGGGCCGTAAAATCACGATTTCCGACGTGGACCTGCTGCATCAATATGTCGAAGAAGAAAAGCCGTTAACATAATGTGGGTGTAGGCGTATAATCATTATGTTAAACAAACAGCCTTATTCGCGGCTTTTCCACGTGTTTGCTATAGTTATGCGTTAAATTTCGGGCAAACTTGTCCGCTCATGCCTACCGCTTTGAACCATGTAGAACGGGCTGCATTTACGGCGAAAAACAGTCTTATTCGGACGTTCTACATTGCGAAAAAATAACCTATAGAGCCGTAGGGCTGATTGGGTAGTTCAAGTATTTCCGGATATGAATTCGGCACTAATTTTCGCAACTATCGCCGGCTGTTCCAATAGCGAAAAATGTCCGGCGTTATTGATAATTTCCAGATGTGCGTCAGGCAGAATTTTCAACATATCCCTATGCTGGCTGACGGGGCTCCATTGATCTTCTTGCCCGACCAATAACAGCACAGGACAAGCTATTTCGTGCAGATAGGCGCTGGCGTTTGGGCGATGCACCAATGCGTTGATCTGGCGCGCATGTAACGCGGGGTCCATCCGCAAAACCATATCGTTAAGGGCGCGCATAAGCTGCGGATTATCCTGATGATCTGGATGGATCATGCCCGGCAACCAGCGATCGGCCAAAGCCTGCATTCCGTTTTCAAATGCAAACTTGACGATCTCGGCGCGTTTTTCGGTCTCGCCTTCACGCAAGGGGTGCGCACCCGTATCAAATAACCCGAGCTTTGTTATTCTTTCGGGGCATTGTCGCGCCATTTCCATGGCAATTCGGGCACCCATCGAATGCCCCAGCACCGTTAGCGGCCCCGTATGTTGCCCCAATATTTCACGGGCCATTCCGGTTAAGGTATCTTGGGTCGGGGCCATGCCGATACTGGCTTGCCCTTCTAGTTGGTCCATCAATGGCTGCCACACGGTATCATCGCAAAGAAGCCCCGGAATTAGGATGGTCGTGGTCATGAAAATATCCCCTTTAGCTGAAACTTATTCGGATGGATGCACTAGCCTATTTCGTAAACATGTCTGAATGCCCGCGGCGATTGACCGGTTTGGCGCACAAAAACGCGTGAAAAATAGGAAGGGTCCTCAAATCCGACACGATATCCCACCGAAGCTACGTCTATCTTAGTATAGGCCAGCAATCGTTTCGCCTCGAGCATGATCAACGCCTGAACATATTCTTTGGGGGATTGGCCAAGCACTTCTTGGCTTAAACGATTGAGATGGGTCGCGGATATTCCAAGCGATGAAGCATAATCCGACACTTTCCACCCTCTAACAAAGTTTTCCCGGGCCAATTGTTCAAATTCGGTGATCTTGGCGTGAACAGGGTTAATCATTTGACGCTCGGTTGCGGCACTGGCTGCAAGATAACACGCCAGTTGGACGGTGAGGCCGCGCAATAGCGACACGCGGGCACAACTTGCACGATGCTGTTCCTCGTTTATCGTCTTGAGGACATCTAAAATTTTTGTCGTGGACGGAATGATTTTTGCCGCGTTGAAAAGGTCAACCAACGTGATGTCAGATACTGCAATGGCCGCAAGTTCGGCGGACGGGATCGAAAGAACATAGCCCTTTGTTTGTTTTTCAAAGGTAAACCCGTGCACGCAATGGGGCGGGATAATGACAACCATCTTGTCCGACACCTGAAATGACGCGCCGTCTATTGTCATCAAAGCATGCCCAGCCGTAATAAGAAAAATCTGGTGAAGACTAATATGCCTGTGTGGTGAAATGTCCCACTCGTGCACTTCCGCCCTGTCCGCGATAGCCTCGCAATGCAGCACATCTGGGAACTCGGCGCTTTCTCCATAAAGAGAATACGCGGGAATTTTAGTTTTTTTGCCCATGTGCCAAAAGTACCAGAAAAGTGAGGGAATGTCCATTCCATCCCTGCCTGTTCCGATACATTCTGTTGATAGAAAAGGAGAAACTATGCGTACCAAAATTTGTATTATTGGCGGTGGCCCCTCTGGTCTGTTGCTCTCTCAGCTTCTTGACCTGCAAGGCATCGACAACATATTGCTGGAAAAGCACACCAAGGAACATGTTCTTAGCAGAATTCGTGCCGGTGTACTGGAACACGGTTTTGCTGACCTGATGCGCGAAGCCAATTGTGGCGCACGCATGGATAAAGAGGGCGAAATTCATGATGGCATCGAGATCGTCAATAACGGCATACGCAAACGCATTGACTTGAACGCACTGACCGGCGGTAATTCGGTAGTTGTATATGGCCAAACTGAACTAACGCGTGACCTTTACGATGCGCGCGCTGCCAGTGGTGGCAACGTTATTCACCTTGTCGAAGATGTCGAATTACACGATTTGAAAAGCGACACGCCGTCCGTGACCT
>CAZYMT010000014.1:0-16102 GCA_964649035.1 uncultured Rhodobacterales bacterium
CGTCGGTATCGTTGATATTGTTATATGACAGCTCCTTACCTTGCAGCTGTTTGGCGGTGGCAACGCCTGGACGGTTCGATCCATCAACATAAAACGTTGCGGTTTGATGTGGATTTTCGCCATAACGCAAAGTTTGCGCCAAAGTTCCGGCAACAGCGCGGCGACGGGGTGCGTCGATGCCAATCGCATCCGCCATCCAAGTCGAAACCGCTGCGTCATAGGCTGCGGTACGTGCATACGCGTTCTGCGCCAGTTTTTTACGATACTTAAGACAAGTTGCGCCGTCATGACGGTCGAGTTCACCAAGAAACCCGTCATAATCCTCAACATCGACCACAACATTCACAAACCCGTGGTTCTTAGCGGCGGCGCGGATCATCGCGGGGCCACCAATGTCGATATTTTCAATGCAGGTTTCGTAATCGCCACCCGCTGCAACCGTCGCCTCGAACGGATAAAGGTTCACCACCAGCAAATCGATCGCGCCAATGCCGTGTTTATCCATCGCCGCGACGTGATCATCATTGTCGCGCAGCGCCAGCAACCCACCATGCACCATCGGATGCAATGTTTTTACGCGCCCGTCCATCATTTCGGGAAAATTGGTGATCTCGGAGACGTCTTTCACGGGCAAACCAGCATCCCGAATGGCTTTGGCAGTGCCGCCGGTTGATAGCAGCTCGATGCCTTTGGCATCCAGCGCGCGGGCCAGATCGACCAGACCGGTTTTGTCGGAAACAGAAAGCAAAGCACGTTTTACGGGGGTGAGGTTAGGCATGGTCTTCTCCGTTTATGGGGTCAGACGTGGCGCTATTTTGGGGCGCTCGGCGTCCTGAACCCGCTTGAACATCCAGGTGATTTGCCCCGCATACTCTACTATCGCGCCGGATGCCACGATCTGTTTTGTCGCGCGTGGCTTTAAGTTGCGTTGATCCAGATAAACTGAGTCCTCAAGCGAGAATTTCGCGCCGTTTTGCGTGAATTCCCATGTCTCCATATTAGGTAATTGCATGATAATTTTGGTGCCATCTTTCGAAAGAGCGGCCTTAATGTCTGGATGTAAATGGAAGTGGGCGGTGAAGGCCCTAGCGCTGACGGCTTCTTGATGTTTACCATGGGCAAAGAAGGCATCAACACCCTGAATTTCGCGCCCATCGATGCTTAGGGTTAGGCGGCGTTGGTGAATAACACCAAAATCTTTGACATATCCGTCATGTGAGGCGACCAACAAGCTTCCGTGGAGACCTTGTTCGCGGGAATGATTAACATGTTTTGGCATCTCGGTCAGGCGTTCACCAAAGGTGCGGCTGATGAAATCCTGTTCCGCGAGTATTGACGAAGATATGGCACCAATCCCGATAGTATTATGTGCGCCAGTCGCGCGGCAAACACGTTCCCAATCAGGCCCGAACAACTGGCCTGCACCGCAATTAACCACCATCGGCAGACGACCTGATGACATTTCAAATGCCAAAGTGCTGGCATGCCCATGGCGCGAGACCGCCAGCGGCGGTGGGCTGGCGCAATCCAGCAAAATTGTCACGCGCCCAGCGGTCATGCGATCATACCCCATCGCCAATTCACCCGCGCGGACCCCGCGAACACGACTGTCGGACAAAGCCTGATCAAGCCGCCCTTCGTGTCCGCGTCCACCGCCGTGAAAACGGGTCAGGGAACCGTCGCCCAATCGCAAACACCGCATCGTTGGCGCAATTTCTTCGATGGCCGCGATTATGCGCGGGTCTGGTATGGCTTCGGCGTCCTCTAAGGTGCGGCAAACCCATGTAAGCAGGGTGAAAACCTCCAACAATTCTTCCGGATTGCGGGTTGCGATGCTACCGCTCTCGTCAATGAAACTGGCGCATTCATCGCCTATTGCCTTGTTGGCTTGGAGTAATGAGCGTGACCGACCGGAAAACGATACACCGGCAAAAATCAATCCGGTTAGCGCCTCCAATCTTGGTTGTCCGGCAACCTCATGTCGCCATGACTTACCTAGATAATTAAGCTGTATAGCGATGGCGGTCAGTAAGTCGGTCTTTATATCAGGCTCTAAGCCACGAAATAGAAACCGCGCATGGGCGCATATCCGTAATAATCGGCGACCCGTTAATGCTGGCGTCCAGCCCGGCCCGCTGCCATCACCGTAATACCTGATCCAGCCGCGCACCCAGTCCTGCGCTAATAGCCGCGCGTCTTTGCTGCCGACCGCTGACAGATCATCCAACCAGTTAAAACCATGCATTTCATTGGAAAACCCGTCACTTGGCGCTGCGATCGACCAGATGGTTTTGGTGGAACCTTCGATTTTTTTGCCAGCGAAGACAAATTTACCTTGCAATAATTCCTGTCCAACCTCGAACGATCCGATTGAGCGAGGTTCAGGATAATGGTCGAATTTTTCCAGCCTAACATCGGGCTTCGCGCGTTTCGCCAGCATCCGGTTCTGCGCTGCCGTTTTGGAACGGTTCACGCGGGTCAAAACCGCTCGGATTTTCCATCTGAGATCAGACATCGGGTTGCTCGCTCGCTACGTTTTACTGACTATATCCAGCCGCGCGCGAGAAAGCTAAGATTTCTGCAAAATTGCCGCATAAAAACCGTCCATACCACCGCGATCCGCCCAGAAATCGGGCCGAAGGCGTAAACCGCCGTAATCATCGGTCCATTCATCCGGCAAGTTTAGGGATTTTGGAACGGGTAATTGGGTGGCATCGTCGTGATTGGCAAGGAAGCTGGAAATTTGCCCTTCACCTTCTGACGCCAGCAAAGAACAGGTGCAATACACAATCCGTCCGCCTGGTTTTAGCCAGTCAAAGGCGCGGGTTAGCAGTTTTTGTTGCAGCCTTAGCAGGATTTTCAGGTCGCCGGATTTAGCAAACGGCAAATCGGGGTGGCGGCGGATGGTTCCGGTTGCCGAACAAGGTGCATCCAGCAGGATTATGTCGAATTTTTCTTCGGGCGCCCAGCGAACCGCATCGGCAGTCACGATCTTGGCCGACAATTTGGTCCGGCGCAGGTTTTCAGTCACTCGTTTCAAGCGCGGCTTGGCGATATCAACAGCCAAAACATCGCCACCTGCCGCGGCCAATTGCATAGTCTTGCCACCCGGTGCCGCGCAAAGGTCCAAGGCTCGTAAGCCTTTGATATCACCAAATAATTGTGTGGGTAGTGCGGCGGCGGCATCTTGCACCCACCAAGCTCCTTCTTCAAATCCAGCCATGGCCGAAACTTGCCCCGGATTTTGCAATCGCAAACTGCCGGTTGGCAGGATTTCAGCGTCCAGTTCCTTGGCCCATTTTTCGGCCGTTGTCTGGTCCCGCAAGGTCAAATCGAGCGGCGCGCCAGCGGCATGTGCCGCTTCAATTGCGTGCAAGGCTTCCTCGCCATATGCACGTTCAATCGGATTTTCCAGCCATTCGGGCAGCGATTGCGGGTCCATATCGGCCCAAATTTCCGGCCCATGTTCGGCAACGCGACGGGCAACCGCATTGGTTAACCCTTTTAAGTGCTGCAATTTCCGCGAGGCTTTTACCATATTCACTGCCGCATCAACGGCCGCATGAACCGCAATGCCATCGACCAGCATTTCGTTTGTGGCAATCCGCAGCGCGTTGCGCACCTTCAACGGTGGCGATTTTTGCAAAAACTGATCGAGCACAATATCAATCGGCCCCAAATGCCGCAAAGTCGACATAACCAGGGATTGCGCCCGCGCCCGCCCGCTTGGCGGTAGGTCATTCAGCGGGCTATCCTTGCCCTCCAACATATCCGACAGCAGTTGTTCATCATGCAAAACGCCGTGCAGCAATTCAGCAGCAGCAAGACGAGGGGCGAGACCGGGGGCGCTCATTGCGCGAATTTTAGCAAGTTTTTCATGCCCCTCTCTAACCATCGCGGAAATCAATTGCAACGCAGGCGCGCGGTCCGCATAATGCGTTTATGTCGAATACCGAAAAAACCACCCGCATTACCGAGGCCGCCAAACGCGCCCTTGCCGAAGCTGTTGAGCGACGCGCCACCGCCAAGCCCTTAGATTTGGATGTGGAACTGGGTGGCCGCGA
The DNA here is from genome assembly GCA_964649035.1 of uncultured Rhodobacterales bacterium. GTDB lineage: Bacteria > Pseudomonadota > Alphaproteobacteria > Rhodobacterales > Rhodobacteraceae > NORP23. The sequence continues at coordinate 4,065 of CAZYMT010000014.1, forward strand.
TGGTCCAGAACCCATTCGGTATGGCGATTGGGAGAAAAAAGGCATTACTTCGGATTTCTAACCTTTTCTTAGGACTTTGCTGTGAGGATAGCGGAGAACAAAAGGAGAAAGGGCGATGGGAAAATTTTTTACAAGCGTTGAAAAGTTGGTTGAAGAACCGCGGGGTCAAGCCAATATGATTGAACGTCGTGGTCTAATGGATGCGCTGGATGCCTCGCAAAATCTGGTTTGGTTTGATGCCAACGGGGTGATTGTCGATGCGAATGACAACGCGTTACGGTTGTTTGCCTATACAGGCGAAGAAATCCTGAAACAGGATTATTTTGCGCTTTGCGGAAGCACAGACCGCCAGCAAATGGCCGATCGGCGTCAATGGAACAAGATCGCCAGCGGTGAAATGAACCATACAGAACGCAGTTTCGTCGGCCAAGACGGGTCCGAGGTTTGGTCCTCGGTCAACTTCGCGGCGATTCTGAATGATGATGGGACAACACGCAGGGTCGTCGCGATTTTCATCGATATGGGTAAATTTGCCTGGAAACCAAAGGATACTGCGCGGGTGTTTTAATGGGCTTCGGCCCAGTTAGCACCCGTTCCGGCATCAACAATTAACGGCACATCTAGCTTGATCGCTGGCAGGCTGGCTTGTTCCATGATGGTTTTGACGATGCTCGTGGTTTCCTCGACGGAGTCTTTTGGCACCTCGAAAATCAGTTCGTCATGGACCTGCAGTAACATCCGCGCTGGCAAATGTGCTGTCGCATCGGGGATACGGATCATGGCACGGCGAATAACATCAGCGGCGGTTCCCTGAATTGGTGCGTTAATTGCAGCACGTTTAGCAAATCCAGCATGTGGCCCTTTGGCGTTGATCTCCGGCGTATGAATGCGGCGTCCAAATAAGGTTTCCACATAGCCAGCCTTTTTTGCGTTCTCAACCGTAATATCCATATATTCCCGGATACCCGGGAACCGCTCGAAATACGTGTCGATAAATCTTTTGGCCTCATCGCGCGGAATACGCAGGTTTCGGGCTAGCCCAAAGGCTGAAATTCCATAAATTACCCCAAAATTGATCGCCTTGGCTTGGCGACGGATCGACGGATCCATCCCCTCAATCGGCACCCCAAACATTTCCGAGGCTGTCATCGCATGAATATCCAACCCATCCGCAAACGCCTGTTTCAGGGAATCAATCTTGGCGATATGGGCCAGTATCCGCAATTCTATCTGTGAATAATCCAGAGATAACAAAACGTTACCCTCATCCGCGATAAATGCCTCGCGGATACGGCGACCTTCCTCAGTCCGAACCGGAATATTCTGTAGGTTCGGGTCAGTGGACGCCAACCGTCCAGTTGAGGCCCCAGAAATCACATATGACGTATGCACCCGCCCAGTTTCGGCGTTGATATGCCCCTGCAAAGCATCGGTATATGTCGATTTCAGCTTTGACATCTGGCGCCAATCCAGAACTAGCGCAGGCAATTTATTTCCCTCCGCCGCCAAATCCGCCAAAATATCCGCTCCGGTTGCATAAGCCCCGGTTTTCCCTTTTTTTCCGCCCTCAAGCCCCATTTGATCAAACAGAACTTCGCCGAGCTGCTTGGGTGAACCAACATTAAACGACCCGCCAGCCATCTCATGAATCTCCGCCTCCAACCCTGCCATTTTCTGGGCAAAATTATTGGACATGCGTGAAAGGTGATCACGATCAACCTTGATCCCGTGCATTTCCATAGCTGCAAGAACCGGAATTAACGGCAGCTCCATAGTTTCGTAAACTGTCGTGACCTGCGTTGCCGATAGCTGTGGTTTGAACATTTTCCAAAGTCGAAGCGTTACATCTGCATCTTCCGCAGCATAAGGCACGGCATCGGCGATGGGTACACGATCAAACGTAATCATTGATTTTCCGGCACCAAGCAGTGTCTTAATTGGGATCGGTTTATGGTTCAGATAGCGTTCCGAGAGCGCATCCATCCCGTGCCGATGCAGCCCACCATGCATCGCATATGACAGTAACATCGTGTCGTCGATCGGGTTGATACTAATCCCAACCCGCGCAAAAATTTTGAAATCATATTTCATATTCTGACCGATTTTCAGGATCGAAGGATCCTCGAGCATCGGTTTTAGCATTGCCAAAGCTTGCGATTTATCCATCTGCCCTTCAGCTAGTTCGGTGCCGCCAAACAAATCGCCCTCGCCGGAAACATGCGCCAAGGGGATATAGCAGGCTGACCCAGGCTCAACCGACAGACTGACGCCGACAAGATCAACAACCATTTCATCAAGCCCAGTGGTTTCCGTATCCACTGCGATCCATCCACGCGCATAAGCGGCATCGATCCACAATTTCAACGCTGCTGCATCGCGAACCGTTTCATAAGCCGAGGCATCAATCGGCGCCATCAACGCGGCCATGTCCGCGCCGCTATCGGAGGGGCTCGATGCCGCTTCGGAAGTGGGTTCTTTGATTTCAGGGGCTTCCGCCCCAAGTTTTTCGGCCAAACGGTTAGTTAAACCGCGAAATTCCATCAGTGCAGTGAATTCCAATATCGTGGCTGGATCGGGGTCTTTGACTTCGAATTCGTCTAGCGTTTCAACCAGTGGCACGTCGGTTTTTAACGTCACCAATTCTCGCGACATCCGGATTTGATCAGCCTTTTCTATCAAGGTTTGTCGGCGTTTCGGCTGTTTGATCTCTTCGGCATGTGCCAACAGATTTTCCAGATCTCCGTATTCCTGTATCAGCAAGGCCGCAATTTTAATCCCGATCCCGGGTGCGCCAGGAATGTTGTCCACGGAATCTCCGGCCAGTGATTGCACATCAATCACGCGGTCAGGTCCAACGCCAAATTTCTCCTCAACCTCGTCAATCCCAATTCGCCGGTTTTTCATTGCGTCCAGCATTTCGACACCGCCGCCGACCAGTTGCATCAGGTCTTTGTCGGATGAAATGATGGTCACACGACCACCGGCCTCGCGGGCTTGGACGGCGTAGGTGGCGATGATGTCATCAGCCTCGTAGCCTTCCATTTCAATGCATGGCAAGTTGAAGGCACGGGTTGCGTCGCGGATTAACGGGAATTGTGGCACCAAATCTTCGGGCGCGGGTGGACGGTTGGCTTTGTATTCCGGATAAATTTTTGACCGAAATGTCTTGCCACGATGATCAAAAATTGCGGCGACATGGGTTGGGGCGTCAGGGCCGTTATTGTCCTCGACCATCTTGTAAATCATGTTGCAAAAGCCCGCCACGGCGCCAACCGGCAGCCCGTCGGATTTCCGCGTTAACGGTGGCAGGGCATGATATGCGCGGAAAATAAATCCTGACGCATCAATAAGATGTAGGTGGTGACCCTTGCCAAATGCCATATTAGTGACCCTTGCTCGCGCCCTCTTTCAGGACGAATTTCTTGTCGCAATAGCCGCATTCGGCGTAGCCTTTATCGGCAGGAATTTGCAGCCAGACGCGCGGATGTTCTCCGCCGCCGTCACAGGCAACGCTGGACGTGGTTACTTCTTCGGTTTCTGGGGCGTTAGTGGTCATAATTTTCCTCCGTTAAGCTTCTAGCATTCGACCCAATCGCCGTCCGCCGAGGATATGGAAATGTAAGTGTAGCACGTCTTGAACACCGTTTATCCCAGTGTTTGCAATAAGGCGATACCCCGCGCCACCATTTGCTGGATCAAGGCCGATACCGCGTGTGATTGCGCCAATAGTTCTGGTGAAATCGGTTATTTCCGCGTCGGTTGCTTCGGCGGCGAAGTGATCGTAATTAACGTAAGCGCCCTTGGGAATAACCAAAATGTGATCCGGTGCTTGCGCATTAATATCATGAAATGCCAGACAATGATCTGTGTCCATGACCGTTTTATTCGGAATTTCCCCGCGCAGAATTTTGGCGAATATGTTCTGGTCATCATAGGCGTATGGCATCGGTTTTCCTTAATTAAAATTCAAGGATTTGGATATTTCGTCAGCTCGAGTTTGCGAAATTTTCAGGAATCCGGCAAGGGCAATGGCGTTGGAATCTGTATTGGATCCCTCAATTACTTCAAAAAGATGTGATATTCCAATGGCTTGCAATTCCTCCCGGTCGCCACGAACATTATTTCGTAGCGCGGAAATCAACGAGCGGCTGGTCTCTGGGCTGGCACGGTCATCTGACAATCCAATACGGCGCGCATGGCCGATCAGATACTCATCGTCGAAATCGCATTGGACGTCCAGCACCCGCATCTCGCAGGTATCGCCGGCAAAATCTGCAAGCGTTTCTAGATTGCTCGGATCCATACAAACAACCAAAATATTGGTGTTCATTCGCTCGAATAGCAGCTTCAGAATGGCGCGACGATGGCGATTTCTTTTAACGCTGGAATGTTCCAACTGACCAAGATCAGGCATGTCGGAACCAGGTTCATCAAACACATAACCCAATGATTTGGTGCCGTTTGCGGCCGTAAATATGTCCGCAAAACGTTTGCCGACATGCCATTTCTTGCATAAGATGATTTGAAGCGTGTTTTGCCGCCCAATCCGCCCGCCACGTTCCCAAAACCGTTCGCTAAATCGGTGCCCGTTGCGTCCACGAGAATTCAGATAACTGATCAGTTGTTTGCCGTTCGGGCCAATTTGGACTGCGGAATCACTGCAGAATTCGTTGGAGAGTTCCGCCTTCAACGTCGTGGCGTTGGTTGATATTTTTCGTGCGAATAGATGGCTTTGCGATTTTAAAAAATCCAGATGGTCGCCGTAAAATACCGTTGGGATACCGTAATCCGAAAAGGATAAAAAGGTTAATGTGCGCGATTCAACTTCGCCGCGTGGCACCACGTGCAGGACCAGCGTTTGGAAAAACGTTTCATCGGGTATCCACGTGGTTTTGAAGAATTTCGGGATATCGGGGCGTTCCTTGATCAAATCAAGCAAACTGGTGATGGTCGAGCGCCGCAAACACCACCACTGCGACCCGATCATGATTTGCAAACCTTCTGGCAGGTCGCGCTCCATCCCAAATTTCCGTTGGATCGCGGCAGATGTATAAAATAACGGTTTATTGCCGCGCTCGTTAAACCAATGACGGTAGACCAGACGTTCTTCTTTGAAACCAACTTTTATCCAGTCGCTTTCGAAAAAATCATGATGTTCGATATAATCCTTATCGCGGTCATCCAGAAATTTACGCATATAACTGGCGGGTTTTATTGGCATGCAATCGCCGCTGACCATGTAAAAATGCGTGGCCTCCGAAAATTCGTCATATCCTGCCTGTAAGGCATTCAGCGACCCTTGCACCAGCGACCATTCCCCCCATCCGCACTTCACACGCGGGGCAAAACAGACATTCGGGTTATCTTCCAGCGCGCGTTTAAGCGTTTGAAAATCCGTTTGTTTGGCGCGGGCATCAAAATGCACCGACACAAAATCGCCTGCGCTGGTCAGCAGATTAACCTGCTTGACGATGTGCGCCGGGTCTTTGTGACATAAAAGAAGGTAACAAATATTAGCCATAACAACCTTTGCCAGATTTCTGCGAGCAGATTATGGTATATCGACCTCACTTAGAAGACGCGGCGGCATTTTTTGTAAAAAAAATTGCTGAGCTGTCGAAAATGCGAAACCTCGCGCGTCGTATGGGTAGAAGTCGCAAAATGTGGCTTTGGATTTCGAAAGGAAAAGACAATGCAATTTATGGCGTTGATTTATTGGGCTGAAGGTAGCGAACAGGGATATGACGGCGATGTGTTTGCCGAATATATGGCGTTTAATGAAGAAGCTGGCAAAGCAGGCGTGATGAAAGCGGGCGATGCGTTGCAACCCGTTTCGACCGCCAGTTCTGTGCAAGTTCGCGGTGGAAAATCCAATATCACTGACGGCCCTTTTGCTGAAACCAAGGAAGTCTTGGGTGGGTATTATTTGTTGGACTGCAAGGATTTGGATGAAGCGCTGAAATGGGCTGCGAAAATACCGAGCGCCAAATACGGTACTATCGAGGTCCGCCCGGTTATGGTTTTTGACAAGGGTTGATACCAGCCTCGCCCGGATATTCAGAACTGAATCTGGGCGGGTCATGGCGGCCCTGATTGCACAACTGCGCGATTTTGATTTGGCGGAGGAGGCATTCTCCGACGCTATGATCGAAGCCGCGCGGGTGTGGCCAGACAAAGGCGTGCCAGACAATGGCGGCGCTTGGTTACTAGCTGTGGCCAAACGTCGTGCGATTGATCGGCTGCGTAAAGTAACTGTTCGCCAATCTCAAAGTGCCAAAGCAACGATTAAACAACTGGCCGAGGATACTGAAATGGCCGAATCTGATTACACCGTTCCTGATGAACGTCTGCGTTTGATTTTCACCTGCTGCCATCCTGCCCTGTCGCGCGAGGCGCAGGTGGCGCTGACATTGCGAACGCTTTGCGGGCTGACTTCGCGGGAAATTGCACGGGCGTTTTTGACCTCGGAAACAACGATGAACCAGCGATTGACCCGTGCCAAAGGCAAGATACGTAAGGCTGGTATTCCTTACCGCATTCCCCAAGAAGCCGATTTGTCCGAGCGGTTGGATTCTGTTTTGTCGGTGATCTATTTGATCTACAACGAATCATATTCCGCGTATGAAGGGAAAACCCTAACGCGCGCTGATCTTGCAAACGAAGCTATTCGCCTTACGCAAGTCTTGCAAAATCTGTTACCAAAACCTGAAGTTGCGGGGTTATTGGCGCTAATGATGTTGCAAAATGCGCGGCGCGATGCGCGGACTGATGAAAATGGCAATATCATTTCGCTTCAGGTGCAGGATCGTAGCGTTTGGGATGCGTCGGCGATTGCGCAAGGCAAAAAGCTGCTGCTTCGTGCGTTGGCGCAAAATCAGGTTGGTCCATATCAAATTCAAGCCGCGATAAACGCGTTGCATTGCGAAGCGACCATATGGGCGGATACGGATTGGCCGCAAATTACCGAGCTTTATACCGCCCTTTACAACATTAACCCCTCGCCAGTTATCGCGTTAAATCGCGCTGTGGCAATGGCGAATGGCGGGCAGCTCGCCGAGGGGTTGCTCACGGTGGAGGCCTTGGCTTCGGACCTTGATACCTATCAACCATTCTACGCTGCCCGCGCGGATTTAGCTGCGCGTAGCGGGAATGTCGACGCGGCCCGTGCGGACTATTTGCAGGCGATTAAGCTTTCGAAAAATACGTCGGAACAAGAATTTTTACGTAAAAAAATGTCAGATTTGGGATGAAACCCGTCCTCAATCATGTCACACTACGGACATGAGACGATTTGGCGAACCCCCAAGACCCGACGTAAATTATACTGACCGCGCGGGTGCATATGCGATTATCCAGCGTGGGCGTGATTTATTGATCACCGAACAGGCTGAACCGTTTTGCGAATTCCAACTGCCGGGCGGTGGTATTGACCCGGGCGAAAGCGCCATCGCGGCTCTTCACCGTGAAGTGCGCGAGGAAACCGGTTGGAGCATTAGTATCACTCGTAAACTTGGGATGTTTCATACTTATATCTTTATGCCGGATTACGATTTGATGGCTCATAAGATCTGCCATATTTTCCTGTGCCGCGCTGTGATGCAGAAATCTGCGCCAACTGAACCGCAACATACTGCTGTCTGGATGAACCCCGAAACGGCTGCTAACATGGTTGCAAACGAGGGCGATAGGGCATTTTTACGAGCGTTGTTTTGACAGGTCTTTGCGTAGATTAGTCCATGTTGCCGCATGACGATGGTCGCGCATGTTAAACAAGCGGTAGAAACCCCATGCAACCGCGGCACAAAACAGGATGGCGAACAAAGTATCGCTTAGAAAATGTCGCCCCGTCAGTATTCGTAAACATATCGCAAAAATGGAAAGTGGCAGCGCGAAATACAATGTAATATTTCGCCAGATACCCTTTAGATTAGGCCAGAATACGATTGCGAAAACGATAACAAAGGTGGCGATTGCACTGCCCTCGCCTGACACAAAGGAGCAATTACTGTCGCACTGATCGGAGATTAGCAGCGGCGGTGAAAACATTAAGTCGCCACCAAAAAATTCAACATTGGCTGGTCGCGCCCGCCCCCAATAAGCCTTGAATATACCATTTGTCATCAGGATCGGACCTGTAAGAAAGGTCGCAACCATAAATCCCCAAACGTTTAACGGAATAGCGCGACGTTTTCCGATTAACGTGGCGCGGATCAGCATAATCAGGCACAAAAGCGCGAATATTGTCAGACCGTCAATATAAACATAGCGAATGAAACGGAAGACCTCGTTTTTCCGGAGCGTGAACCCGTCGTTGAAGAATAAACCGGATGCCCACAGGTCAATTTCGGGGAAATTCAGGAATAGAACGGAAAAAAACGCGATTGCCGTCGCGAGTAGCCACCCAGTTTTCAGCCAAGATATTCCCATATTCACATCCCTTTTTACTGGCGTTAGCAGGATTTCGCGGATGTGAAAACCAAATTGTGACGCGACAAACAATATCCATTATGCTGAACATCTAAAAAAAGGAATCCGGTATGTTCAAAAACCTTCTCGCTGTTTTGCCGATACTCTTCATTATGTCGTGCGCCAGCCTCTCCGAGGATTCTTGTCGTAGCGGTAATTGGGGTACGATCGGGTTTAATGATGGCGTGAATGGTGCGCTAGAAAGTTACGTAAACCAGCATCGCAAAGCTTGTGCGGATTTTGGGATTACGCCCGACGTTTCTGCTTGGTTACAAGGGAGAACCCAAGGGTTGAAACAATATTGCACACCCGTGAATGCGTATAATGAGGGGCGCAGTGGTAGCGAGTTGAACGCCGTCTGCACTCGTAGAATCGATCGGTTGCAATTGGCGAATTTTTACGGGCTGCGCTATTATGAAATAGCCGAAGAAATCGACGATCTAGAAGACGAAATTGATGATCTTCGTGAACGAATAGATACCGAATTTGGCGATGATCCAAACAAAGAAGAACGCCAATTACGCCGCTTTTATCGCAATCAGATCGAAACAGCGCGGGATAAAATTCGTGACCTCGAATGGGACCAGCGCCGGTACGATGACCTGCCTTAGTAGCGTGACAATAATTCCGGTGTTGGCCAAGCATCGGCTGGCAGGCCTAGGCGCAACTGTTCCTGTTGTACCGCGTTGCGGGTTCTAGCCCCCAAAATTCCGTCGATTTTACCAACGTCAAATCCGCGTGATGCCAATATCTGTTGTAAGCTTCTCATCTGTGCGTCGCTTAGACCAGCATCCGGATTGCCCGCGTCATACCGTCCTGCGCCACCCAGCCGAGTGGCCAAATAGGCTGCAGTTGTCGAATAAATGAACGACTGATTCCATTCCAGATAGACATCGTAGTTGCGGAACGCCAGAAATTTTGGACCGTTACGACCTTGGGGGGCTAGTAATGATGCCTCCATATTGCCGGATGGCATATTTCCGTTACGGGCTTGTAAGCCCATGGCTGTCCAGTCCGAAACACGCAATTTTGTATGCAGGCCTGAACGTTCCCATGCGATGTTCGCGGGGGCGGAAACCTCGATCAACCATGGCTCGCCTGCTTGCCAGCCAAGGGAACGGATCAGGTTTGCGGCGGTCAGGATGGCATCCGATGAACTGGTTTTCAGGCTGACATGCCCGTCACCGTCGCCATCGACACCTTTGGTCAAAATATCATGGGGCAGCATTTGCACCTGACCGATTTCTCCAGCCCAAGCGCCAGTCATTGTCGCCGGATTAAGATCCCCGTTTTGCGCCATGCCGATAGCGGCGATCAGTTGAGGGCGGAAAAGGTGCGGGCGGCGGCAATCATGCGCTAATGTTGCCAGTGCATTAACGGTGTTGAAATCGCCCTGAACTGCGCCGTAATCGGTTTCCAACGCCCAAAATGCTGTGATAACTTCAGCTGGAACACCAAACTCATCGCGAGCGCGGGCGAAAACATTGGCGTAATTGCTCATGTTTTGGGCACCGTGCGACATGCGATAACTGCTGATGGAGCGTTGTGAGAATTCTAGAAACGTCTGTTTGAAAACCCCTTGGGCACGGTCGCGGCTTAACACTGATTGATCCAGTCGGGCAGATTGCAGCACTGCTGCAATGGCGCTTTGGGAATAGCCTTGTTGGGCGGCCTCAACTCCGACGCCGTTCAGGAAACTACCAAAATCTCCTCCGCAAGGTGTGGTTTGCGCCAGTGCCGGTGCGGAAAATGCGACGACGCAGGCCGTGATTAAGGATGTAGCGATTGAAGGTTTCATTGCAACGCCTTTTCAAAATGTGATTTCCGCGCGACCGTAGCCGTCTCGATTCTGGCAATCAAGTATTAACCTACAGTGAGGCCCGCACGCGGCGTAAAATTACTACATCGCTTAGACTGAATTTGCAGTTTGCAGGGTTATTGATGATCAGATCTATCCAAGCGTCCGAGGCCCGGTTAGGTTCGAATTCGGTATAGAAAATGTCGAATTCGGCGAAGCTTTCACCGTCACCAATGTCGATCATACGGATGATTTGTTCGTTATTTGGACCATGGCGCAGGTTTAGGCGCGCGTAGGCTTGAAAACTTTTGTCAGCGCTAGATATTACCGATATCCGCAACAAATCGTGTCTTCCGATGGATTTTGCTGCTTTTTCGGGAAATCCGAAGGCGATGGACATGAAACTGCCGCTGAATTGTTCGAATTCAAAATCCAGCCCAATACCTTCTGCTGGTGGTCGAATGGCGAAATTTGAACCAACACCGTCATGATGCAAGGTTACGTGTTTTGCCAACTCGGTTCCGGTTAGAATGTTGCCAAAAATCTCGTGCGCCGAGCTGTCCCAAAGGGGCGGCGTATACCCCCACTGGGTTTTGGGTGGCAGCACAAACCCATTTGGCACTTTAATGTTGGTTTTTTGAATAGGTTTCGCCTGTCGCGCCATCAGTTCACTGCGACAATTGCGTTGGCATCGATTGTAACCTGCATGAAGGCGCGAATAATGCGAAGCGCACGGGCCTCATCAGTGTCATTTCGGGCGTATCCGGTGACGGATAAAGCAACCAAACGGCCTCTGATTTCGGTGAAAGCACGCCAGAAACGGTTCGACGCACCAGCGTTATCATTAAACGCGGTATCTTCGATCAGCAGGTATAATGCGCGTTCAGATTGCTTGGCTTCAAGGATGGACACTGCGCCCTCTACCTGACTTTTACCCATAGAAAACAGACCAACGGGGGATTCAAGAAACTGGCTTAGCGAAGTTAACGCTGGTTTTAACCCTGCCTCAACCCCCGGCAATCCGGTTGGGGAAATTGTCGCGGTCAAGATGGCAGTGATTGGAGTGCGGGCACCTGTGCCGCCTTCGGGCACGTGGCAATCGCTTAGGAACATGAACACACCGCCAGGATTTTCTTCGATCGTTGCGCGGTCAACGCAAAATCCAGGAGGAGCGGCGACAACGATATGTGTGTCGCCTGCCGTCACGTTTACGGCTTGTGGAATTGGGTTGGCGAACGGGTTGATACCCGCTGAATTACTGGCGCAGCCAGCCACCAAAACCGAAAGGGCGACCAAAGCCGCCCCTTTTATGATTGCTTTAAAGGTCAACATAGATGTGTTTTTCCATTTTGGCACCGGGGTGGGTGACCGCACCAAACTGCGCGGAACCAACCTGCTGAGCATATTTCCACAGCGCACCAGATGCATAAATCGTATCGCGTGGACCTTTCCATTCAGATTTCCGTTTGGCCATTTCTTCGTCGGAAACATCTAGGGAAATCTCGCCGGTTTGGGCGTTGAGCGTAATTATGTCGCCGGTTTTCACAAATGCGATTGGCCCGCCATGCGCGGCCTCTGGCCCAACATGGCCAACGCAAAAACCGCGTGTCGCGCCGGAAAAACGTCCGTCCGTGATTAGCGCAACTTTCTTGCCCATGCCTTGACCCGAAAGTGCCGCAGTCGTCGACAACATTTCGCGCATTCCGGGGCCGCCAGCCGGACCCTCGTTACGAATAACGAGCACGTCGCCTTCGCTATAGGTACGATTTTGCAC
>CAZYMT010000014.1:16202-29435 GCA_964649035.1 uncultured Rhodobacterales bacterium
GCTTCGGCATATCTGTCACGGCTTTCATACGCGGCAGGTGCGCCGGATGAATTTGGCAGCGCCAGCCCGATAGCCTCGGACACACAAGCCATTGTGTTGGCGGTAAACTGACCACCACAAGCGCCTGCCGACGGACAAGCCACGGCCTCTAGTTTCTCCAATTCACAGGTCGACATCTTGCCGGCTTGGTGCATTCCAACAGCCTCGAACACGTCCTGAACCGTTACGTCTTTGTCGTTGTGACGGCCCGGCAGGATTGACCCGCCGTAGATAAATACGGACGGCACGTTCAAACGAACCATCGCCATCATCATCCCCGGCAGCGATTTATCACAACCCGCCAGCCCAACAATCGCGTCATAACAATGCCCGCGCATGGTTAATTCGACGCTATCGGCAATCACTTCACGACTGACAAGGCTGGAACGCATGCCTTCATGCCCCATCGCAATGCCATCGGTCACAGTGATCGTGGTGAATTCGCGCGGCGTTCCAAGGCCAACCTTAACGCCGAGCTTTGCCGACTGTGCCTGACGGTTTAGCGAGATATTACAAGGCGCTGCCTCGTTCCAGCAAGTCGCCACGCCGATCAAAGGCTGGTGAATTTCCTGCTCGGATAGACCCATTGCATATAGGAATGAGCGATGCGGCGCGCGCTCAGGCCCCTCGGTTACATGACGACTGGGTAATTTTGACTTATCAAACGGGGACGAATTCATTGGCTGGATGCTCCTAATATGTCTTTGCTGGCACAAGCATTAGGGAAAGCGAAAGGGAATCTCAAGCATTGCAGTTGGATTTTTCCATTGATACGGTCCCCCAAGCAGATTTTTAAGGAAAACCCCATGCCCACCAAATTTTCATCAGCCTTTGACGCCTTTGTCGAACCCGCACGGGAACGCAGCGAGATATGGCGGACGATATTGGGGTTTGTGCTGGTTGCGGGGGTGTTTTTAGGAATTATGGTGTCGCTCTCGGCGATAGTTATTTTCATAGGTGAGGCGCGCCAAACCGGCCTTGGGTTCAAGCTGGTCTTTGAATTGCAGGGCGGGCGAACTGTTTTCGCCACGTTTGCGGCGGTTGGTTTGATAACGATACTGCTGCCAGCCCTATGGCTAGTTGTCCATTTCCTTCATAGGCGCAGTATTTTTAGCCTGATCGCCCCAAACCACCGCATCAATTGGCGATTTTGGCAGATCGCAGCGATCGTTGTGGCGCTTATCGGCATCCTCGACATGATCCTCACATTTTCAACCACCGAAGTTACCCAGCAATTAACCATAATACGCTGGATTCCCCTTGCCATTGCGGCGGCCGTTCTAGTGTTTTTCCAAACCGCCGCCGAGGAGCTGATTTTTCGCGGTTACCTGCAACAACAACTCGCCGCCCGATTCCAAAGCCGCTGGATTTGGCTGGTCCTGCCTTCGGTGGTTTTCGGCTCGCTTCACTGGAATCCGGGGACTTTCGGCGGCAACGCGTGGCTGGTAATTGTGGTCGCGACCTTAATCGGTCTAATTGCTGGCGATATGACCGCACGTCTCGGCAATCTTTCCGCCGCGATGGGCCTACATTTTGCCAATAACATACTGGTTTTTATATTTTTGAATGTCCCGGGCCAATCCAGCGGTGTCGCTCTTTACCTGCACGATGTGAACGCTAAAAGCCCTGAAATGGCTACCGGAATAGGGATGTCTATCGTCATGATGATCGTAATTTACAGCGTTTTCCTAATGATTCTGCGTCGACGTCGATAGTCGGCGTTGCAATCAGGCGCGTCGCCAATTATCTATGACCTAACGTATCAAAAGAGGGCAGTCAGCCGCATGAACTGGATTTCAAACGTCGTTAAGCCGAAAATCAACTCGCTGTTTTCCCGCCGCGAGACACCGGATAACCTGTGGACTAAATGCCCTGAATGCGGAACCATGCTGTTTCACCGCGAATTGTCCGAGGCGTTAAATACCTGCCCTTCGTGCGAACACCACATGCACATGCCGCCCCGCGACCGCTTCAAAGCGTTGTTCGATGACGGTCTGTTTGTTGAGGTAGACGTTCCCGCAACCGTCACCGATCCGCTGCAATTCCGCGATCAAAAACGCTATCCTGACCGCATGAAAGAAGCGCAGAAAAAGACCAGCGAGAAAGAGGCGATGTTGGTTGCCGAGGGCGAGATTGGCCGTTCCAAAGTTGTCGTTGCCGCGCAAGATTTCCGTTTTATGGGTGGTTCGATGTCGATGTATGTCGGCAACGCCATTATTGCGGCTGCTGAGCGCGCGATCAAACTGAAATGCCCGTTTATCCTGTTCTCCGCCGCTGGTGGTGCCCGCATGCAGGAAGGGATTTTGTCCCTTATGCAAATGCCGCGCTCAACCGTTGCGGTTAATATGATTAAGGAAGCGGGCTTGCCTTATATTGTTGTCCTGACCCATCCAACGACCGGCGGCGTCACGGCATCCTACGCGATGCTTGGCGACGTTCATATTGCTGAACCCAACGCCCTGATTTGTTTCGCTGGCCCCCGCGTCATCGAACAAACTATCCGCGAAAAACTGCCCGAAGGTTTCCAGCGTTCCGAATATTTGCTGGATCACGGCGTTCTCGATCGCGTGACACATCGCAAGGATATGAAAGACGAATTGGTAACGATTACCCGCATGTTGATGAAGAAACCACCGCGTATTGTTGGTGATTTGCCTGCGCCAAAACCGGAAACCAAAGCCAAAAAAGCCGACCCAAAACCGGAAAAAGCCGAGTGAGCCAACAACATAGTGACCTTATCCTCGAACGGATGATGTCATTACATCCCAAAATCATCGACTTGACGCTGGACCGGATGCACCGCCTTCTGAATGCGCTCGGTAATCCCGAACGACGTCTGCCACCCGTTATCCATATCGCCGGAACCAACGGCAAAGGTTCGACCCAAGCCATGATCCGTGCCGGGCTTGAGGCTGACGGTAAACGTGTCCACGCTTACACGTCCCCGCATCTGGCGCGGTTTCATGAACGTATCTGTCTAGCTGGCGAGGTGATTTCCGAGGATTATCTAACCGAAATCCTTGATGAATGTATGGAAGCCAATGGCGGCGAGATCATCACCTATTTCGAAATCACCACCTGCGCCGCCATTCTGGCTTTCTCGCGGGTCGAGGCTGATTATACCTTGTTAGAAGTCGGTCTTGGCGGCGTTCTTGATGCCACCAATATCGTTGATACCCCACGTTTGTGTGTGATTACCCCTGTCAGCATTGACCACCAGAATTACCTTGGCGACACCATTCAGGAAATCGCTGGTGAAAAGGCTGGCATCCTGAAACGCGGCGTTTATTGTGTCGTTGCCCCGCAAACTGACGAAGCGCTCGAAGTTATAGAAACCAAAGCTGCCGAGGTTGGCGCAGCCCTGTTAATCCATGGCCAGTATTGGCAGGTTTGGGAAGAAAACGGCCGTATGGTTTTCCAAGATGAAAACGGTTTAGTGGATCTACCAATGCCCGTGCTGATCGGCGCCCACCAAGTCCAAAACGCCGGAACTGCCGTCGCAACCCTACGCGCGCTGGGCAGTTCCGACGATGTTTGCGAGGCCGCAGTCACAAAAGCCAAATGGCCCGCCCGCCTACAAAAACTGGCCAACGGCCCGATGTTAGACGCCAATCCATCCGCCGAATTCTGGCTGGACGGCGGCCACAACCCCGCCGCTGGCCTAGCTTTGGCCGAGGCCTTGGGGCGCCTACCAAAACGCCCAACCTATATGATTTGCGGCATGCTAAACACCAAAGACATCGCCGGATATCTGGCACCGTTAGGGGCAATGACGCAAGAATTATACGGCGTCTCCATCCCCGGCGAGGCCGCAACCCTGCCCGCCGCCGATACCGTCGCCGCCGCCAAATCCGTCGAAATCACAGCGACAGAGGCCGAAAACGTGGAGGCTGCCGTCACCGCAATTTGCGCCAAAGATCCATCAGCCCGCATCCTGATTTGTGGATCGCTATACCTTGCAGGTCGTATTCTTCGCGATCACGGGTAAGTATTCGTTGAATACGGCGTTAGAATAATGGGACGAGAACTAATCCCGTTATGATAAAAAAAGCAATCCAAGAATAGTGACGCCCTTTGCTGGCGATTAGTGCCACGAGGCCGATGATAAAAAAGGTGATGGCTACAACAATCAATATCGCTCGATCTTGCGAATTTATTGGCGATAATGACAATACAACAAAAATAGCCGCAACTCCCCACCATATAATTGACGTGACATGCCATGCGAAACGCAGAGTTTGTCGTGCGAGTGGGCTGTGTGCTAATATTCCGCGACGCTTTTCTGGATGAAGTAATGGACCAATCAGCAATCGTTCACCCAAAATAGAGTGAACAACCCCACACCCGAAAAGTATCAGGGCCGCGAGATTTAGCGCAATGCTGGCCATATTTTGTCCCTTGCCTCTGAATACTTCTAAGGACAGCTAAGGATATTGTTCTATATTTGTAAATGGTGTCCCTGCGGCATGATCGACAGAACACGGTTTGTTGGAACAGAAACGGTTTTCAATCACCGATAGTAACGCCCGCGATCCCTGACAAGCGCCACCTTTGGGTCGCGCCGGTTTGGCCGCCGGAATCCAGCCATAGATGTCAAAATGCACAAAATTCGGGGTGTTTTCGACAAAACGCCGCAAAAACAACGCTGCTGTAATCGCCCCTGCCATGCCACCCTTGGGAGCATTGTCCAAATCGGCAATTCCGGGTTCGATATCTCCTTCATAAGGCTCCCAAAACGGCATCCGCCATAGTGGGTCGGCATTGGCGATTCCGCTCGCGGAAATCTCGGTCGCTAACGCATCACTATCCGCAAAAAACGGCGGTAAATCCGGCCCTAGTGCCACTCGCGCAGCGCCAGTTAGGGTCGCCATACAGATCATTAAATCCGGCGTTTCTTCATCCGCCAAAGCCAGCGCATCCGCCAAAACCAACCGCCCCTCGGCGTCGGTATTGTTAATCTCAACTGTCAAACCCTTGCGCGAAGTTAGAATATCTTGTGGCCTAAATGCCCCGGCTGAAATCGAATTTTCTACCGCGGGAACCAGTACCCGCAGCCGAATATTTAGCCCCAGCGTCATAATCATATGGGCCAACCCCATGACATTTGCGCTGCCGCCCATGTCCTTTTTCATCAACCCCATCGACGCGCCGGGCTTGATATTCAGCCCGCCCGTATCAAAACAAACCCCTTTGCCAACCAGCGTAACCGTCGGCGCGTTTGCTTCTCCCCACCGCATATCCAGCAGCCTTGGGGCTTGATCCGAGGCCCGCCCAACCGCATGAATCATCGGAAAATTCTGGGTCAACAGGTCGTCACCAGTGATAACCGAAACTTCGGCATTATGGTCTGCACCAAGCTTGCGAAACGCCGCTTCCAAAGCATCTGGACCCATGTCCGAGGCCGGAATATTAATCAAATCCCGCGTCAGGCATTCGCCCGCCACCATTGCCTCAATCCGCGCGGCATCAACGCCTTCAGGCGCAACTAATTCGGCCTTAACCACCCCCGTTTTCGCGTATTTTGAAAACCGATAATTCGACAATAACCATCCCAACGCCTCGTTCGCCAGATCATCTATCCCAGACGAAATCCGGTAAACTCCCGCAGGCAATTTCTGCGCTGCAATCGCTAAATGAAACCGTCCACGTGCGCGGGTGGCATCAGTGCCGAACCCGATTAAAACACCAGAAATCCGCCCGTCATCCGGCAATAATGCGACCTCGCCCAGCGCCCCTGAAAATCCCGTTGCCTTAACCCAGTTGCGCTGGGTTGCGGTCAAATCAGGATATGCCGCACCCTTGGCGACAACATAAACCGGAATTGCATTGTGAACGTCTGTGGAAAACCTTGGTGTCATCGAAAAATCCTCTTTTCCTAAGGGTTCGCAGATTTCCCTTTGGGTTTCAAGACAGTCAAGATCAGTCCCAGAATAATTAGGCCGGTTGCCGCCAGCCGAACTGGTCCGAAAGTTTCCCCCAGTATCAGTGCTGCTGAGCTCATCCCGAAAATTGGCACGAGCAGCGAAAATGGTGCGACTTTGCCTGGGCCATAAAGGCGGATTAGTTTGCTCCAAATAGCGAAGCAAAGAATAGAGGTTACAAATGCGTTGAAAATAACGGCACCGACGCCTTGCCAATTCAGGGTGGAAATAGCGATGTAAGCAGCGCCGGGTCCCTCAAATATCATTGAAAGTGCCAGTAAAGGTAGCGGCGGAACTAGGCTGATCCAGACCATTAAATGCAGCATATTGACCTGCCCGACCCATTTCAGCATCAAATTATAAACCGCCCAAGCCGCACCAGCCGCTAGCACCAAGAGCAGACCGGTTGGCGTCAGGCTGTTATCAACCGTCGTTGCGATCAGGATTATTCCTGTAAATGCCACCGCGATCCCCGTCATTTGCAGTTTTGTCGGGTGATCATGCAGTACCAAAGCTGCCAAAATTACGGTAAAAAACGCCTGCGATTGCAAAACGACCGAGGCCATCCCTGCTGACACGCCCAAATCCATTCCGATGAATAGCAACGAGAATTTGACAACACCCAACACAAAGCCAAGCCCGATGATCAATCGCCACGACACATTCGGTTTGGGGATGAAAAACACCAATGGTACGGCGGCCAGACTAAACCGGAAAACCGAGAAGAGCAGGGGTGGAAAATTGTCGATTCCAATGCGAATAACGACAAAATTAATCCCCCAAAGGGCAGTTACCAGCACCGCCAAAGCAACATGAGAAGGCCGCATCAGAATTCCTCGCGTATTTGTGTGGCGATCCAGATATCACGTTGGTGGGTATGGCAGAAGCCCTAACCAGTTAAATTTGCATGATAATTTGTGGCGTTGATCATTCCGGCGTGCGATAGCACCGATGCGTTAGTTACGAAAATAACATCCATATGGCTACGGCAGCTAGCATAATACCGAATAATGTGTTCAACATTTGGGCGCCAACGTCCTTGCGAAAAATTTGCGCCAACCTGTCGCCAACATACGCCCAAATCGTGAATGCTAGCAGGTTATTCAGCGTGAAAACCGTTGTGATCAGCAAAATGAGCGCGATATTGGTGCCAGCAGTGGTGAATTGGGTGAACATCAGGGCAATGATCAAATAGGCCTTGGGGTTCAACAACAGCAATATGACGCCGTCCCGAAAACTGGCTTGTCGCGCGTTGGCGTTATCCCCTAATTTACCCGCACGCAGTAAACGCCACGCCAGATACAGCACGTAACCGCTGCCTAAATATTTGATAATAATCAATAATACGTGAAATTCCGTGGCAATCCAGCCAAACCCCAACCCGATCGCCAAAGTCACAATCCATGTGGTAATATGGTATCCGGTATTGGCAGGAATTGTTGACGAAAACCCGAAACGTGCGCCATTGGCCGCAAAAAACATGTTCCCGGGACCCGGACTATAGGCCAATGGAAACAAAAACAGGACAAGTTTTATGGTGATTTCGAGCATAAGAAAGGTTTGTCAAACCGGCCAACTTGAAACCACCCGTTTCATGCGCATTATTACATGTCGTCAGCGAAGATCGAAAATAATGACCCCTCCGCCAGCCGGTTCAGCCGACTGACCACCGCGCCCAGCGCTGCCATGTCTTCTTCCCGTGCGCATTCCATCGCTGAAGTCGCCACTTTGGAGACGCCGATCAATCCAATCTGACTGGAAATGCCGCAAATATTCAGCGAATGCCGATAACACAGCGTATAATCCTTGTCGCGCATCGCCCGTTCCAGTCGGCCCAACCGATCCGCCAGCTTAAACGCGGCTTCCTCGGCGATTTCCTGATAGCGCATCTCGCCAACTGAATTTTTTAGGGTCTGGATTACGTCGTAATCCACACTCTCGCCCACGGCCTCCGCCGTTTGCATACGATATATCTGTTCCATAACTTGGTTTTCCCTCCCACTCGCAAGATCAATTTACGGTCAAGGTCTGAAAAAAGTGTTATCAACACGGAACTTCTTGAAAAAACCGAAAAAACCCCGCAAAAGAACCCGCGAAGGAGCCGCCATGAAACACGCCAAACCCTTGCCCGCATACCTCTCCAAACGTTACGCCGGATGGAAGGCCACGCAATTTCAGGAAAATAAAGCATGGTACGCCCGCTTGGCCGAGGAAGGCCAACGCCCGCGCGCCATGATTATTTCGTGCTGCGACAGCCGCGTGCATGTCACCGCGATCTTTGGCGCAGAAACCGGTGAATTTTTCATCCACCGCAACATCGCCAATCTGGTCCCACCCTATAAACCGGACGAGGATTTCCACGGCACCTCTGCGGCTATCGAATATGCGGTGAAATACCTGAAAGTTGCAAACCTGCTGGTTGTCGGCCATTCCGATTGTGGCGGCGTGGAAGCGTGCCTTGATATGTGCGGCGGCCATGCCTCTGAGCTCGAGGAAAGTTCCAGCTTTATCGGCAACTGGATTGGCCTGCTGGCCCCCGGATATGAACGCATTAAATCGATCGAAGGCGACAAGGTTGTTCGCCAAACTGCGTTGGAAAAACAAGGAGTTATCATTAGTATGGAAAACCTGATGACCTTCCCGTTTGTATCTGAAGCGGTCGAGGCCGGCACTTTGGCCATCCACGGCGTCTGGAACGACATCCATGACGGTGGGTTGGAATATTACAATCCGGAAATTGAAGGGTTTCTGGCGGTTTGATGACCGTACTGAACCTCAATCGAGCGTTCATAAGTATCGCGCTGCTTACGGCATTTTCCTTAGACGGGGCGATTGCGCAAGAAAATGCAACTGAAAGGTATGAAATTTTCTACCCGCAGTATTTCCAAACCCATGATGTGCATCCTTTTCAAGAGCATTTAATTGATCAGTCAGCGCGGGAATTATTGTTAGGGCATTTCGAAACCAAGTATTTATATACCTCATATTCTGGAGATGACAGAGCATGTGGAGCAATTGGAGAGGCCCTCGCACAGGATTTTTCTTATCTTGCAGTAACTGATCAAGCAAGAGAACCGTATCCAAATGGTGTAGAACCAGTTTTGTGGGAAGCAATCCCAACGAACCCTTCAGAACCACCTAGCATTGGCCCTTATCATCAGCAAGCGCATGGGGTCTATCTGTGGGGGTACGAAAATGAAAACATGACATTCATTCGCGGAACCACTTCAATTTCATCAAATTATGTCGGATCGTTTTCAATTCTGTTTGGGAATAGGCTCGCCGATGTTCGGAATGACCGGACAGTTTTTGGTGATGGTTGGATTCGCCCCGGTATTTTACCAATTTCGTTAGATGCAGGTTTGGATTTTAGTTCCAAATTTGACGGTAGTCAGAGAACGTTACTTTGGGGTCCTGATATTGGCGAAATGGAATTTCCAGAATTTATATTTCGAGAGCGAAGCCAATATCAGTTTTTGAGCGTCGTTCGTTACGAAGAAAGCACTTATTTCATATACTTTAGGCCAAAGCGCGATGAAGCTTACCAACAATATATAAACGTAAATTATGAAATTAATCATTTAGGCTTTGTTGTTTGGAAGGCAGATGATTTGCACAACAACGAAAAAGCTTTGTGTTGGTTTTGGAGCGCATGATTATTGAATGATACAAAAGGGGCACTCAATTTGGAAATAACCTACCGACATCTGACCTATTCTAAAATCAGGATCGCGATAGTTGCGTTGCTGCTTCAAATTCCTGCCCTAGCGTGGGGGCAGAGTTATGATTTCGAGCCGCCAAGTGCGATGTTTAATTTGCAGTTTTTTCCGCCACAAGCGAGACCCATCAAAGCAAATGCGTTGAAATTTGTGTTGGACCAATTTCAGTTGACGAAGCTGAATATTGTTCAAGGTGATGATGAACCAATTTGCCCAATACTCGCCGAACAGCTTGCTAAAGATTTTTCGAGGTTTTTGGTGTCGGAAACCCCGCCTGTGATCGAGGGCGAAACCTTTTCTATTCCGGTCTGGACGCCGGAATTAATGAGGCGTCACAATTTGGACGTGCCTGCGCCTTATCACGGGAAGTTGAGTCAATTTTATATGTGGAATACGAATGAGAACGATCAAAATATTTCTGTCATTCCCGCTACGCTTTCAGACGAAATCGTGGTTGGCTTTTATGCATGCAATGAAGAAGACTCAAGTTGTGAAGGATCTGTTGATCCACGACGTCATCTCGTTAAAACCGTCAATTTGTCGCATGATTTTCCCGAAGAATTACGGCGAAACTACGAGACCGAAAAACACTATGCATTGCTTTATCCGATATTAGATACGACATCAGATTCGGCCGAAAACATATCCACACCTCGTCATCAAGGATATTACAAGTTTCTTAATATTGCATCTTTCAACGAACGGAACTTCGCAATCTATTATTTGTATAAACATCACGAGACTGTGACTGGTGATACCCCCTCTAACGGCTTCATTATTTGGCCGCTTTCCACACAAACTTACAATGTCGACTCGCTTTGTTTTTTTACGCTAACCAAATGAATTGAGCCTTCCATAACCCAGCAGGACCCCCATCGTAGAGGGTCCCGTTGTTGGTTACTGATCCCTAAGGCTTAGATTATAAAATCAGACGCATCGATATCTGCCAGATCAAGGCCCTTGATCTTGATTTCCGTACCTTCATATTCGAACCCGACTACATCGTTGTTGGCAGAGCCGCGTTCAAAGAAATGGCTAAGGGCTTCGGCCGAATTGCTAAAGCCAAAGGCTGAAAGGTAAAATATATCGACACCGTCTTCGAAATCTTCAACAACGTTTGATCCACCGTTGGGGTAAAAGGCAAATGTATCAGCGCCATTTCCACCGGTCAGGCTGTCGTTACCGCCATTGCCATATAGTTTGTCATCTCCGTTACCACCTTTAAGGATGTCGTCGCCCGACCCGCCATACAAACGATCATCGCCACCGCCGCCCTTCAGGGTATCATTGCCATCGC
The DNA here is from genome assembly GCA_964649035.1 of uncultured Rhodobacterales bacterium. Classification (GTDB taxonomy): domain Bacteria; phylum Pseudomonadota; class Alphaproteobacteria; order Rhodobacterales; family Rhodobacteraceae; genus NORP23. The sequence continues at coordinate 27,179 of CAZYMT010000014.1, forward strand.
CGCCATACAGATAATCATTGTCAGCGCCACCTTTCACGGTATCATTGCCGACGTCGCCAAATAGATAATCTTCGCCTTCGCCGCCTTTCAGGGTATCATTGCCATCGCCGCCATGTAGTTCATCATCGTCAGCGCCACCTTTCAGAATGTCCGCAGCATTTCCACCAGAAAGATAATCCTCGCCATCATTACCCTTCAAAACGTCCTCGCCGTCCCCACCGTATAGATAGTCATCACCGCTTCCACCCTCCAGGGTATCGTTGCCGAGGTTGCCATACAGAATATCATTTCCTTGGCCGCCTTTGAGCAGGTCATTGCCATTGCCGCCCGCCAAAAAATCGTCGCCGTCTCTACCTTTCAGGGTATCTTTGCCGTCATTACCTAGTAGGGAATCGTTGCCCGCGCCACCATCCAGAATGTCCTTGCCCTTGCCGCCATTCAGATAGTCGTTGCCGTCCTCCCCATAGAGAGTGTCATTGCCCCTGCCGCCAGTGATAAAGTCTTCGCCGTCACCAGCAAATACCGTGTCATTCCCACGGCCAGCATTGACTTCGTTGCTGTGGTTGTCGCCTATATCGACAAATTTTATGATGTTATCTTTGTCGTTTCCATTCACATCAGCGCCGCCGCCAAGGGTCAGGTTTTCAATGTTCTTGAACGTGTCATAAACATTGCCGTTCCATGTCCGTTCGCCTGTGTTCATGTCGAACAGCACGCTATTGACCCAGTCGGTTTCTGAAACCAAGGTATCGATCCCGCCTTTGCCATTAAATGAATCAATGCCAAAAGGATTGTTATCTTCTAGAATATCGTCGCCGCTTGTTCCGTTAATATTAGCCATTGGTTTGTGCCCTCATATGTTTCATTAATTCGTATAATAATTAGTCGTTGGAACATGCTGATTGGTTCAAACAAAAATGGCCCAACGCTAAGGTTGAGCCATATAATGGGAGTAAATCCCCAATTTAGTAGGTTAGATAATAATATCGGACGCATCAATATCCGCTAGATCAAGACCTTTGATCTTGATCGTTGTGCCATCATGTTCGAACCCGACCACATCATTGGTGGCAGAACCGCGTTCAAAGAAATGGCTTAGGGCCTCGTCAACATTGGCAAAACCAAAGCCTGACAAATCAAGCAAATCAACGCCGTCTTCGAAATCTTCGATTACGTCGGAACCGCTGTGTTGGAAAACGAATGTGTCTTCGCCCTCTCCACCGATCAGAACGTCATTTCCGACACCACCATCAAGTATATCGTTACCATCTCCACCCTTCAAAGTGTCATCGCCAATTTGACCGAACAGGTTGTCATCACCATTCCCGCCCTTCACAATGTCATCGCCGCCGTCGCCGTATACCTGGTCGTCGTCGTAGCCGCCTTGCAGCGTATCGTTACCGTTGCCACCGTGTAATTCATCTTGGCCATCTCCACCCTTCAGGATGTCATTGCCATTATCGCCGAATAACTGATCATCGCCATCCCCGCCGTCCAGCACGTCTTTGCCATCCCCGCCATGAAGAATGTCCTCTCCATCACCGCCATCCAGTATATCTTTTCCTTTATCACCTCTAAGATTGTCCTGACCTTCGCCGCCATACAGTTTGTCGGCACCTTTTCCGCCCCTCAGAATGTCGTCGTCTTCACCACCTTTTAAGGTGTCATTTCCGGCGTTCCCGAACAGAATGTCGTCGCCGGCCCGACCGAGAACCTTGTCATTCCCGCCGCCGGCAAACGCCTGATTATCGTTGAAGGTGCTGGTATCTACAAATTTGATGACGTTATTTTTGTCGTCACCAATAACATGCGCAGCGCCGCCAACCGTTAGGTTTTCAATGTTCTTGAAAGTGTCGAATACAGTTCCGCTAACTGTCCGCTCGCCAGTGTTCATGTCGAACAGAGTCGCGGACCCCCAGCTAAAATCCGAAACCAGCGTATCAATCCCGCCCTTACCATTAAACGTGTCGGGGCTAGTACTTGGGTCGAGCAGGATATCGTTGTTTTTTGTACCGGTTACATTTGCCATTTTTTATATCCTTTGATTGTAAATACACTGGACAACCCAGCATATTAGTTAGTCGCTGGGGCAGGTGTGTTGGTTCAAAAAAATGGCCCGGCGGTAAGGCCAGGCCATAAAATATTACGGCGTTTCCGCATTTAGATAATAATATCTGTCGCGTCGATATCTGCCAAATCCACATGTAAAACGCAGTGCAATATTGGTCCACAGAAGCAATCACAAAATGTGATTGTA
>CAZYMT010000015.1:0-16496 GCA_964649035.1 uncultured Rhodobacterales bacterium
ATGGTCGGAGCCGCGTACAACATTGGTAATGCCAAAATCGATGTCGTCGCAAACAGACGCCAAGGTATATAGAAACTGCCCGTCGCCGCGGATCAGTACCGGATCGGAAACCGATGACGCGTCGATGGATTGCTGGCCGATAATGCCATCTATCCATTCAATACGGGTGTGATCCAGTTTGAAACGCCAATGGCCGGAACGATCGGCCCGCAGCGCGTCTTTTTCCGCATCTGTCAGTTTCAGGGCTGAACGGTCATAGACCGGTGGTTTGCCCATGTTCAGTTGTTTTTTGCGTTTCAAATCCAGCTCGGTCGGGGTTTCGAAACATTCATAAAAACGGCCACTGGCGCGAAGGGTATCGGCAGCCTCGTTATAACGATCAAGCCGTGTGGATTGGGTTTCAACGCGGTCCCAAGTCAGACCCAGCCATTCCAGATCGCGCTTGATCTGGTCCGCATATTCCGGTTTCGAGCGCGCCGGATCAGTGTCGTCTAGGCGCAGGATGAATTGACCACCGTTTTGGCGCGCAATCAGAAAATTGAACAGCGCAGTTCTGAGGTTACCGATATGCAGATATCCGGTTGGGGATGGGGCAAAACGTGTGGTGGTCATAATAATTCTCCTATGAGGGGCTCGTTTTTCATGAACCGCCGCATTTGTCTATGTCTCGTTCAGCTATTGTCGCGCCATCTGTTGGCAATCGGATAACGACGATCCAACCAGAAGGCGCGTTTGGTTACGCGCGGGCCGGGGGCGGACTGAAAACGTTTATATTCGCTGATATATAATAGATGCTCGACCTTTTTGACCGTGGCGCGGTCATATCCGGCATCGACACAGTCTTTTACCGAGGCGTCACCCTCCATCAACATCGTTAAAATTCCGTCGAGGATGTCGTAAGGTGGCAACGAATCCGCGTCTTTTTGGTTGTCACGCAGTTCGGCCGTTGGTGGTTTGTCGATAACACGCGTTGGGATGACGGTGCCTTTAGGGCCTTTCATCCAGTCGAAATGGTGTTCATTGCGCCAGCGTGCGGTTGCGAAAACGCGGGTTTTATACAGGTCTTTGATCGGGTTATAGCCGCCCGCCATGTCGCCGTAGATAGTGGCATAACCAACCGCTACTTCGGATTTATTGCCGGTTGTCAGTAGCATTTCACCCAGTTTATTGGATAGCGCCATTAGCAGCAAACCACGCAGGCGGGACTGGATGTTTTCCTCGGTGACGTCGGCTTGTAGACCCTCGAATAACGGTGCGAGGGTGTTGGTGATGGCCGTGCGCCCCTCGCCGATTGACAAGGTGTCGAGCTTGCAATCGATCAGTTTCGCAACCTCGGCGGCATCTTCAAGGGAATCGTTTGAGGTATATTCCGAAGGCATCATCACACAATGCACGTTTTCGGGGCCAAGGGCGTCAGCGGCGATGGTGGCGACGATGGCCGAATCGATCCCGCCAGACAGGCCGAGGACTACCTTGAAAAATCCGGTTTTGCGCATGTAATCACGCAAGCCTTCGACCACGGCGCGATATTCTTGTTCTTCCAGTGTCGGCAGGGCGATTAGGTCGCCGGTGATGGCCTCCCATCCGGTATCCGTTTCGCGGAATTCAACCTCGGCGTACGCCTCGTCAAATAGGGGCATTTGCAGGGCCATTTTGCCGCCGGGGTTCAGCACGAATGATCCGCCGTCAAAAACTTGATCGTCCTGCCCGCCAACCATGTTCAGATAGACCAGCGGTAATCCGGTTTCGACCACACGGCTGACCATATGGTTAATGCGCCGGTCGAATTTTCCGCTGTAATACGGAGAGCCATTTGGAATCAGTAGGATTTCGGCACCGCTCTCGGCCATGGTTTCGCAGACGTCTTCGTGCCACGAATCTTCGCATATAGGTGTGCCGATGCGCGCGGTGCCTAGGCTAAATGGCCCCGAGACAGGGCCATGGGCGAATAAACGCTTCTCGTCGAAGACGTGGGTGTTGGGCAAATGATGTTTGCGGGCGATGGCATGTATGCCGCCATCCTTCAAGATGAAATAGGCATTGTATAAGGTGTCGCCTTCCAGCAACGGGGCACCAATGGCAAGGGCGGGGCCGCCAACACATTCCTTAGCCAATAGATCGATCTGCGCGGCAACATCTGCTAGAAAAGACCGTTTAGTTACAAGGTCTTGCGTCTGATATCCTGTTAAGAACATTTCCGGCAAAGCAACGATGTCGGATTTCTTTTCGACCCCGCGCTTGAACGCCTCGACCGCTTTTGCACGGTTTCCGGTAAGGTCACCGACCGTAGGGTTTAACTGACATAACGTCATACGTAGATTTTTGGACATGTTGTGCTCCGTCGCCACATTCTCGCCTGAAATACTATTTATGCAAAGGTAAGTTCAAGTAAATATGGTAACGACCTGTTAAGTGCTTTGGAGCATTAAATAAAAAACCGTTGTCAGACAGGTGTGTAAGTCTTAGGGTTGGAACGGAAAAATGTGTATGTTGGTAAACGTCGCAATATCAATACAGGGAGACCGGATGGCAGAAACGTCCGGTGGAATAATTTGAATAGACCATTTCTTTTCGCTGCGGCAACGCTTGGGATTTTATTAACTTCGCCAGTTTTGGCGCAGGACGGCGAAGTCCTGACGAAACAATATGACACTGGTGGTGTTTATGAGGGGCAATTCCTGGACGGTAAGCAACATGGTCAAGGGACCTATCGTTTACCAAACGGGTACGAGTATTCGGGCGAGTGGGTTGAGGGTCGGATTGAAGGTCAAGGTACTGCATCTTATCCGGATGGCTCTGTCTATGAGGGTGCATTCTTGAATGGCCGCCCCGAAGGCAAAGGAAAAATTACGTTTGCCGATGGTGGAACATTTGTTGGCGATTGGGCCGATGGTAAAATTGCGGGCAGCGGCGTTGCCGTTTATGCAAATGGTGTTCGCTATGAGGGCCAATTCCAGAATGCAGTACATCACGGCATCGGAATCATGACCAGCGAGAATGGTTACCGCTATGAGGGTGACTGGATCGATGGCACCAAACATGGTCGGGGCAAAATTACTTATTCTGATGGCGCTATTTACGATGGCGACATTGTTCAAGGTGTTCGCCAAGGCCAAGGTAGCCTCGTGTTGCCTGACGGTTTGGTTTATTCCGGCGAGTGGCAGAATGGACAGATCAACGGATCTGGCGTCCTAACGCAAGCCAATGGCGACCGTTATGAAGGCGCAATGGTTAACGGCCAACGCCAAGGTGAAGGTGTGGCGATTTATGCGTCGGGTGATCAATATGAAGGTGCGTTTGTTGGTGATTTACGCCACGGTCGCGGAAACTTTACTGGTGCGGACGGTTATATATATAGCGGTGACTGGATCGAAGGTCGCATTGAGGGCGAGGGTCAGGTTAACTATCCTGACGGGTCTATCTATGTTGGCACTTTCCTAAATGATGTTGCCCACGGACAAGGCAAGATCACATATCCTGATGGCAGTTCCTATGAAGGTGGCTGGGTTGACGGTGTGATCGATGGTTCGGGGATCGCGCGCTACGGAAACGGTCTCGTTTATGAAGGTGAATTCCGGAACGCGAAAAATCACGGCAAAGGTACGATGATTTATCAGGACGGGTATCAATATACCGGTGACTGGCAAAATGGCCTGCGTCACGGCGACGGTGTTGCAACTTACGCTGACGGCACAATCTACACTGGTGGTTTTACATCAGGACAACGCGAAGGTGTTGGCACAATCACAATGTCTGATGGTTTCGAATATGCTGGTGGCTGGGCCGCCGGCGAGATTGACGGTCAAGGAACCGCGAAATATCCAAATGGCGATATTTATGAGGGTTTCTTCCGCAAAGGCCAGCGTCAGGGTCGCGGTGTGATGCGGTATTCAAGCGGCGAAGAATATGATGGCTTCTGGGCTAACGGCCAACGGGCAACAGAAGAAGAAGCCGCAGCAGCCGAGGCAGCGTCAGGCAACTAAATCTTCACCTATGGTTTTGAAATTCGGCACCCATAGTTGGTGCCGTTTTTTGTTCAGACGTTATAATAATCGCGATACCAAACCACAAATTTATCAACACCTTCTGCGACCGATGTGTTCGGGCGGTATCCCGTTAAGCTTTGCAATAACTCGGCATTTGCCCAAGTTGCGGGCACGTCGCCTTTCTGCATTTCCATATAGTTTCGCGTGGCTTTCATACCGAGGGACTTCTCCATCGCCGCGATGAATTCTTCCAAGCCGACCTTATCAGAATTGCCGATATTGACGGATCTGAAGGGCGCGGCTGGGCTTAAGCTGTCACCATCAGGAATGGCGTCGCGGTCAACTGGTTCAATGGGTGGCGTGTCGATCAGCAAGCGAATCCCACGAACCAGATCGCTGACATAGGTAAAGTCGCGGGCCATTTTGCCGTGGTTATAGACGTCAATTGCGTCGCCTTCCAACGTCGCTTTCACGAATTTGAACAGTGCCATATCGGGGCGGCCCCACGGACCATAAACGGTAAAAAACCGGAACATGGTTGTCGGGGTTTTCCATAGATGGGCATAAGAATGCCCCATGCTTTCGGTCGCCTTTTTTGTGGCGGCGTACAGCGTCATCGGGGTTTCGGTTTTGTCGGTTTCGGCAAACGGCATTTGTTCATTCGCGCCATAAACCGACGAGGTCGAGGCCATCAAAAGATGTTCCACGCCATGTTCGCGGGTCAGTTCCATCAAGTTGAAAGTGCCGATGATATTGGCCTCGATATAGGCGCGCGGGTTTTCAAGGCTGTAGCGAACGCCAGCTTGCGCGGCCAGATGCACAACCACGTCAGGGCTGGCCGTTTCATAGGCGGTGCGCAGGGCGTCCTGATCCTCCAACATTGCATTATGGACTGTGAAATTTGGATTTTGCAGCAACATTTGCTGGCGCCGTTGTTTCAATGTGACGTCGTAATAATCTGTCATGCCGTCAAAACCAACGATACGGAACCCTTCGGCGAGCAATAATTGACAAAGATGAAATCCGATGAATCCGGCCGAGCCTGTGACAAATACTGTGCGCATGATTACTTTCCTAAACTGTACCTTTACCAACGCCAGTATAGCGCAGCCCCGCGGCTAGAACTTCCGCAGGCGGGTAAATATTTCTTAAATCTATAAACACAGGTATGGTTAACAAATCATTTATCCGCGCGAGATCAAGGCCCCGAAAAGCGTTCCATTCAGTGATGATTACCAACGCATCTGCACCGTCTGCCGCGCCGTAAGCATCATTCGCCCAATTCACATCCGGCAGCAATCGCCGCGCTTCGTCGCCGCCTTGCGGATCATGGGCGATGATGGTGGCACCGGCAGCAATCAATTCCGGCAGTATCACAAGGCTGGGCGCATCACGCATATCATCGGTATTAGGTTTAAATGTAACACCCAGAACGCCAATCCGCTTGCCCCGAACATCCCCGCCACATGCGTCAATGATCTTACCAGCCATAGCTTTTTTGCGATTATCATTCACGGCAATGACGGTTTCAACAATATTCTGCGGTGCGCCGTGCTGTTGACCTGTCTGCGCGAGCGCTAATGTATCTTTCGGGAAACAGCTACCACCGTATCCTGGCCCCGCATGCAAAAACTTGCTGCCGACGCGTGCGTCCATACCCATGCCTTTGGCCACTTGTTGCACGTCACCGCCAGTTTTTTCGCAAAGATCAGCGATTTCGTTGATGAAGGTGATCTTGGTGGCGAGGAACGCATTTGCGGCATATTTTATCAACTCAGCGGTCTCCAAGCCCGTAACCATGATCGGCGTTTCACGCAAGCTAAGTGGGCGATATATATTACGCATCACGGTTTCCGCATGTGGTTCTTCGACACCAATCACAACACGGTCAGGTCGCATGAAATCTTCGATCGCGGACCCTTCGCGCAGGAACTCAGGGTTGGAAACAACGGTGAATTTGGTCTTTGGATTACGAGAGGCTATTATCCGCCCGACCTCTCGATTTGTGCCAACCGGTACGGTTGATTTTGTTACAACAACTGTATCAGTTGAAAGTTTGTCGCCGATCTCGCGGGCGGTATCATAAACATACGTTAAATCCGCAAATCCGTCACCGCGCCGTGTCGGGGTCCCTACGGCAATAAATATCGCATCGGCGCCTGCAATTGCTGTCTCCATATCGTCAGTAAAATCAAGGCGACCCTCGGCAATATTGCTTGCCATCAACGTCTTTAGCCCGGGTTCAAAAATGGGCACTTCGCCATTTCGCAACTTAGCAAGTTTATCCTGATCTTTCTCGACACAAATAACGTTATGACCAAAATCTGAAAAGCAAACACCGGAAACCAAACCGACATACCCTGCCCCGATCATAACAATTTTCATGTGATACGCTCCCGATAGGTAATTCTGGACCGTTCTATCACATAGATTTCGAAAATTGGTAAGAGTTAATCATTTCAATATACTTGCCGCGACAGTTTGCGGGCAATAGGATGGTGTTAACGATTCAGAAATGTGAGCGCAGATGTCCGAAAGTACCACAGAAAACGCCTATCAGGTTCTTGCGCGGAAATATCGCCCCGAAACATTTGCTGACCTTTACGGTCAAGACGCGATGGTGCGGACGCTGAAAAACGCGTTTGAAGCTAACCGGATCGCGCATGCTTTTATCATGACGGGTATTCGCGGGACTGGGAAAACTACCACGGCGCGGATCATTGCCAAAGGGTTGAACTGCATTGGGCCGGACGGGCAAGGTGGCCCGACAATCGAGCCATGCGGACAGTGTGACCAGTGCATTTCCATCGCCGAAGGACGGCATGTTGATGTGATGGAAATGGATGCGGCCTCGCGCACGGGTGTTGCAGATATTCGCGAGATTATCGAAAGCGTGCATTACCGCGCCGCCTCGGCACGCTACAAAGTTTATATCATTGACGAAGTGCACATGCTTTCAACCAGCGCTTTTAATGCGCTGTTGAAGACACTTGAAGAACCGCCCGAACACGTCAAATTCATCTTTGCGACCACGGAAATCCGTAAGGTTCCGGTGACAGTTCTGTCACGCTGTCAGCGTTTTGATTTACGCCGGATTGAACCCGAAGTGATGGCGGAATATCTGAAAGGTATCGCCGCCAAGGAAAGCGCTGAAATTTCCGAGGATGCTCTGTCACTGATTATCCGCGCTTCCGAAGGGTCGGCACGCGATGCGATTTCCCTGCTTGATCAGGCAATTGCGCATGGCGCTGGCCAGACCGGTGCGGATCAAGTTCGCGCCATGCTGGGATTGGCGGATCGGGGTAGGGTGCTCGATCTGTTTGACATGATCATGCGCGGCGATGCAGCCGCGGCTTTGAACGAGCTGTCCTCGCAATATGCCGACGGGGCTGACCCGATGGCGGTTTTGCGCGATCTGGCTGAAATAACACATTGGGTCAGCGTGGTAAAAATCTCGCCGGAAGCTGCCGAGGATCCGACCGTAAATGCCGATGAGCGTGATCGCGGGTTGGCGATGGCCGGAGGGCTGCCAATGCGGGCGCTAACCCGGATGTGGCAGATGCTTTTGAAAGCGCTGGAAGAAGTCGCGCAAGCGCCAAATGCGATGATGGCGGCCGAGATGTCTATCATCCGTCTGACCCACGTCGCTGACCTGCCAAGCCCCGATGATTTGGTACGAAAATTGCAAGATGCGCCAAAGCCGCCGGCAGGTGGTGGTGGGCAGTCCGGCAATGTCGCGACGGGCGGCACGGTGGCCGTTAACACGCAGCGCACGACCATGTCCTCGGGCGCGACGGCGATGTTGGCGGCGGCGCCCGCGCCTGACGCATTGGCACGCTTTGCGAAGTTTGAGGACGTGATCAGCCTTATCCGCACACGGCGTGACGTAAAATTGCTCGTCGAGGTTGAGACCTGTTTGCGCCTAGTCAGCTATAACCCTGGTCGTATTGAATTTGAACCAACCGAAGATGCGCAGGCGAATCTCGGTCAACAGCTTAAATCTCGATTGGACAACTGGACAGGTGTGCGTTGGGCGGTATCTGTGGTTAACGAGGGCGGTGGCAAAACTATCGCCGAAGTGAAAACCGAACATCGCGACGATTTGCATAGTCAGGCGTTGGAACATTCTTTGGTTCAGGCTGTGCTTGCAACGTTCCCCGGTGCGGAAATAAAGGAGGTAAGGACAACCCAATTTGACGATATAGCAAACGAATCCGTTGTCCCAATTGATCCTGACGATCTCGATGATCTGGATGACAGTTGGGACCCGATCGATCCATTTGGTGAATAGTTCACATTAGTTTCACCAAAAGTTAACGCTTGACCCGTATTGATCGCTGTGATTGATATATAGAGTGGAATACAACTTAAACGTGTGGAGATTACTATGAAAAGATTGCTGTTAGACAAGACCTGTATGTTGATTGTTTCTTTAGTAACTGCCTTTTCAATCCCAGCCACCTCGTCCTTTGCACTTGATGCACAAGCCGAAGCAGCCACGCGCAAAGTCAATTTAGCCGGACGCCAACGTATGCTTAGCCAGCGTATGTCGATGGCCGCATGCTATATGACCATCAATGTAGAACACGATAAACATCTTGGCATTCTGCGGGAAGCTTACGAAGAGTTCGTAAAAGTTCACCATGGCCTGTTACATGGTGATGAAGAAATCGGCCTCGAAGCGGAAGGTTATAGGCATGTAGTTGACGCGCTTAACGTTGTTGATGGCGAATGGATGGAGTATCAAGAAATCCTCGAAGGTTTCATTTCGATCCAGTTGATGAGCCGGAACGCTTTTCACAACATGAACGTTGACGGTTTGTCTGTATTGAACGAGATGAATATTGCGGTAAGCCAGATCACGACATCCTATTCCGCGGATTTGGAATTGTTACCAGAAATTCTGGCACTTTCGATTGATTTTGCCGGTCGTCAGCGCATGTTAACGCAGAAAATGTCTAAGGAGTATTGCCTAATCCAAGCGGGCATTGACGTTGACGAGAATATGGAAAACTTGAACCAATCGCAGGCACAATTTAATGCGACATTGAACGCGTTGATTGATGGTGTCCCACATGTGATCGTCGCCGCGCCTACACCTGAAATTCGCGCGCAGCTTGAAGAAGTGCGTGTGCTTTGGGAACACCCACATAATGCGTTGGCAAGTGCCGCGGCAGGCAACGAAATTCAGTTGCACGAGAGCGATGTAATCGTCCACGAAATGGACGCTGTTCTACACGCGATGAATGACGCCGTGAAAATGTATGAATCCGTTCATGGTCTGAAAGATTACTAATTGTGCGCAATTATGTAACGTTGCGTTTTCCTGTTCGTCGTCTTATCTGTGAAGATAGACGGCGATAAGGGGATGCGCGATGATTAAGGGTCTTGGACAGCTTGGCGATATGGCCAAGATAATGAAGCAAGCACAAGAAATGCAGGGCAAGATTGCCGCTGCGCAGGAAAACTTGGAGGCCTTGATGGTCACGGGGGAGTCCGGTGCCGGGATGGTAACATGTACCGCCAATGCCAAGGGCGAGTTGAAGGGCCTGACAATTGACCCAAGTCTATTCAATCCAGATGATAAAGAGGTCGTCGAGGACTTGATTTTGGCGGCGGTCAAGGAAGCGCAAACCAAAGCATCCGAGGCCGCGCAAGTCGAGATGGCCAAAGCAACCGAAGGTTTGCCACTGCCTGAGGGCATGAGTTTCCCGGGCCTATAAGTGACTGACAGCGGTGGAAAAGAGATTGATCGCCTGATTGGTCTAATGGCAAAAATTCCGGGTCTTGGCCCGCGATCGGCGCGGCGTGCAGTGTTGCAGATGGTTAAAAAGCGTCAAATCCTGCTAGACCCACTGGCGCGTTCAATGACCGAAGTGGCCGCCACGGCACGCGAATGTGTGACCTGCGGAAATATTGGCACTACTGATATTTGTGAAATTTGCGCAAGCCCCAAACGTGATCCCAGCCAAATTTGTGTGGTGGGTGACGTCGCTGATCTTTGGGCAATGGAACGCACTGCGGTTTTCAAAGGGCGTTACCATGTATTGGGAGGCGTCCTTTCAGCACTTGATGGCGTTGGGCCAGACGACTTGCGCATTCCGCAACTGGTTCGGCGCGTTACAGATGAAAATATTGGCGAAGTAATTTTGGCGCTCAATGCAACAATAGACGGGCAGACAACAGCGCATTATATCGCTGATCAGCTAGAGGGTACCGGGACAAGTTTGACGTCACTTGCACAGGGTGTACCAATTGGCGGGGAACTGGATTATCTGGACGACGGCACAATTACCGCCGCCCTGAAAGCACGTAAATCTTTCTAATCTAATTGACGACTTCAAACATGAAATCATCCGTAGTAAGCGTTCCACCACCGTCGATATACACCTTGATTACATGCGTCGAGTCGATCGTTACTTTGAACTTATCGTCATTCAGCTGTTCAATGGAAATATCATCAACAATGCCTTGCGCATTGGTAATCCGAATTAGGTCAACGCCAATTTCGAAATCCTTAATAATGTCAATGCTGGAGCTTTTGGAAAAATCAATATCGTTGTCGAAAACGAACTCGTCGCTTCCCGCGCCACCATATAACGTGTCTTTACCAAGGCCGCCGGAAATGACGTCGTTACCTTTTTGACCTTTGATTAGGTCGTTGCCCGACCCACCTTCAAGGTGATCGCCACCTGTCCCGCCGAACAATTTGTCACTGCCGCTGCCGCCGGATAATTCGTCGGCCCCCGCCTCGCCTTTCAATTTGTCTTTTCCCTTTAGCCCTTCAAGGTGATCACTACCACCCCCGCCCTTAAGCAGGTTTTTGGCGGCGTTACCGACGATAATATCGTTACCTCCTCCGCCAATCGCATTTTCGATTAAGGAGCGTTTATCACGATCAAAAAGCAGCGCATTGTAGATATTTCCAGCAGCAAAATGCCCGTCGCCCAAGTTAGCAACTTGGACGTCGCTGAATTTTGAGCTTGCGCCCGCACGCAGATCGAGCTGCAAATCCGTTTCGTAAGAGCTTAGATCGTAGGTATCTTTTCCGCCGCCATCCCAAATAGTTGCAAAAATCCGATTTCCACCGGGATCTAGCGCGACGGTCCCATCAACACGTGTGTTGCCCGAGCCAGGGTTCCATTTATAGACGGTGTTCCCGCTATTGGTCGAATAATCCGCGCCGTACAGTTGCTGCAGGGCAGCGATATCAAGCATCATAAAGGTTTGCGCGAACCCGAAGGTCTCGTTGAAATAGGTGAAATCCGCACCGGCATAAGCGCGATACGACATTACAGTATATTCCATGCTATCAAACTCGGCAGGGACGGAGCCAAATGCATTGTTTTCGTGGCTATGCCCCAGTCCAAGCGCATGACCTGTCTCATGCAATATGCTCATCCACTCGTAGTTTCCCATGATCGGATTGACGTATTCACCCGTGCCAAACCACAGATCGCCACCGGCCTCGTGCGTAGTCGGGAAATAGGCATGGGCAAGTTCGCCCGCAGCATCTGACTGTGCGTAGCGCAAATTTGCCTTGTTGGACGAAGTTTGGCTTACCGACATATTGGTAAAACCTTCGAGCGAAAATCCATTATTCGCCGAATTTCCAAAACTCTTGTCCAGAATAAATCGGGCCGTGTCTTTCATGTCATTTGAAACAGAACTAAGGCTATTTGGCTGAGAGAAAGCACCGCTGCCATAGGGTGTCCCATACTGACCGCTGCTATTCGGAAAAGAAAAGGTGATCTGGTCGGACCATGCGATACCGTAAATCAATCCGTCAACATTTTGGTTGCCAGTCGCCGATATATTGTTGTTTACGGTTTTACCTGTGCCACTCATGTTGAATACTCCTTACAATTATTACTATGGTCTACAAAAATATTACGAAACTTATATGTGCATATATCAATGCCAACACTACCCAAAAGAGAGTGCTGAGTCGAGAAATAAACATACTGGTTTTTAGTAAATAACGACCATTGCGGTTGATTGCGCAGAACATGCATATTGCATCTATCTGCGCAATCGTTGTTTTAGAACTGGAAATCGCTTTGTGATAATTCCACATCGTTAATTACGATCACGCGAATTAAATTGTTATGGATTTCAATATCGTACTGATTGTCGCTAATCTCGTTGATAATAACATCGCTAAAATTAAGCCCTTCAAAGCTGAAGTCCATCTTGTCAATTCCGCCTTCAAAATCTTCGATGAAATCTGTGGGCAAACCACCTACTGATCCAACAGATGTTTCGAAAATAAAGACGTCGCTTCCGGCACCGCCATACATTTTGTCTACACCTGTACCGCCATTGATGATGTCGTTACCATCGGCGCCTTTCAGTTCGTCGTTACCTGCACCGCCATTAACGATGTCGTTGCCTTGGCCACCGGCAACGTTGTCGTCTCCATCACCGCCATTAAGGGTGTCATCCCCTTCATTGCCTTTCAACTTATCGTTGCCTTCGCCGCCATTAACTATGTCGTTGCCTTCGCCGCCGGCGATATCATCGTCACCAGTGCCACCAAATAGCGAATCTTCACCAATTCCACCGCGCAGTTTATCATCGCCATTTCCACCGTCGATGAAATCGTTGCCTTTTTCACCTTCGATATCATCGTTACCGCCGTCGCCAAATAAGGTGTCGTTGCCATTTCCACCTCGTAACGTGTCGCCGCCACCGCCGCCATGAAGCTCGTCAGCGCCTTTACCACCATAAAGGGAATCTGCGTAGCTGTTACCGTACAAAGCATCATTACCATCACCACCGAATAATTTATCTTTTCCGGAGCTTCCAATCAGAGTGTCGTCACCGTTGCGTCCAAAAAGTTTGTCCTCGCCACCGCTTCCAGTCAACGTGTTTTCGGCACTATTTCCATATATCTTGTCGTCGCCGCTACCGCCGATAGCGTTTTCAATAAGTGAGCGAGTGTCCCCCTCAAATTTCAGCGCGTTATAGATATTTCCCTTAGCACCGTGTCCATCGCCAAGGTTTACGGTTTGAGTATTGCTGAATTTGGAAACAGCACCAGGTTTTAGATCGATACGCAAATCACCTTTGTAAGCGCTTAAGTCATAGGTGTCTTCGCCACCGCCATCCCAAATGGTTGCAAAAATACGATTTCCTGTGGCATCTACACCTACCGCGCCATTGACGTATGTATTCCCCGTGCCGGGTTTCCATTTATAAACGGTATCGCCATCGTTCGTATCAAAGTCGGCGCCATACATAACCTGCAAAGCGGCAATATCCAACATCATGTATGTTTGCGCAAAGCCGTTTGTTTCGTTTCCGTATGCGCCACTGCTAAGATCGTCACCTACATACCCACGGTAGGTCATAACCGAATATTCCATCGCATCGTATTTTTTTGGAATTTTGACGCTATTTCCACCCGCCCCATCACCTTCATGGCCATGTTTCAAGCCCAGCGCGTGGCCAATTTCATGAAGAGTGGCATGCCATTCGTAGCGGCCAGTTTTTACGTTATCAAATTCGTTGGTCTCGAACCAAATATCGCCAGCAGCCTCAAAATTGGTGCCAGGGTAATATGCCCAAGCCGGGAACGCTACGTCACTTTCAGCAAGCCGAAGGTTTGCATCGGCACTTGTTGTTTCTGAAATATTGAGGTTCGTGAAGCCTTCGACTGAGAACCCGTTATTCGCCGCGTTGCCAAAACCTTTATCCAATGCAAACCGCGCTGCTTTCTTAAGGCTTGAGCTAACTTGGTGAAAAGAATCCGGTTCATGATCGGGGCTGTATGAAAACGAATTTCCGTATTGACCTCTGGATGTTGGAAACGAAAAATTAATCGATCCCGTCCAAGCATAACCGCTTAATACACCATCAACTTTTTTGTCGCCAGTATTGGAAATACCGCTGGTAGACGAGTTCCCGATTCCACTCATAATAATATGCTCCGTTAATTTGTGTTCAAATATGCAAGTTTTCCTGCACTACTCTTCGATTTTTTTCAATTCTAACGTGGCTGATTCTGTCAAAGGATGATCAGGGTGCCTCGCAATAAATAACTCAAATGCATCCACAGTGTTTGCTGCCACTGCTGCATCGTATTCTTGTTGAATAGCGAAATTTCCGTCACGCGCCGGGCGTGAATTCGATGATGTCATGGCGCTATCCTGTCCAACACATGCGCTTATCAAGGATACCCCGCATATTACCGCAAATGTCTGAAATGTGACTTTCATATCGTTTGTGCCCTAAATTCAACAATCAATGATTAGCACCAATGCACGATTTTCGACATTAACCTAACGTTAAGGTGTTGTCACACACAAGGCGGTGTTCAACTCTCATTCTTGCGCGATTGCTTTTCTATGATACCGGAAACGCCTTCGCGGCGTTCGAGTTCCTCCAACACATCTTCCCATTTTACACCGCGCGATGACAGCATGATCAACAGGTGAAACAGTACGTCGGCAGCTTCGGCGGTCAGCTTTTTGCGGTTGCCCAAAGCGGCTTCGATAATGGCTTCGATAGCTTCTTCACCAAATTTTTCAGCGCATTTTTCTGGACCACGTGCGAATAGTTTCGCCGCATAGGAATTTTTCTCGTCGCCGCCTTTGCGCGCTTCAATTTTCCGCGCCAACCGCGTTAGTACATTCGCCATTATAATCGCACCGGAATTCCGGCCTCCTGCATATATTCTTTAGCTTCGGCGATGGTATAATCACCAAAATGGAAAATGGAAGCCGCAAGAACCGCCGAGGCATGTCCTTGCGTCACTCCGTCCACCAGATGTTGCAAATTGCCCACACCCCCAGATGCGATAACTGGTACGCGCACGGCGTCAGCGATGGCGCGGGTTAGCGGCAGGTTGAAACCTTCACGCGTTCCGTCACGATCCATTGAGGTTAGCAGGATTTCGCCCGCGCCTTTGCTTTCCATCAGTTTGGCGAATTCTACCGCGTCGATGCCGGTTGATTGGCGCCCGCCATGGGTGAATATTTCCCATTTTCCTGGCGATACGGTTTTGGCGTCGATGGCAACGACAATGCACTGGTTGCCGAATTTATTGGCGCTTTGGGCGACCACTTCGGGGTCCGCAACCGCTGCCGAGTTGAACGAGACTTTGTCTGCCCCCGCCAGCAACAATTTCCGCACGTCTTCGGGCGCGCGAACGCCGCCGCCAACAGTTAGCGGCATAAAACATTGCTCGGCTGTGCGGCTGACCACATCGAACATAGTGCCGCGGTTTTCAACCGTGGCGGCGATGTCGAGGAAACACAATTCATCCGCGCCCGCCGCATCGTAAGCCTTGGCAGATTCCACCGGATCACCTGCGTCAATCAGATCGACGAAGTTCACACCTTTGACGACACGGCCGTCTTTGACGTCCAGACAGGGGATGATGCGGGTTTTAAGCATGGTTATTCCTTCTTCTCGCTCCTTCTACGGCGGGATGACGGTATTCTCAACTTGAATCAGGCGGGGATGTGACATGTTTGTGAACTATGGTTCATCGCACTTCTGTTATGGTTGTGAAATCAACATTGGGGGAAGATATGAAATTATTGAAATTTATTGCGATTTGTATGATTGTGGCGCTGCCCGCGCAGGCTGAACTGATAACTAAAACCAGTCCGCATTCGGTTAGCGAAACGGTCGATAGGTTGGTCGCCGCCGTTGAAGGGGCAGGCGCAACCGTTGTCGCCCGCGTTAACCACGCCGCTGCGGCTGGATCTGTCGAAATGGAGCTGCGCCCGACGGAAATGGTTATGTTCGGCAACCCTAAACTTGGGACACCTGCGATGCAGGCAGCGCAGGTAACGGGCCTCGATCTGCCACTTCGTGTGGTGGTTTGGGAGGGGGAGGACGGCACCGTGACCCTCGCCTATCACGATCCGATGGAACTGGTCGCGATGGGTATTCCCGCAGATGCCGAGGTTCTGGCGAAGATGGCTGGCGCGTTGGACAAGCTGACGGGGGCGGCTGTGGCCGAGTAGATTTTGTAGGTAGGGTCGCGTTCTAACACTCAGACGTTTTCAGATCTCTTCGGCGCGGCCATATCATTGGGAGCCGATGTGTTTGCGATACGTGTTCGTATCTCGAAGAACACCAAAAGAACGACGAATACTGGTGCGCCGAATAACACACCGCCATAAATGCTGAGTACGCCGACCGCCATCCAGCGACCTAGGCTGTCGGAAAATGGGCTGCAACGCAAACCGCTGTTAATGAAATCTCCGAAACAGAACGTTGTTATGATTGCGTACAGAAGTATACTAAACACTACGACAATAGTTAACGACATCAAGCCATGCGTTACCCCTTTGTTTTGAGGGATTATCAGCCAACAATTTTTTGTTGAGGCGTGGACCAACCGCATCGCAGTTCTAACATGTACAAACGCGACAAACAGGAGGAAAATCCAGATCAACATAGGAATTGCGAATGGTGCGATCATTTGAAGCCTCCTTGGTGAATCTATTTTCTCAATAATTGAATTGCATCTTCTAAGTTGAGTACACCATCATA
>CAZYMT010000015.1:16596-29061 GCA_964649035.1 uncultured Rhodobacterales bacterium
CCAACGTTCAATCGTCGCGATATCGCGGATGCCGCCACCAAGCTGGGCAGGGATGTCGCAGCGTTTCAGAATTTCCTCAACCGGAGCGGCATTTACAGGTTCACCAGCAAACGCGCCGTTTAGGTCAACCAGATGCAGCCACTCGCAGCCAGCGTCCTGAAACGCTTTGGCTTGGGCGGCTGGGTCGTCATTGAACACCGTCGCCTGATCCATTTCGCCTTTATACAAGCGCACGCAATTGCCGTCTTTTAGGTCGATAGCGGGGTATAAGATCATCTGGGACTCCTGTTTTCATTTCTGATATACGGGGCGTTTGTAGCTTTCAACATGACTTCGCGTAATTCTTGACCTTATTGAGTGAATTCGGGTGATATATATACCCATATAAGGGAGATAAAAATGAAACGACTAATTCTAGCCGCTGCAATGGCGCTACCGAGCCTTGCTGTTGCCGAAGTGGTAAGTGGTGTATTTCAGACCGAACCAGGTGATTCAGGCGGATTTTTGCATGTGCAAATGGGGCCATGTGCCAGCAATGCAGCCTTTACCTGCGGGACAATTTTGCGGGCCTATAGTGCCGATTTGTCGCCAAATACGGGCTACGAGCATATCGGCAAACCGATTGTTTGGGATATGGAAGACCGCGGTAATGGCAATTGGGGGCGCGGGAAAATCTGGGCACCTGATCGCGACAAAACTTACAATTCGAAAATGCATGCCGACGGCAATCGCCTGACCGTTGAGGGCTGCGTGGCTATCATTTGTCGTGGTCAGATATGGCAGCGTTACGAGTAATTATCGCAAAACGGGTGCGCCGAGTTCGCGCGCCCGTTTGAATGTCTCTTCGGCACCGTATGGGGCGTTTACCAGCGCCAATCCACTGCCCTTCATGCCCTTACCACCTTTCAGATTAAACGACACTTCGTCGACCAGATGGGGAACGCGTAATGCGGCCAGCATTTCCTTGTGACGGGCGGCGTCAAGGATCGGGTACCAGATCAAAACGGTAGCTTCGGGCCATTTCGCCATCAGTTTCAGGGTGAAGGCTGCTGTTTCCAGATACTCATCTTTGACCTCGTATGACGGGTCGATCAACACCAAGCCCTTGCGCGGTTTTGGCGGTGAGATGCCCAGCACTGCCTCGCGCCCGTCGCGGTGATGAATGGATATGTTCGCGCCTTTGATATTGGATTTTAACGCCGTGTGTTCGGCAGGGTGCAACTCCATCAAATGCAGACGATCATCTGGCCGCAATAACGCCTGCGCGATGGCGGGCGATCCGGGGTAGGCGGTTTTGCCGTGCTGCGTCCGTATCGCTTGAACCGCGTCCGTAAATGCACATTCGGGCAGGGTCAGCCGCGCAATCCCCTCATCTGCTTCGCCAGTTTTTGCGGTTTCGACAGAATTTAGATCATATAGGCCGCGACCTGCATGGGTCTCCATATATGTAATCGGGCGTTTTTTGCGGGTCAGCAGCGCCAGCAATTCCGCCAATACAATATGTTTGTGAAGATCGGCCGGTCCGCCTGCGTGATATGCGTGTTGATAGGAAAGCATCCGGTTCGCCTTTACAAAACTGTGTTGATTGTAGAAGTTTCCCTACAAGTTTTTACAAAAAGGTCAATAACATGCAAATCGGTACGAAGCTTCCTGAAATAACTTTTTATGTCCGTGTTCGCGATGAATCCATCGGCGGCGAGAACCCCTATAAGTGGGAAACCAGAACCACGTCGGACTATTTTTCCGGAAAACGCACGATCCTTTTTGCATTGCCTGGGGCGTTCACGCCGACCTGTTCCAACCAGCAATTACCAAGCTTTGAAAACAATGCTGCGGAATTCAAGGCGCTGGGCATAGACGAAATCTATTGCCTGTCGGTGAACGATTCATTTGTAATGAACAAATGGGCCGAGGCGAAGGGATTGCAAAACGTCCAAGTTATCCCCGACGGCTCCGGTGATTTCACCCGTTTGATCGGAATGTTGGTCAAGAAAGAAAACGCTGGTTTCGGCCTACGCTCGTGGCGGTATGCCTCAGTTATCAAGGACGGCGTGGTCGAGGGCTGGTTTGAGGAACCCGGCATCGCCGATAACAGCGAGGTCAGCCCTTACGGAATTTCATCAGGTGAGAGCGTATTGGAATGGTTGAAGGCAAACGGATAACTGTCCGTCTAACGGGCGGTCGCTGAACGCGATAATTTGATTGCCAGCAGCCCTCCTATGAACCCGACAATTGGCGGGATTATACCTCCTCCAAAAAGGAGAAGGGCTACCGAAAGTAATGTCAAAACTGAACCTCCATGACGTCGGTGAATAAAGGCAATCGACCAAATCATCGTGATGATACCCAAAAGCAATGCAACGATACCGGTAATTAGAAAATTTGGAATAATGGTCAGTGCAGGCTCGCAAGCATGCCAGACCTCCGCAGGTACGCAGGGAGGGCCAATGGATTCGATCATCAGTCGATCTGGCCGCCCCGCACCCTGCAATATTTCGAAATACCCGTGCTCAATCCCGCCAAATCCTGCGAAAGCGCCAAAAATAACAGTAATTATGTGAATGATCCGGTGCATAATTCCCTCCGTTCCCAATGGTATCTATGACTTACTGGGGAAGTATGCGCGTTGCGGTAGATCAAATGACATTTGCCGTATTGACATCAGTAGGCTGTAAGTTCACCCTTTGTTCCAATTGTGCGGGCGGCAAAGGAACATTCCATGGCTTTTGATATTTATCTCATATTCTTGTTCACAACGACAATAGTTGTTTTCTCACCTGGTGCGGCAGCTCTTGCGGTTGCGTCCCAAGGGGCGACGAATGGGGTTCGGTCTGCGTTGTTCGGGGTTTTTGGCGTGGCCTCTGCGAATGTTGTGTATTTTGTGCTGTCGGCAACAGGTATTGCGTCGCTTATCATCGCCTCGAATGTGTTGTTTTCTGCCGTCAAATGGGTGGGTGTGGCATATCTTATCTATCTTGGAATGAATGCGCTATTCAGCAAATCGGGGGCAATCCATGTGGATGCCAATGCGAAACCATCCAAAAGATCGCAGCTATTTGTGCGCGGGTTTATCATTGAATTGGCCAATCCGAAGGCGCTGTTATATTTTGCAGCGATATTGCCGCAATTTGTGAATTTGGCCGAGCCGATATTGCCACAGATATTGCTTATGGGCGGAACGACCGTATTTATTGATGTGACCGCATACACAATTTATGCCGCTCTTGGGGATCGATTGGTGCGCGGGGGCATCAAAGATTGGGTCGTTAGTCTGATAAACAAAACTGCCGGTGGTGCGTTGCTATTTGCTGGTTTCAAAATGGCGGGTGTTGAAGCTGCGAAATGACGTTAATTTAACAGGTGTGCCATTGACTCCGCCAACCCTATCCTTATAACCCCGCCATCCGGTGCCGTGAGGTGTCGGTAAATTGGTGTTTGTGGCCCTCGCAAGGGGACGCCTGTCACCTTCCTCGATAATGAGGAGGGTAAGGAAAGCACCTTTCATAATTTGAAAGGATCCAGCCGTGACTAAACGTACAGCTGCCAAGTATAAACTAGATCGCCGCATGGGCGAAAATATCTGGGGTCGCGCCAAGTCTCCTGTAAATCGTCGTGATTATGGCCCAGGTCAACACGGCCAGGCACGCAAGCAAAAACTGTCCGATTTCGGTACACAGCTACGTGCTAAGCAAAAGCTTAAAGGTTACTACGGCGATTTGACCGAGAAACAGTTCCGTCGCATATTTGGCGAAGCCGACCGTGTAAAAGGCGATACAGGTGCGAACCTTATTGGTCTTCTTGAACGTCGTCTGGACGCTGTTGTTTACCGCGCTAAATTCGTGCCAACTATCTTCTCGGCACGTCAGTTCGTAAACCACGGCCACGTGACTGTTAACGGCAAGAAAGTGAACATCGCTTCTTACCGTGTAAACGAGGGTGACGTGATCGCCATTCGTGAAAAATCCCGTCAGATGAATTTGGTTATCGAAGCCCAAGCTTCGGCCGAGCGTGATACGCCGGAATACCTGAACATCGACACAAACAAACTGACTTGCGAATTCATCCGCACACCGACATTGTCGGACGTGCCTTACCCAGTGATGATGGAACCAAATCTAGTGGTGGAATTCTACGCGAAAAACTAAGGTTTTTCGCCACACCGAATTTTGGAAAGGCCGCACCGATCTGGAGCGGCCTTTTTTATTGTAAGTATCAATTTCGAATCCAAACTGGCATGCACTCGATCGTAAATATTAGATATTGATGTGTAAGTGCTTGCTGGGCGTTCGCCGCACAAATTCTTCTTCAATATGGCGAAGAACCCACCGTTGCCCACCAAATGCGACCATTTCTCTGGCGTCTTCGAAACTTACCCATCGATATTCACTATGTTCATGATTTAGGACCACTTTTGCCGCTGGATCAATGATGGCCACGAATACCGGAACTAATGTGATTGCGTCGTCGGCTGCTTCGTAGAAACGCTCAACAATATCTGCCGAATAGAATAATTCTGGGTTAAGGCCAGTTTCTTCCTTCAATTCACGCACAGCGGTTTGCCAAGCGGTTTCACCTTCCTCGATGCCACCAGCAATTTGGCACCATTCCCCGACAAGTGATTGGGTTCTTTTCAAAAGTAAGATTTCGTAGTCAGGGCCGGATTTTCGAATTGCAACAAGAGAGGTGCTATGCGCGCGGATCGTAATCTCGGCCATTAGAACCCCCTAATTCTGATATGTGTGGGGTGTGCATCATCAATATGCACACCTCAAATTCAATATTTACGTTATGAAATTTCGCTGGCTGATGTGATAACTTTGCCAAGCAGGCCGTATTTGAGGGCCTCATCGGTATTCAACCAGAAATCACGGCGGGTATCCTCGGCGATTTTTTCCGGTGTTTGGCCCGTGGCTTCGGCGAAGATAGTTTCGAACCGTTCTTTCATGATCAAAATCTGTTCGGCCTGAATGGCCATATCAGATTCATTGCCCCCAATCCCACCGCTCGGCTGATGCAACAAGAAACGTGTGTTTGGCAGACAGAAACGGTTTTCCTTTTTCGCACCGATAAAGATCAGCGCACCTGCACTTGCCACCCAACCGGATCCAACTACGCGCACTTCGGGTTCGATGAATTTGATCAGGTCATGCACCATGTCACCGCTTTCAACATGCCCGCCGGGCGAGCTGAGGTAGATGGTGATAGGTTCGTTGCTAACACTGGCAAGCGCCAGTAATTGTTCCGAAACCTTCTTGGCCAGTTTATCGTCAATCCCGCCAACAATCGTAACCACGCGGTTATTAAACGTAATCTTGTCGAGCGAGAAACCTTTGTCGTCATCATTTGCCATCGGGCGCAATCCTTTGTAAAATTTTCGACAGTATTACAGTTTCTCTTCCGAATGAAAACCGTGGTTTTTAAGCTCTTGACCGATGGCGTGGCGGACTTTGCATACCCATTATCGATGATGCGCGCCCTTGAGTTTGTTTCTAACCCCACGTGGTTCCAGATGCCGATATCTTCCTCCAGAAAACCTTGCCCAATCTAATGCCAAACCTTTGGCTATTAGTTCAGCCCCTATATCCCGGCCGTCCGGCAGATAACAAATGCCGACGAGACGATCATGGCTGGTTTCACCTGTAAGCTCGGCGGTGATTTCCTGCCCTTTGCAAATATTGACCATCTCCCATTTAGATTTCTGTCCCCATGGCTTGTCCAGTTCAGGCGCATCAATGCCCGCCAGCCTAATTTTGGTTCTCTTTATAATAATTGTGTCGCCATCAATAACATGGCACTTGCCCCGAAGTTCCCCAGCCTTCGGAAACACTGGAAGTCTCGTGTTTTTTCGTGCCTTAGAGCGCGCAGGCCGGCGTGCAGTCGGATTTCTATGAGGCGCGTAGTTTCTACGCCTCACCCATTCGCCAATAAAGAAAAAAATACTTACTAAGACGAGTACTAAAAAAAGGCCCATAAAATTCTCTTTATAAAGTTATGAAACTACTGTTTACTGTTTTGTGAGAAAATTCAAGATTGTTGCCTAAGCTTGCTTTCGATATTCGCTCGGACTTTGCCCCGTGAACTCGCGAAAAGCTGCATTAAACGCGCTCAACGAATTATACCCAACATCAAGGGCGACATTAGTCACTTGCTGGCTGTCTTCTGCCAGCAATTCCATCGCGCGGATCATCCGCATTCGTCGCTGCATCTGGCGCCAAGTCATCCCCGTTTCTTCGGCAAACCGTCGCGCCAAGGATCGTTCCGACAGGTTGGCTGCCTGTGCGATTTCGGCGAACATTACGTAATCCGCCAATCGGTTTTGCGTTGTTGTTAACGCAGCTTTTAATTGCTTGCTATCGCCCAACGGCACCCAAGTTTCACATGGCGTATCCGATAATTTTGTGCAAACCATCGCAACGGTTTTGAATAGTTGCGCCGCGTATTCATCGAACTGTTCAACTTCCGGCCCCCATTCCCGACACGCAAGTACCATTTCGCGGGCGAGTGGCGTCATCTCGAACACATTGCAATGTGGTTCGGGAGTTTTGACAAAATCAATATCAAACAGGATCGAGCAGCAGGTGACAGGTTTTTTGATCTCGATCTTGATTGGTACATTTGCCGCAATCCAAGCTGCCCTGGTTGGGGGCAACATCCACGACCGTTCTTCTGTTTCAAGCCGCACTGTGCCTTTAGCCGAATAAAGCAGGTAATGCCGATCAATCTCAAACGCTTTCAGCGGCGCCGGTTCGAAAACGCGGTAAAAACAATATGCAGGTAGATCAGCCATATCTGGATGCTATCCCTTGGTGCCTGCCCTAAGCAAGTGTTGCTTCAAACGCACGACTAATCGGAGCGCCTACCATGACAGGTTTGATGGTCGCCATCGCCGCAGCAAAAGCATCGCTGGCCTTGTAAGCCTCAAAGCTCTCCATATCCTCCCATTCCTCGAGGAGAACCAGTTTGTCGGGATTTCCCTGCGTGGAAAGGGATTGAAATGCGGTACAGCCTTTCATCGTGCGCGCGGCCTCGGCGTCTATTTCTAGGGCTGCGACTGTGTTCGGGATGTTTTTCGCCGCGACTGAAAATTCGACTATTACCAATATCATGATATCTCCTTTATTTAGTTGGGTTGGATGCAAAATAGCCAGCGCTGACTCTTTTTGGTGGGCCGCAGTGGAATTTGTGTCGGCTAATGCCGGTAAAGCCCGCTTCATGCAGAAACGCTTCCATATGTTTGGGCGAAAATGCCTTATGCCCCCAAATCAACTGGAGTAAGATAGTGCACCAATGTGGTTTGCTTGCCACCAATAACAAGCGACCACCGGGCTTAAGGGACGACCTTAGGGCTTTGAGGGCCAGCACATGATCATGGCAGTGCTCAACAACATGTGCACATAAGATAAGGTCGTATTTCTTGTTTGGGTTAAGTGCTTCAATAGAAGTGCGGAGCGTGCGGATTTCTCCGACGTCATTTTTGAGGGCTTGCTTGGCCTTTACCAGCATGTCGTGAGAAATATCTAGCAAAGTCATTCGATATGGTGCGCCGCATACCTCAATCAAAGCTTGGGAAAAACCACCAGTGCCGGCGCCAGCATCAAGAACGTTCCATTCTGGTTGGAAATCACCAATAAATTGACTTACAAACCCGCAATAGTTTTCGGGATATTGCATTGCACATAATTTCTTATGCCATTGCGATGACGCTTCATTGTATCGACGTTCAAGATTTTCGTAATCCAGCTTGTGTGTTTCGATCATAATACCTCTCCAATATAGAGAGGTTCCTACAATTGACCGTTCATCGCTACCGTCGCTCGGACGTGTATTTGTTCGTAACTGCCATTTGCACCAAACAAAAATGCCCCGCCCTATGGTAAGGGCGAGGCGTTCAATTAATCCAAATTCACAATAACTAGATTGGCTTGTCGACCCGTGCTGTAACCAGAACTTCACCGGAAACCGGTTTGCTCCATTTCAACGTAACCACGTTCTTGTTGGTTCCTTGGCGCGGCACTGGCGATGCCGATCCATAATGGTTTCCGCCTGTATCATTGGTCATGATTCCTTGCGGCGTTACGGAATCGATGGCCAACGCTTGCCCATCGAAAGGCAACATGTTTGAAAAATTCACATTCCAGCTATCACTTGGTGAAGAACGGTCAACCAATACGACCGCTGGGCTTTCCGTCCGTTTGGTAACTCCTTCGAACGAGTTGCCGTGGAACAATACCCCTTTGGTTTTGCCCATACTGAACGATCCCTCCGAGGTATCGACGCTTTCGACACGTTCAATATTTGGTCCACTGCCAATGGTTTTAAAGGTATTACCTGTGACGGTTAGCCCATCCAGCACATAATCGTCGCCAAATGGTGCGAGGCGGATATATGTGAACCATGCTGGTGTGTCGCCTGCTGTGAATATGTTGCCGGTGATTGACAAGGTGCCAAATGGGCGTGAATTCGCGTTGGCGTCACCTTTGACGTCATGCTCGTTGTTTAATTCCACCCACGCATTATCCGCATAGTTTCCAACATATGTTGTCTTGCAACTTTTCTGTGTGAAGACGATGCCGGCAGAACGCTCGCCGTCCGCTGACGAGTCACCTTGCCAAAAATGGTTGCCGGAAATGATGTGTCCACCACCGTTTAGAACACCAAAATGCAAGAACCTGACCGCGCGATTGTTCCGAACTTTGATGTCATTGCTGTTGGTATTAAACGCGATGGTATTTCGGAACTGAACCAACACAGTGTACTCATCAGACAAGAATTCGTTGCTATCCAGCGCCATGCCGTTGCAGCCTTTGCCGATAGATGTAATGGCGCGATCTTTGGGTCGTGTGAACCAACAATCCCGAATATGCCAAGCCAAACCATCCTTTGGCAACATGATGGCGCTTGCCTTGCCGAAACACCCAAATTCGATGTCTTCGATCTGGAAACGCTGGAGACTATCAAAGCCGGAAAAATCGAGCAGATATTTGAACCGCCGGAACGTATATGATTGCGAACTTGCGGCGGAATGCAGCGGTTGACTGAGTGTGAGTTTCCCAGCGCCAACATTTTTTTCAGTTACATATATTTCGCGCCCAACTCCGTTACCGATCACCAGCGAACCAACCTGAATCGACGCAATGTTCACAACATCTGACAGGATTTTGTTGTCGCCGCTAGAATACGTCGCAGTACTTGTTTGGGAAGTGTTGTTCCAACCAGAGGAAGTGACAGCTTCGATTTGGCCATTGCGCAACGCACGCCGGTTGCCAAACGTATCCTTGTTTCCAACGATTGCATGAATATCCAGAGGCTCAGATAACTGTATCCGTAAACCACCCATATCGAGGGATTCATGATCCGTGTAATTAAACAACGACTGAAGCGCTTTCTTGAAACCAAGCAGCTCCTCGCCAAATGCGTTCACATACGTTGGCAGATCGAAATTGTCCGTTAGCTGTAAACGCTTGTCGTCTGGCATAAGTAATGTGCCTTCAAACCGACAACGTGCATTCAGGGTAAGGTTCGTCGAAACGAAATACGTACCGGTTGAAATTAGTAAGCTTCGCCCGCTGGCAGTGGCCGCCGCGTCCGCGTCTTCAATAGCGTCCCCATCGTCAACAACCCCGTCACCAATTGCGCCGTAATCACGAACATCGATCCAGTCCATCATTTTCCGGTGGAAATACGACGTCACATCTTTGATTTCGATGGATTCAATTCGGACAACCGCGCCAATCGCTCCGTCCAGATTTAGACCGAAATGTCCGTAAACTGGGTCGGTTCCCCAAACCATATCCACGCCGGGACGGTTTCCGCTGCCGACAATTGCCTTAACCGTATAAATCCGTCCGTATGAATCCATCGTATTGGAATCGCCAAACTCGTCCAGTCCGCCAACATGTGCGCCGCCGCCATCACCTGCCCAGCCAGCAACCCGTGCGGATGGGAA
Organism: uncultured Rhodobacterales bacterium; assembly: GCA_964649035.1. Taxonomy (GTDB): domain Bacteria; phylum Pseudomonadota; class Alphaproteobacteria; order Rhodobacterales; family Rhodobacteraceae; genus NORP23. Next base: position 26,543 of record CAZYMT010000015.1, read on the forward strand.
TGCCCCGCTCATGACTTTGATCCGTGCGCTCACTTCAAGATATGCGCCATTAATGATTGGTACTTCGCCCGTATAGCGTAACCGCAACGGATCGCTGGTGGTTTGCACTTCAAGGCAATCGCCAAAATCTGGGTCACTTGCAACAATCGCGGCATTTGGTGCCCCGTCGTAATTGGGTGATCCCGGGGTGCCATTGGTGCTGGACCAGACATCTAACCCATCGATAAAGGCCGGTGGCATAAGGTCAATTCCGTCTGTAACTACCATATTCATATTCAAAACCCTTCCTGATCCGCACGGCGCAAAATGGATGGTTTTCACCCATCGCATGGTCACGCTGACAAAAATTTCTCGAGAAAACCGCGCCAAAAGCTGCGGGAATTAAAGTTCTACCACCAGAATATTAAAATCTGGTTAACCACGTCGAAGGAATCGCTTAAGAAAGGTCAATAATTAGTTAAAGGCGCCGCCAATTGTATTATTTGTTTAAGTACCTATATGGCATCCAAACAAATATCTAACAGGATGAATTTCATGACAACCCTTCCGATCACCTCGCTAATCGCCGCTGGTCTTGCAGTCCTGCTGTTGGTTTTGACCTTCATCGTCTCCAAATATCGCGGGGTCGCCCATGTATCGTTGGGGGACGGCGGCGATAAAGAAATGCTGAAACGCATCCGCACCTTCGGGAATTTCACCGAATACGCCCCGATGGGTCTGCTCCTGCTGGCACTTGTCGAATACGGCGGCGGCTCGGCGTTAATCGTCTGGATAATCGGAGGCCTGCTATTAGGCGGCCGCATCCTCCATGCGCTCGGAATGCTAGTTAAATCTATCAGCATCGGTCGGATGATCGGCATATTGGCGACCTATTTGGTATTTCTGATTTCAGCGATCTGGCTGATACTGAATGCAATAGGTTAGGGTGACGCCAACACTTCCAATGCAAATTTAGGCAGTGTTTCGTCAATATCTTCGGCTGTTTCAAACGCGATGCTCGTGTCATAATATCCTGACACTTCATACTTGATCCCAATCGCGCCAACGGTCACAACATCTTCGTTTTTCAGCTCTGAAATGACCGACTGGATGTGATCCGTTAGGATTGTCTCATGGTTATAGGTCAATGTAGAATCATCAATAGGTGCACCGTCAGACAGAACCACAACAATCTTCCGCTTTTCCGGTCTGGCCTTCAGGCGGTCAGCAGCCCAAAGCAGTGCCTCACCGTCAACATTTTCCTTCAGCAATTCCTCGCGAAGGACATTCCGAACGGCCCAAGGTGCACCCTGCTCAACGCTATCCGCGGTCCGATATACAATGTGCAACAGATCACATAACCGCCCCGGCGTGGTAACAGTCAGTTGATTTCGCCATTTTCGTCGCGATTGGCCGCCTTTCCAAGAACTTGTCGTGAACCCCAAAATTTCGTATTTTATACCTAAGTCGCTCCAGCATTCCGCAACTAATTCTGTGATCGCACAACTGATCATCGCACGCTCCCCGCGCAACGAGCCAGAATGATCTACCAGTAGACATGCCACGGTATCATCAACAAAATCATCGGGTAGCGCGGCCGTGAAATCGCGAACCAATTCGGCCATCGCCATGTTTGCACGTTCTTTCCAGATCGCAGAGTTTTTGTCATATTCCTGCATTTGTTCAATCCATGCAGTCTGGTCGCAGAACCCAAGTGTCGCGTGGATTTCGTCACCCGAAATTACCTGATCAAATTCCGTCGTGAAGACATGATACCCATCAGTATCTTTGGGCTCCGCCTTATCTTTTTTTGAAAATAACTTGAACATAGGGCGACCTTACCCCTCAACAAACGCCCCTGACAACGCCTTTTCGATCAGCTTTACCGTGTCTTCAACGCCGTAAAGCGCGATGAAACCGCCGAAACGCGGGCCTTGTTTTGCACCCAATAGCACTTCATAAATCGCCCCGAACCACGCACGTAGTGGTTCAAACTCATGCTCTTTGCCAACCGCAAAAACTAGGCTTTGCAACTCTCCGGCATCAGCGCCACCGTCCCAGATTTTCAGGCGATCTGCCAAATCCTGCAATGCCGCACGTTCCTTGTCATCGGCCAAACGATAAACCTTGGCGGGTTTCACAAAATCATGGAAATACCGCACGGCATGTCCCGCCGCTGCATCCAGCCCCGGATGTGTTTCAGCCGTAGCCTCAGGCGCATATTTTCGAATGAAGCCCCAAAGCTGCTCCTTGGTTTCGGCGTTTGATACGGAGGCCAAATTCAACAGCATCGCAAACGGCACAACCATATCACTGGCAGGCGCTTGCCCACGGTGCATATGCCAAACCGGATTGTTTAGACGCGCCGCAGTGTCCTGCCCGTCAAACGCACGAAGCTGCTGGTGATACTCATCAACCGCTTTCGGGATCACATCAAAATGCAACCGTTTGGCCGATTTCGGCTTTTGATACATAAAATAGCTAAGGCTCTCGGCAGAAGCATAGGTCAGCCATTCATCAATCGAAATCCCGTTGCCTTT
>CAZYMT010000016.1:0-28607 GCA_964649035.1 uncultured Rhodobacterales bacterium
AACTAGCAGGGCGGGCGGCAGGCGAATTGTTCGATCAGCTAAAGGCCGCACAACTAAAGCTGGCCAATGGCCCACACGGGTCTGATAAACCGATGTCCTGCAACAACGCCACCTTGGCAAAAATTGCGGGGCGTAAGCCGTCTACCATTGACGAGCTAGCGAACCTGCAAGGCATGGACGAAGCCAAAGCCGAACGTTTTGGCGAGGCGTTTCTGGAGATAATTGACGGTAGCGGACAATGAAAACCGTACTATTCGATATTGATGGCACGCTGGCCAATATCGAACATCGCCGCGTATTTTTGGATAGTAAGCGCCCCGATTGGAAACGCTTCAACGATGCGATTGGGGATGACACGCCAAATACGGCAGTGGTCAGCCTTTACCAAACCCTTTGGAACGATCCAGAATATGAACTGATATTGGTCACAGGGCGGAATGAAAAGTTTCGCGAGGTTACCGAACAATGGTTCTTTTGGAATGACATCCCGATGGGCGAAATGTTCATGCGTAAAGACAATGACAGCCGCGCCGATCACTTTGTTAAGCAAGATATCTTAGATCACTTGCTAGGCATGGGCAAAAACATCATTTTTACCGTCGATGATCGCCAACAAGTGGTCGATATGTGGCGGCGCAACGGGATTACCTGTTTGCAATGTGATGTTGGTAATTTCTAATAAAAAAACCCGAGCGCGAACGCTCGGGCCAGTCGTCTAGGGCCAACATGGCCCCAGAGGGAGATAAATTTAACCGCGCGTGAACTCGGGATATGCTTCCATACCCAGCTCGGCGATATCGAGACCGGTGATCTCGTCCTCTTCCGATACGCGAATACCAACTGTGATATTCAGGAGCAACCAGACAACATAAGAGATCACGAAGACAAAGACGCCAACGATGATAATCGGAACAATCTGTCCAACGAACGTCGCATCCGAATTCGTCAATAGAACTGCCAGCGTCCCCCAGATACCTGACATCAAGTGAACCGGAATAGCACCCACAACATCGTCGATTTTCAACTTGTCGAGGAATGGAACACCGAAGACCACAATCACACCACCGATTGCACCGATGATAGTCGCCATACCCAGACCAGGTGTCAAAGGTTCAGCCGTGATTGCCACCAGACCAGCCAACGCGCCGTTCAGGATCATTGTAAGGTCAGGCTTCTTATATAGAAGCTGTGTCAGGATCAGCGCGGCAACAGCACCACCAGCCGCAGCGGCGTTGGTGTTGGCAAAGATGCGCGACACATCAGCAACGTCGCCGATTGTACCCATGGCCAATTGCGAACCACCGTTGAAACCAAACCAACCGAGCCAAAGGATAAACGTACCCAATGTCGCCAATGGCAGGTTTGAACCCGGCATAGGAACAGTACGACCGTCTTTGGTATATTTTCCGATACGTGGACCAAGGATCAACACACCAGCCAAAGCAGCCCAGCCACCAACCGAGTGAACAACAGTCGAACCAGCGAAATCTAGGAAACCCCATTGTGTATCCAAGAAACCACCGCCCCATTTCCAAGATGCTTGGATCGGGTAGATAACGCCTGTCAAAACAATAATGAAAATCAGGAAAGGCCAAAGCTTGATACGTTCAGCCAAGGTGCCCGAAACGATGGACGCAGTGGTTGCACAGAACATCAACTGGAAGAAGAAATCGGAACCAGTAGAAGCATAGCCAATATCGTCAGCGCCTTCAGCCGAAACACCCACAACTTCTAGAATAGCAACACCGAAAGCACCGAGGTAGCCGCCTGTATCATCTGTTCCGATGGACCAGCTACCGAGTGGGTACATCAAGTTGTACCCAATCAGGTAATAGAAAATCGCCGCAAACGAGAATAGAGCCACGTTTTTGGTCAACTGCATGGTCACGTTTTTGGAACGCACGAGGCCAGCTTCAAGCATGGTGAAACCAGCGGCCATCCAGAAAACCAGGAAACCCCCAATAAGGAATAGCAGCGAGTTAAAGATAAAGATCGTATGCTCGGACGCTTCGGCGATTATGGCCGCTTGCATAGCGTCTTGCGCAAACACGGGCGAGGCAAGCAGCGCAGTCGCCGTCGTCATCCCCGCAATTTTCGTAAACTTGTTCATGTTTCTCTCTCCTAAGGGGATCAAAGGGCTTCTTCGCCGGTTTCACCCGTGCGAATGCGCGTTGCTTGACTGACGTCCATGACGAAAATCTTGCCGTCCCCGATTTTACCTGTTTTGGCAGTTTCGGCCAATGTCTCGGAAATCTTGGCGACGTCACCGTCAGCCACAACCATTTCCAATTTGATTTTTGGCACGAAATTTACAACATATTCCGCTCCACGATAGACTTCCGTATGGCCGGACTGACGCCCGTAACCCTTAACTTCGGAAACCATAAGACCCTGCACGCCGATGGTTGTCAGCGCTTCGCGAACTTCCTCCAGCTTGAAGGGTTTGATTACAGCGATGATGAGTTTCATGTATTCTCCCTCGATTAGACTGAACTCATTAATTTTGACGCCGCGTGGGCGGCAAAGTTCATGACTAAAATCGGCGGAGAACTGCCGTAAATACAGCAATATTACAGTTTTAGGACAGTGGTTTTACCGTTATGTGCCTAAATTATGCACATTTATCATTCAGTGGTTAAATATTGACCAGTTTGAATGTGACAAATATCACGGTAATTTTACAAAAAAGCAGAATCGCCCTCTACAAATCCCGCAAAAGCTCCTATTTATAGCGCAACGATAAAATAACGAGAGCAGGTGGCCCGAGCATGGCCAAAAAACCAAAAAAACCTTTGGTGGCCGAAAAACGGACACCGAAACGTAAGCCCGTGAAAACCAAGAAACCGGTCAAGAAAAAACCGATTAAGCGTAAAGTCGCAAAGAAACGGACAAAGCCCAAGGGGAACATTGTTTCGCGTGGGTTCCGTTGGATTGTGCGCACTATTTTTCGGACGATTTGGTGGATTGGCCTGCGCCTTGGGCTGCTTGGCACCGCACTGATGGCCGCCTGGATCGGCTATTACTATATGACCCTGCCTCCGATGGAGGAATATCTCGACGGGCGTTCCGGCGGCTCCGTCCTGTTGCTTGATCGCAACGCCGAGGTGTTTGCATGGCGCGGCGAACAGTTCGATGGATCGCTACGGGCAACGACAGTTTCCGTGCATCTGAAAAACGCCGTTATCGCGACCGAAGACAAACGGTTCTATCGCCATCTGGGCATTAGCCCACGCGGCATTGCTAGCGCAGTGCGGATCAATCTGCGCGAAGGTCGTGGGCCACTATCTGGTCATGGCGGCTCGACGATTACACAGCAGGTGGCCAAACTGCTATGCCTTGGCGTCGAAATCGGCCCTGACCAGACCCAAAAGGAATATCAGACGGATTGTCGTCGGGGCTCGCTGGTTCGTAAACTGACCGAAGTGCCGTTTTCCGTTGCGATGGAACTGAAATACGGCAAGGACGGCATTTTGTCGATCTACCTGAACCGTGCCTATCTCGGCGCTGGTGCGCAAGGATTCGAGGCCGCCGCCCAACGTTATTTCGGCAAATCCGCCCGAGAAGTAAACATCGCCGAAAGCGCCATGTTGGCCGGATTGCTAACCGCGCCATCGCGTTTTGCGCCAACCAATAACCTGCAACGCGCCCAAGACCGCTCCAACGTTGTGCTTGGCCTAATGCAAGATCAAGAATACATCACACGGATCGAGGCGGACCTAGCCCGCGCCACACCCGCAATCTTGTCACAAGCCGCCCGCGCCCGCGCCGGTGGTTATTTCGCCGACTGGATCATGGCCGACGCGCCGTCATTCCTGACCCGCGACACCACCGAAGACGTGCAAATCCGCACCACCTTTGACCAAGACATCCAAACGGCAGCGGAAGAAGCCCTAACCTATATTTTCGAAAACCGCATCAGCGCGGGGTCCGGCGCCCAAGCCGCTATCGTGATCATGTCCCCCGACGGCGCTGTTCGTGCTATTGTTGGTGGCCGCAATATTGACGGTGCCGGACAATTCAATCGCGCAACCCAAGCGTTGCGCCAGCCCGGATCGTCGTTCAAACCCTTCGTCTACGCCAATGCGTTAGAGGCAGGAATGCACCCGTTTGATATGGTTTTGGATGCCCCGATCAGCGTTCCACTTTCCAATGGGCCAAATTATGAGCCTAAAAATTACAGCCGTGAATATTACGGCGAAATCCCCTTGGTCGAAGCAATGGCCCGATCCCTAAACACCGTCGCTGTCCGCCTAACCGAACGCTTTGGCCGTGAACGTGTTCGTGCGATCGCCCGCGACTTCGGTATTACAACGCCGTTAGTTGAAGGGCCATCATTAGCGCTCGGCACCTCCGAAGCAACTTTGATCGAAATGACCGCCGCCTATGCCGGCATACTGAATGGCGGTCGCCAATCAAAAGCATATGGCTGGATCGACTTGCGGCTACGCGGCGATGATTCATTGTTGATGACGCTGGATCGCGACGAAAACTTCCGTGTCCTAAGCGAGCGCACCGATGGGTATTTGATCTATATGATGAACCAAGTTGTCGAACTCGGCTCTGGCCGTCGCGCCCGTATCGAGGGTCGACCAGTGGCAGGTAAAACCGGCACTACGCAAGGGGCAAAAGACGCGTGGTTCATTGGTTTCACTGGCGATTATGTGGCTGGTGTCTGGATGGGATATGACGACAACACCCCGCTTACGGGCGTAACAGGTGGTGGATTACCAGCGGAAATCTGGCGCGAAGCCATGGTTCGTATCCATGAGAATCTGCCGGTTCGCCCCCTGCCGATGATCGACCCAAATTTGGAGGCCCCGCGCGTTCAGCCCAGCATAACCGACCCGTTTGTCGAGGAAGTAAACCGTAGCCTACTCCAAAACATCATCGACGGCCTATTCGGACCGCCGCGCCGCTAACAGGTTTTCAAGCGCTGCCTGCACCGCCTCGGGATCATCAAATTCCAGACGAACGGGCAGCGCAATAACCTCGCGTTTGAAATGGTCCGGCAGGCGTGCAATGTCCTTTTCCGTCGAAACCAGCTGCGCAGATTTTGACGCAGCCTCGGCCAACAACCGTTTCAAAACGGCGTCGGTATAGGGCGCGTGATCGGCAAATTCGCGGGTCGCGACAATCTCGGTTCCTAACCCCTTAAGCGTGGCAAAAAACTTGCCGGGCCGCCCAATTCCAGCAAATGCCAGAACCCGCGTTCCATCCCATTCCATACCTGTTTCAAGCGGCTGCAATTGCGCTTGCCACCGCACCGCATCAACCGAAAAATCTGATTGAGCCCGAGCCGATCCAATCGACAAAATCACATCCGCCCGCGCCAAACCATCCTTCAACGGTTCCCGCAATGGCCCCGCAGGCATGCAGCGACCATTGCCAAATCCAACCTCGGCATCAACCACCACTATCGAAAAATCCTTGGCCAGCGCAGGGTTTTGAAACCCGTCATCCAGAACAATAATTTCGGCCCCAGCCGCAATCGCCGCCTTGGCCCCGGCGGCGCGATCCTTGCTAACCCAACACGGCCCGAACGCCGAAATCAACAGCGGTTCGTCACCCACATCAGCCGCCGTATGTACCCGTTCTTCGACCAAAACCGGACCTTCCAGCGATCCACCATAACCCCTTGAGACCACATGCGCCCGCACCCCCATTTTCGCCAGCATATCCAGCAAAGCAATCACACTGGGTGTCTTGCCCGTCCCGCCTGCATTGATATTTCCGACACAAATTACCGGAACATCCAGCTGTTCCCACGGCCCCTTGGTTAGCCGCTGCCGCGCCCCGTAAATCCATAACCGTTCCAAAGGCCATAACAATACGGAGGCCACCCCGCGCTTCGCCCAAAACGAGGGCGCGCGCATCACGCCTCCTCCAAATGGGATTGTAAAACCTTCAGCACGCGGTCGGTCACATCGGCCCCGTCACTGCTTGCCTCCCAAGCTGCGGTTGCCAATAACGCCGCTTGTTCAGGCCGCAAAACCTTCTCTAATTCGTCAGCCAACGCCGCCCCGTTAGGCACCCCGACACACGCATCCGCTGCCCCCAGTCGTGTAAACGCGTCGGCAAAATTGAACACATGTGGCCCATGCAAAATCGCTGATCCCAGCGCTGCTGGCTCAAACGGATTATGCCCTCCAATGGTTTCCAGCGATCCCCCCAAAAACGTCACTGGTGCTAGCCGATACCACAACCCCATTTCACCAATAGTATCCGCCAGATAAACATCCGTGCGACCGTCAATTTCTTGCCCCTTGGAGCGTTGCGATACGCTCCAACCGTCCTCGCGCAGCAATTGGGCCACCTCGTCACCCCGTTCAGGGTGGCGCGGGGCCAGAATTAACAACAGCTCGGGAAAGGAACGCCGCGCCTGATGATGCGCCGCCGAAACCACGGCTTCTTCACCCGGATGGGTGGACGCCGCCAACCAGACTGCGCGACCCGAAATCGCCCGCGCAAACGCTTTGCGCATGCGTTCGTCATGCGGCAAGGGCGCCGAGCCTTCTTTCAACGATCCGGCGATCTCAACCTTATCGGCTGGCATCCCAAGACCCTGCAAATATCGCGCAGTTGCCTCGTCTTGCGCCATTGCATAGTCGAAATTCCCCAAAATCGCCGCCGCGGTTCCCCGCCACCAACGCCAACGTTTATACGATTTTTCGGACATTCGTGCGTTGACCAGAACCAGCGGAATACCCCGCCGTCCAACGCCGTCCAGCAGTGCAGGCCACAACTCGCTTTCGGTCCAAACGGCCAAGTCCGGCTTCCAGTGATCCAGAAACCCGTCAACCGCCGGAACCACATCCAGCGGAATATATTGATGCACCATCCGCGCTGGCATCCGCCCCTCCAACGCTTTGGCCGAGGTCACGGTTCCCGTCGTGATCACGCAGTGCAAATCGGGCCGTTCATCAAGCAAGCGGCGTGCCAGTTCCAGGATCGAAAGGCTCTCACCAACGCTCGCCGCATGTATCCACATCAGCCGGCCATCAGGGCGCGGCAATCCGGCCACCCCCATCCGCTCGCCAAGGCGATCCGCGTCTTCTTTGCCACGCGCCAACCGCTTGTTCAGCGTACGCCAAGCAATCCCGCTCGCATTCCGCGCGAACAGTAAATAGGCCGAGAGAACCAGCGAACGCACCAAGTTTCAGCCCATTTCTTCGGTAGGACTAGCCGCCGCTTCTTCGTCGCGCAGACGATGGATATGCGCAATAAAATACCGCATATGGGCATTGTCGATTGTCGCATAAGCCGCAGCTTTCCATGCTTCATATGCGGCTTGATAATTCGGATAATATCCAACCGTTTCGATATTGTCCGGGTCGCGAAACGCCGTCCCGTTTGGATCTTCCAATTCCCCGCCAAAAACTAAATGTAACCGCTGTGTCATTGCCTGTATCCTTTGATTGCTTGGTCCAAATATGTTGGCGACAACGTATTTTACTCAAGCCACACGAGCAAGCGTGATTTTCGCCTAACCGCTGGTCGGTATTTTCAGACTTAAGGTCGGGATATACAGGTGCCCTTTGTCAACATATCCGCGATGCACACGTTTCGGATTGCCCAGCCATGAATAGGTATCGTGGTAGTCCTTATAGCGGTCGTTAGAAATCACCATTCCTTTAGAAATATGAGCGCGTTGCAAGATAAAATCGTCAGCCGGGCTGCCAGCAGGAACGACGCTGATTTCATCGGAGAACAGACCAAAAACCCGCTCCAAATCCTTTGTGGAGCGGTCTTTTGGGGTTATGCGGCCACCCGCCTCTTGCAGCAGATATTTGATATTGGCGTCAAAGAAGACCAAGAAATCAACATTGGCATCGCGCAACGTCTGGCACAAAACGCCCAGTGGGTGCGTGTCGATACGGTGATCTTTGGTCCAGTAAATCAAGTTGGAGCCATCTACGAAAATCGGTTTGTCACGGCTAATATGGATTTTCTTGCCGGATTTCCCGCTTTGCGTAGTGGTTTTTTCGACACGAACCGCCTCGCCTTCGCCTTTGAACAGGTCTTTGCGCCCATGCGGGTAGCTGTTCCAGTAGAATTTGATAACCGCGTTACCACCCAGTTTGGCGGCCTTGCGTTTCAGGGATTTCTCCATCTTTTCACGGGTGCGATACCCTTCGCCGCGCACCCAGCCACCGCGCTCCATGATGCGGTGACCACGGACATATTCTTGGCGCGTGATATCGAGGACACCGCTTTTCCGGCGTTGAAATATGCGCGCCAATAGCCCCATTTACACGCTTTCCCCCGCAACCCAACCGCTGGACCATGCCCATTGGAAATTGTAGCCGCCCAGCCAGCCTGTTACATCCACCGCCTCACCTATTACATATAGGTTCGGGACAGTTTTCGCCTCCAATGTTTTTGAGGATAACGCGGCGGTGCTGATACCGCCAACTGTTACTTCGGCTTTGGCAAAACCCTCGGTTCCTGAGGGGGTGAAGGGCCAGTTGGCGAGGGTTTGTTCGATTTCCTGCAATGTCCGATCGGGGATGTTGGCCAATTCTGACGGTAGGTCGATACGTTTTGCTAATGCCGTGGACAGACGATCAGGCAAGGGCAGAACGGCCTTTAACCCTGAGCGCGGATTGGCGCGTTTGGCGTCTAACAACCATCCTGCATCGGCGTTTGGCAGCAAGTTCAAGGTGATGGGATCGCCGTGTCCCCAATAGGACGATATTTGCAAGATTGCAGGGCCGGAAAGGCCTTTATGGGTGAACAGCGCTGCCTCACGGAACGAGGTTTTGCCGGTGCTGGCAATAACCTCGGTGGCAACGCCGGATAGTTCTTTGAACAGGATTTCGTCGGGCCCTAGCGTAAACGGGACAAGCGCAGGTTTCGGTTCAACCACCTTCAAGCCAAACTGACGAGCGAGGTCATAGGCAAACCCCGTAGCCCCCATTTTTGGGATGGAGGGACCACCAGTTGCGATAACCAGCGCGGTAGCCTCGACGGTTCGATTGCCGATTTTGACGGTATAGGTGTCGGAATGGCTGACATCGGTCACTGGCTGGCCCAACGCGATTTCGACATGGCCTCTGGCGCATTCATCCAGCAGCATCGCCAGAATTTCACGCGCTGACCCGTCGCAAAACAATTGCCCGAGTGTCTTTTCGTGCCACGCAATCCCGTGCCTATCGACCATCTCAATGAAATCCGCCGCTGTATATCGGCTAAGCGCGGATTTCACGAAATGTGGATTATTTGAGATATATCGATCCGGTGCCGTATGAATATTGGTGAAATTGCAGCGCCCACCACCGGAAATCAGGATTTTCTTGCCAGCTTTGTCCGCATGATCAACCAGCAACACCTTGCGTCCACGCTGCCCAGCGGTCAGCGCGCACATCAGGCCAGCTGCGCCAGCACCCAGTATTATTACATCATACAATTGTAGAACCCTACCATTACCAAAATGGGCCTAGCGGTATCGGCGAAATAATGCAAACATCGCTTCAACATTTAACGGGAGAAGACAATGCCTACACCACCGCGCGGCCTGATTTACGATGATATAACACAAACAATGGGCGGAACACCCTTGGTTAAGCTGTCGCGATTTGCCGCGGATGCAGGGGTTGGTGCCGAGATTTGTGCGAAGCTGGAATTCTTTAACCCAATCGCCTCGGTCAAGGACCGTATTGGCGTCGGGATGATAGATGCGCTTGAAGCGTCCGGCGAATTAAAACCGGGTGGGACCTTGGTTGAACCAACCAGCGGCAATACGGGGATCGCGTTGGCGTTTGTCTGTGCGGCGCGGGGCTATAAACTGATCCTGACCATGCCGGAAACCATGTCGATTGAGCGGCGTAAAATGTTGGCGCTGCTGGGCGCGGAACTGGTGTTGACCGAAGGTGCCAAAGGCATGAAGGGCGCGATTGCCAAGGCCGAAGAACTGGTCGCCGAAATTGACGGTGCCATCCTGCCGCAACAATTCAACAACCCCGCCAATCCTGCAATTCACCGCGTCACCACGGCCGAAGAAATCTGGAAAGACACGGGTGGTAAGGTCGACGTGTTTATATCGGGTATCGGCACGGGTGGCACGATTACGGGGGTTGGCTCGGTCCTGAAAGAACGCAACCCTGACGTCAAAATCATTGCCGTTGAACCCGAAGACAGCCCAATCCTGTCCGGCGGCGACCCTGGCCCACATAAAATCCAAGGTATCGGCGCGGGGTTTGTGCCTGGCGTTCTGGATACAGACGTTTTTGATGAGGTTGTCACCGTCGCCAACGAAACCGCCTTTGAAACAGCACGTAAAGTTGCAGCCATTGAGGGTGTTCCGGTTGGCGTATCCTCCGGCGCAGCGCTGGCCGCCGCGATCGAGGTTGGCTCACGTCCTGAAATGGCCGGAAAACGCATCGTCGTGATCCTGCCCGATTTCGCCGAACGCTATCTATCAACACCGCTTTTCGACGGGCTGTAATGACCCCCGAGGAACTGGAACGCTACGCCCGCCACATTGTCTTGCGAGAGATTGGCGGGCCGGGGCAACAAAAACTGTTGAAGGCCAAGGTGCTGGTTATCGGGGCGGGCGGGCTTGGCTCTCCGGCGCTGATGTATATGGCAGCAGCGGGTGTGGGAACGTTGGGGATCATCGATGATGACATCGTCAGCCTGTCAAACTTACAGCGGCAAGTGTTACATTCAACAGACGCAATTGGTGATCCGAAAACCGTTTCCGCAATCGAGGCAATCGCACGGATCAACCCAAACGTCACCGTAATCCCACACCAAACCCGCCTGACAGAGGCGAATATTGCGATTATCGGTAACTATGATCTGGTTCTGGACGGGTCTGATAATTTTGACACCCGCTACTTGGTCAATGAAATCTGTGCGGCGCAAAACGTTCCCCTGATTTCCGCCGCCATGAGCCAGTGGGAAGGGCAAATCAGCCTTTACGACCCCGCAAATGGAACCCCGTGCTATGCCTGCGTCTTCCCCAATCAGCCCGCCGACGGTCTAGCCCCATCGTGCGCCGAGGCCGGTGTGATGGGCGCGCTCGCCGGTGTCATGGGGTCAATGATGGCGGGCGAAGCCATCAAGCACATAACGGGTGCAGGGCAGACATTACGCGGCGAAATACTGATCTATGATGCGCTTTATGGAGAAACCCGCAAAATGCGCGTTAACCCGCGCAAAGACTGTCCGGTTTGCCACAAGAACAAATAACATAGCGCCGCTTGTCTTGAAAAAATCGCCATAACATGCGAGCAAGTTGCCAACAAAGTCCAAAATGGGCAACAGGCAGGCAACTATGTATATACGTTCAATATTGACACTCGTTATAGCTGGCATGATGGCAATCACCTTTGCCATACCCGTTTTTGCACAAGATGCAGCGCTCGGGCCGGTTACCAACCTGCCAATCCCGCGTTTCGTTAGCCTGAAAGGCACCAAAGCGAACGTTCGGCGCGGCCCAAGCCAATCTCACAGGATCGACTGGATATTGATGCATCGCGGGACACCTTTGCAGATTACTGCCGAATTTGAACACTGGCGCCGTGTACGTGATGTTGACGGCGCTGGGGGCTGGATTCACTACTCGCTTCTTAGTGGCGCAAGGACAATTGTGGTGCAAAGTGAACGTATTGCATTGCACGCAACGCCTACGGAAACCTCGGCCTCGGTTGCGCTTGTAGAACGGGGCGTAATCGCCGAATTGGGCAAATGTATAGCCGAGTGGTGCGCTATCGAAGCGGACGGCTACGACGGATGGGTCAGGAAAACTGACGTATGGGGGGTTGGAATCGGTGAACTTCGTGACTAAGTAAAGTGCAAGCAAAGATTCATTTGCCTGCGCCTTTTCAGAAGTTTAAAGTGCGCACGACTCAAATTTAGTTCAGGGAGTATTGTGAATATGAGAAAACTAGTTATTGCAACAACCGCTGTAGTGATCGCAAGCGGAGCAACGTTTGTTTACGCGCAAAATCAATTAGATACTGTTATGGACCTCGCTGTCCAAGGAATGCTCAGCGAAGGCGCAACGGTAACATATGACGACCGCAACATTGGCGGCGACATGAGCGTTGAATACACCAACTTGGTTATTACTGACCCCGATGACGGCGTCACGATCACAACCGACTGGCTAAAAGGTACGCCATCGGCTGCAGATCCGAGTGTTGTGACATTCACGGTTGCCGACGTAATTTCGATCGAGGGTGAAGTCGAAGGCGAAAAAATAGATTTTGAAATCCGCTCAACGGGTTTTGAGCTGACAACCAATGCTGTGCTAATGGAAGCATTTGACGATGGCGATGTTACGGTAACCCTTGCCGCCGACACCTTTGTCATTGAAGGCGGTGATCCAGATAGCGCGGTTTTCCGTAATTTCATGACCGAGATATCCGATTTGAGTTTCGGTGTCGTTTATTCAATCGACGATATGACCGCAGCTGGAAACTTGTCTATGGGCCCATATACCGCGAAATACGATTTCACCGCGGATGGTCAGACCCAAGTTGCCGACGAACAAGTCGAGTTCTTGACGGTTGAGTTTGAATTTGATGTTCCTGAGAGCGAAGACGATATGATCGGATATCTAAATGGTGAAAAATCTGCTTCGTTAACAATGGAAAGCGGTGCTGGCACAGGTATAAGCTCCTTTTCTCAAGAAGGCTTAGAATTCGAAATCGACATGAGCTATGAAAATTCGGCGTTTGAATTCGAGATGATCGATGGTCGCTTGGTTTATGATATTGTTGGCGGCGCAATGGAAGCGCTGCTGACACCAGGCGCAGGGATGCCAATCCCGCCTGTTGAAATCACCATGAGCGGAATCGGGCTTAAATTGGTTCTTCCAATGAATTCGGTCGATGAGCCTGACGAATTGGCGTTCAATTTCCTTCTTTCTGATTTAACCGTCGGCGAAGGTCTGTGGTCGATCATTGATCCGGGAAAAACGATCTCTCGTGATCCTGCGACCATAGATATCGACGTAACTTCATCCGTACAGATTGATGCCATGAAGGGCATGATGGAAGGCGCAGACAACCCGTTTGAATTCGCTACATTCCATAACGTCGCGATCAACCAGCTCTTGCTGGCCGTAGGTGGTGCATCCATTCAGGCGCAAGGCGCTGCAGACATCAACAATGATGGCTTCATCCCGATGCCGGTTGGCAAGGTCAACATCGACATTACTGGTGTTCAAGCGTTGTCCGAACAATTGGTAGCGCTTGGTCTGCTTGACCAAATGCAGGTTGGCATGGCTATGGGTATGATGATGGCATTCGCCAAACCAGGCGACGAAGCTGACCAGTTTGTGTCCGAGATTGAATTTACCAAGGATGGCAGCATCACTGCAAACGGCCAACCCCTTAAGTAAGTTCTAAATGAGTTTGGAAAGGCCCGTCATTTTGGCGGGCCTTTTTTATGTGCGGATGAATATTTGTATGTCAGCGACATTGGTTCCAGTGGAACCCGTCATCAACAAATCCCCAGCGATTTTAAGGGCATGATAGCTGTCATTGTTGGCGAGCATCGCATCAACATCTGCTTTTCTCCGAATACGGCCTAGCGTTCCATTATCCACAATCCCGCCAGCGGCATCCGTCGGACCATCGCGGCCATCAGTACCACCACTTAGAAAAACCCACTCGCCAAGATTTTCGTTTTCGGCCAGCATGGCCACACGTAGTGCAAGTTCCTGATTGCGCCCACCTTTGCCAGTGCCGGATATTGTAACCGTGGTTTCGCCGCCAAAAATCAGGACCGTTTCCGAATGGGTCTTAGCCGCATCAATTATGGTTCGGGCCGCATCCGCAACATCCCCAACCAAGGCGGTGGACACAATTTTAGCCTCTGGATCAGCAGCAAACATCGCTTCGAGGCTGTGTCGATTGGACCCGACCAAAACATTCTCAACTGCAATCAAATCTGTTTGCTCAGCCGGAGTTTCTAGAACCCGCCGAACCGCATCCGGCATTTGATCGAACACACCCCGCTGGCCCAGTAAGGCAACAACATCCGCGCGTGTTCCAATCGGCGAAACCGTCGGGCCGCTGGCAATCACTCGTAAGTCATCGCCAATAACATCCGACAGGATATAGGCCTTAACGCTGGCGGGCGCCGCCAATCGCGCCATTCCGCCGCCCTTCAACACCGATAATTGCTGCCGGACTAAGTTCATTTCTGTGATATCAAATCCGGCAGAAAGTAGAACACGGCTGACTTCAGCCTTATCATTCAGGGTTATCCCCGCCACGGGCGTTGGTAACAATGCCGAACCGCCACCGCTGATAAGCGCCAGAACGACATCGTTTTCGCCCGCCGATTGCAGCAATTCAATAACCGCGCGCCCCGCTTTTTCGCCATTTTCATCCGGCACAGGGTGCCCCGCCGCCATGACAGTGCAACCTGCAACCTCTCGGGCGTTTTCGTAATTGGTTACGGCGATGGCCGCCGCATCAGGCACCTGCCGCAAAGCTTCCTGTGCCATTGTGCAGGCAGCTTTGCCAACCGCAATCACCAGATACCTACCCGAAATCGCGGGTAGGTCAGTCAAATGCGGGCGCAAGGCTTTGGCTGGATCAGCCGCCGCGACGGCCACTTGAAACAGTGTTTTGGCCTGCTCACGCATCAAAAGAACGCCTGCAAATCCGTTTGCGCGCGCCCTAGGATCAGCGCATGAACATCATGCGCGCCTTCATAGGTGTTCACGGTTTCAAGGTTCATCATGTGGCGCATTACCTGAAATTCCTCGGAAATCCCGTTGCCGCCGTGCATATCCCGCGCCATTCGCGCGATATCCAGCGCCTTGCCACAATTATTGCGTTTGATCATCGAGATCATTTCCGGCGCGGCCTTGCCCTCATCCATCAAACGCCCGACCCGCAAACTCGCCTGTAGTCCCATCGTGATGTCGGTTTGCATGTCCGCCAATTTCTTCTGGAATAGCTGCGTTTGTGCTAATGGCCGCCCAAACTGTTTGCGATCCAATCCGTATTGCCGTGACGCATGCCAGCAGAATTCTGCTGCGCCCAAGGTGCCCCAACTGATGCCATAACGTGCACGGTTCAGACATCCGAACGGCCCTTTCAGACCCTCGATATCCAGCATCGCATCTTCGGAAATTTCCACATTTTGCATGACCACTTCGCCTGTGATCGAGGCCCGCAAGGACAATTTCCCTTCGATTTTCGGCGTCGACAAACCTTTCATGCCCTTTTCCAGCACAAACCCGCGAATTTTCCCGCCATGCGCATCGGATTTCGCCCAGATCACGAAAACATCCGCGATCGGCGCGTTCGAAATCCAGGTTTTTGCGCCGTTCAGGACATACCCGCCGTCAACTTTTTTGGCTGTCGTTGTCATTCCGCCCGGATCAGACCCCGCATCCGGTTCAGTCAGCCCAAAACAGCCGATCCACTCACCGCTCGCCAGTTTCGGCAAATACCGTTTCCGCTGAGCTTCGGATCCATAAGCATAAATCGGATACATCACCAATGACGACTGCACCGACATCATCGAACGATAGCCTGAATCGACCCGCTCCACCTCGCGCGCGATCAGACCATAGGCCACGTAGCCCGCGCCAATGCCGCCATATTCTTCGGGAATAGTTACTCCCAACAACCCCATTTCGCCCATCTCGGCAAAGATATCGGGATCGGTTTTTTCTTCCCGATAAGCCTCAATGATCCGAGGTTGCAGCTTTTCGGCAGCGTAGGCAGCGGCAGCGTCGCGCAACATGCGTTCCTCGTCGCTTAGCTGATCGTCTAGCAGAAACGGGTCTTGCCAATTAAAACTGGCCATCGCGGGATTGTCTTTTGTCATTGGGGGATTCCTCTAGTTACAATCGTATATTGGCGGGAAAATATAAAAGCTGCAATGGGGTGCGGAAATATGTTTCCTATCGGAAACTTTTTTGGTATGCGGAAGAGAGCGATTCATAAAGTCCGAGGTATCAGCCATGATCGAACCAAGCAAAACCCCGCTATTTGCGTTGCATGAAGAACTGGGGGGCAAGATGGTTGATTTTGCCGGCTGGATGATGCCAGTCAATTATCCGCTTGGTGTCGCTGGTGAACATAAACATTGCCGCGAAAAGGCCGGTTTGTTTGACGTATCACACATGGGTCAGGTTGAACTGATTGGCGAAGGCGCGGCGGAACTGCTGGAAACGTTGGTCCCGTCCTCGATCACAACATTGCCTGTGGGCAAGGCGCGCTATACGTTTTTCACCAACCCGATGGGCGGAATTATGGATGATTTGATCGTCGCCAATGTTGGGGATCGGTTGTATATGGTGGTAAATGCCTCCATGCGCGAACAAGATATCGACCATATGCGGATGGGCATGCCCAGCATCAAGATCAAGGAATTGGACCGCGCTCTGATCGCCATCCAAGGCCCCGCTGCCGAGGCGATTGTGGCAGCCCATGCGCCCGCCGCCGCGGACCTGAAATTCATGGAAACTGCACTGGTTGACCTGTTCGGGGCCGAATGCCGAATTTCGCGTCTGGGCTATACGGGCGAGGATGGTTACGAGATTTCACTACCTAATGATCGCGGCGAAGAAATCACCTGCGAATTCCTGAAACATCCAGATTTGGAACCCGTCGGTCTGGGCGCTCGCGATAGTTTGCGCCTTGAGGCAGGCCTTTGTTTATACGGTAATGACATCGACAATGACACCTCACCGGTTGAGGCGCAGTTAAATTGGGCCATGCAGAAAAAACGCCGCGAGGAAGGTGGATTCCCGGGTGAAGAACGCATTTTACGCGAATTGTCCGAGGGGCCAAGCCGCAAACTATGTGGCATCAAACCCGACGGTCGCGCCCCTGCACGACGCGGGGTCGAGGTTGCAGATAAGGACGGAAATGTCATCGGCTCGATCACATCCGGCGGCTTTGGTCCGACATTTGAGGGTCCGGTTTCCATGGGTTACGTCACAACAGAATTTGCAGAACCCGGCACGGCTGTTAATCTGTTAATTCGCGGCAAAGAAATGCCCGCTACCATCATCAAACTGCCTTTCGTGCAGCAAAATTATAAACGCTAGATAGAGGTATCAAAATGACAACTTATTATTCCGAAGAACATGAATGGCTAGAAGTTGAGGGTGATATTGCAACTCTCGGCATTACCAAACACGCGGCTGAATTGCTGGGCGAAGTGGTGTTTGTTGAACTGAAAGAAGCTGGCGAAAGTTTCACCAAAGACGATGAAATCGGTGTGGTCGAAAGCGTGAAAGCAGCGTCGGAATTATACGCCCCTGTAACCGGTGAAATCGTTGAAACTAACACGGCGCTGGAAGAAACACCCGATCAGGTTAACGAGGACCCCGAAGGCAATTCATGGTTCTACAAAATCAAGCTTGATGATCCGTCTGAACTTGAAGCTCTGATGGACGAAACCGCCTATAAAGCCCTGATTGACTAAGGAAATTCCATGACCTTCAAGCCCACCGACTATGCGCCCTATGATTTTGCCAACCGTCGCCACATAGGGCCATCCCCGCGCGAAATGCAGGAGATGTTGGAGGTTGTGGGTGTTACCTCGCTCGACGAGCTGATCAATCAAACTGTTCCCGCCGATATCCGTCAGGACGGGGCGCTGGAACTGTCCGCACCGATGACCGAAAGCGATGCGCTGCGATATATGGAAGAGGTGATCGGGCAGAATAAAGTCCTGACTTCGTTGATTGGGCAAGGTTATCATGGGACGGTGACGCCGCCGGTTATTCAGCGCAATATTCTGGAAAATCCGGCGTGGTATACGGCATATACCCCTTATCAGCCGGAAATTTCGCAAGGTCGGCTTGAGGCTTTGTTGAATTTTCAGACCATGGTCTCGGATTTGACAGGGTTGGAGGTTGCGAACGCATCCTTGCTGGACGAAGCCACGGCAGCGGCCGAGGCAATGGCAATGGCCAAGCGGGCCTCTAAATCCAAGGCTGGCGCGTTCTTTGTTGATGAAAACTGCCATCCGCAAAATATCGCAGTAATCCAGACCCGCGCTGAACCGATGGGGATCGAGGTGATCATTGGTAATCCGTCTGACATGGTTGCCGGTGACGTATTCGGCGCAATTTTCCAATATCCCGGCACATACGGCCATGTCTGTGATTTCACACCGCAAATCGACGCCCTGCACGAAACCAAAGCTTTGGCGATTATGTCGGCCGATATTCTGGCGCTATGCCTGCTGAAAAGCCCCGGTGAAATGGGCGCGGATATTGCTGTCGGCACCACACAACGTTTCGGTGTTCCAATGGGATATGGTGGTCCGCACGCGGCCTATATGGCAACCAAAGACGCCTATAAACGTGCGATGCCCGGTCGAATTATCGGCGTTTCCGTCGATGCGCGTGGCAACAAGGCTTACCGTCTGGCATTGCAAACCCGCGAACAACATATCCGCCGCGAAAAGGCGAATTCCAACGTTTGTACGGCGCAAGCTTTGCTGGCGGTTATGGCCTCGATGTATGCGGTATTTTATGGACCGCGCGGGTTAAAGGCGATTGCGCAGGCGGTGCATGGCCGCACCGTTGAATTGGCCAAAGGGCTTGAGGGATTGGGGTTCACGATTGAACCGGCAGCGTTTTTTGACACCATCACCGTGGCGGTTGGCGACAAGCAATCAGCTATCATGGCCGCCGCTGTTGCCAACGGAATTAACCTGCGCAAAGTTGGCGCGGACCGGATAGGTATTGCGCTGGACGAGGAAACCAACGGCGAAATACTGGAAACCGTCTGGGCCGCTTTTGGCGGTGATCTGAAGGCAACTGGCGAACAGGAATATCGCCTGCCCGAAAACATCCTGCGGACCACCAAATACCTGACCCACCCGATTTTCCACATGAACCGCGCCGAGGCCGAGATGACCCGCTATATGCGCCGTCTCGCTGATCGTGATCTGGCACTTGACCGTGCCATGATCCCGCTGGGGTCGTGTACGATGAAACTGAATGCGACGGCGGAAATGATCCCGCTGACATGGCCGAAAATCGGTAAATTGCACCCGTTTGTGCCGCTCGATCAAGCCAAGGGATATACCGAGCTTACCGAACATCTGAAATCGCAGCTATGCGAGATCACCGGCTATGACGCTATGTCCTTGCAGCCAAATTCGGGGGCGCAGGGTGAATATGCGGGGCTGCTGACGATCCGCAATTATCACAAGGCGCGCGGTGATATGGATCGCAATATCTGCCTGATCCCAATGTCCGCGCACGGCACCAACCCTGCGTCGGCGCAGATGGTTGGCTGGAAAGTTGTGGTGGTCAAAACCGCTGAAAATGGCGACATTGATCTGGACGATTTCCGTGCCAAAGCTGAGGCATCTGGCGATAATCTGGCTGCATGCATGATCACCTATCCGTCTACCCACGGCGTGTTCGAAGAAACCGTGCGCGAGGTTTGCGACATCACCCACACCCTTGGCGGGCAGGTCTATATTGACGGGGCCAACATGAATGCAATGTGTGGTCTGGTCCAACCCGGTAAAATCGGCGGCGACGTTAGCCATTTGAATTTGCACAAAACTTTCGCCATTCCGCATGGCGGTGGCGGACCGGGCATGGGGCCGATAGGCGTTGCGAAACATCTGGAACCCTATCTACCAAGCCACGGGAATATCGGGCCGGTTTCAGCGGCACCTATGGGCAGCGCCTCGGTTCTGGTGATCTCGTGGGCATATATTTTGTTGATGGGCGGCGCGGGGCTGACGCAGGCAACCAAGGTTGCAATCCTCAATGCCAATTACATCGCGAAACGGTTGGAGGGGGCATATGACGTCCTATTCAAATCCAAACTTGGCCGCGTTGCACATGAGTGTATTCTGGACACACGCCCGCTGGCTGACAGCGTTGGCGTGACGGTTGACGATATCGCCAAACGCTTGATGGATTGCGGTTTCCACGCCCCAACCATGAGCTGGCCGGTGGCGGGAACCTTGATGGTCGAGCCAACAGAATCTGAACCCAAAGCCGAGCTGGATCGGTTCTGCACCGCAATGTTGGCCATCCGGCAAGAAGCCCAAGATATCGAAGACGCCAAAATCGCTTACGCCGACAGCCCGCTACATCATGCCCCCCACACGGTCGAAGATCTGGTCGGGGATTGGGGTCGGGCCTACACACGCGAGCAGGCTTGTTATCCGCCAGGGGCGTTTCGTGTCGACAAATACTGGGCACCGGTGAACCGAGTAGATAACGCATTTGGCGACCGGAATTTGATCTGTATCTGTCCACCAATGGGCGAATATCTGGACTGAACATTACCCCAAACGAGCGTTAACCTTTTCCGCAGACTGCGTATTTTAGGTATGCACAACCTATGCACAAAGTATGCACAACCTATATGCATAAAAAGTGTTAACGCTTGCCGATCTAGAGCAGAGAAATGACGTGCGCCAGACGATTTTGGACAAGTACGGGATCGCCTCGGGACTCAATATTCAGGCGCACCAGCGGTTCTGTTCCCGAAGGGCGTAGGTTCAAACGCCAGTCGCCAAAATCCATGCTCAGGCCATCGCTATACGCAATTTCTATCGCTTCCGATGCTAGCGCCGTTTCGACGTTCTTAAGGGCAGCTGCCGGATCGGATATCGTGAAATTCTGTTCGCCGGAAGCAGGGAATTTGGCTTTGCGACCGGAAATTAGGTCAGCAAGGTGAATACCGGTAGTCGAGATCAGCTCTGCGACCATCAGCAACGGGATCATGCCACTGTCACAGAACATGAAATCGCGGAAATAATGATGTGCGCTCATCTCGCCGCCATACACGGCGTTTTGTTTGCGCATCTCGGCCTTCATGAAGGAATGACCGGTGCGCGTTTGGGCGGCGACGCCCCCTAGTTCAGCAACGATTTCCTGGGTATTCCAAATCATGCGGGGATCGTGAATGATGGTTGCTCCCTCGTGCGCCAATAGGGCTTGTTGGGCCAACAGGCCGACGATGTAATACCCGTCAATGAATTCGCCGTGATTATCGAAGAAAAAGCAACGGTCGAAATCGCCGTCCCACGCAACGCCAAAATCGGCACCATGTTCAACGACGGCGGCAGATGTGCGCGGCTGGTTTTCGACCAATAGCGGATTGGGAATACCATTCGGAAACGTCCCGTCCGGCTCATGATCCATCCGTATAAATTCGAGCGGCGCGCCAGCCGCCGCGAGCTGTTTTGCGATCTCGTCAAAGGCAGGGCCAGCAGCGCCGTTGCCAGCATTGACCAGAATTTTCAAGGGTTTCAATTTGATCGGATCAACAAAGGAACAGATTTTATTAGCGTAGGCTTTGCGAATATCCATGGGACGGATCGCGCCCTTTTGGGCAGCCATTACAAAACTTCGCTTCTCGGCAACCTCTTTTATAGCGGCCATTTCAGCGTCGGGGATCAGCGGCCTAGACCCAGCAGAAACCATTTTCATACCGTTATAATTGATCGGGTTATGCGAGGCAGTGACCTCGATCCCGCCATCAACACCTAGATGTTCGGTGGCGAAATATATTTCCTCGGTCCCGCACATGCCAAGATCAATAACGTCAACACCCATATCCACCAGCCCGCGCGATAGAGCGGCTTTCAACGGTCCGCTGCTTTCGCGACAATCGCCGCCAACCACAACAGTTCGGGCGGACAGGCAATGGGCAAAGGCGGCACCGATGTCATAGGCGATGTCGTCGGTCAGGGTTACCCCTAGTTCGCCGCGGATATCGTAGGCCTTAAAGCAGTCTAGTGTACGCATTGTTTGCTCCAATCTTAATTGTCGCATAGCATGCTCACAAGTATGTGAAAATAGTGTTGAGGGGAAACGATGCGATTTCTATTAGTATTGGTGATGCTGGCGTCGGGAACGGCGGCGCGAGCGCAATTTGTGACCGTAGGAACAGGATCAATTGCCGGGGTGTATTTCCCGACTGGCGGAGCGATTTGTCGGCTTTTAAACCGGACACGCGACGAACACGGGTATCGCTGTTTGGTTGATCCAACGGGCGGGTCGGTGGACAATATTTATGCATTGGCAATTGGCGAAATTGATTTCGGTGTGATCCAGTCGGACGTACAATATTACGCCTATGAAGGGCATGGGAAATTCACAGGATTTGCACATACAGAATTGCGCTCGATGTTTTCTGTCCACGCCGAGCCGTTCACATTGCTGGCACGCGCGGATAGCGGTATCGATAGCTTCGAAGGTTTGGTGGGCAAGCGGGTGAATGTCGGGAATGACGGATCTGGCCAGCGTGAAACGATGGAGCTGGTTATGGACGCGTTCGGGATTGGATTGGATGATTTCGCCGAAGTTACCGAGTATAACGGCGATGATGTTGTGGATCTAATCTGCAATGGCGACATTGACGCAATGATCTATATGATCGGGCATCCAACGTCAGCAGTGAAGGAAGTCACGAGTTTTTGTGATGTGGTGCTTGTCCCGGTTATCGGTGCACCAATTGACAAGCTGGTCGCAAAAAACCCTTATTACAGCCCCACGATAATACCGGGGGGAATGTATGCAAATAATCCTACCGATACCGCGACCTTTGGCGTTAGTGCCACGGTGGTAACTGCGGCGGAGTTGCCTGAAGAATTGACGTATATTCTGGCAAAATCCATAATGGAAAACCTTGCCGAATTCCGTGGATTACATCCGGCTTTTGCTAACCTCGATGCTGATACAATGTTGATCGACGGGTTATCTGCCCCCCTCCATCCAGGGGCAAAACGAGCATATCTTGAATTGGGTTTAATGGAAGAATGATCTAAGGCCGCACTAGGATCCAAATGCACAGCCCAGCAAAGAGTAAATTTCCGGCCGCGATGATCCAGTTGCCTTGTGAAGTCTTAGCACTGTTTATGACACCACTATCGGGGTTGTAAGTGGCCGGCACTTGCTCGCCAATTTTGTGCACCGCAGGATTGCTACTACTGCGGGATGCCCATTCAACGCCCTCATGCGTTCCATCGGAAATACGAAATGTTGGGGTGTAGGACAGATCACCGTCGCTATCGGTATGTTCGGACAAATCGATCACCTCGGTGTTGACGAGCACACACCCAGATTTATGTCGAATTTGAAACAAAAACATGACGGTGGCGTTGATCAGGCACAATAAGACAAACAGGATTAGGATATAGTCGCCAAACCCAAATACACCGCGGCCGAAACCGGATGTAAATTCAATAAATGCGGTCAAAATATCACCCAATGCGTCGTCCTTTTGTATTTATATGTCATATATATGCAATTGGTGTGACGACGGGAACCATTTGAGGGAATTGTCACAAAATCTTCAAAAATGTGGGATCTACGTGTTTTCTTAAGGCGTTAGCGGACTATATATGATAGTGGATACTCTCGAAACTGATCAAGAACTCGGATATGAAACTCTCTAAACTCGCTTATTTACATCTTGTTTCCATGGTGGCTTACCCGTTTTTATATCGCGGTGGCAACCATCCAGACTATGGAATGCTCGATATTGTTGGCAATGACAATAAACCCGTTGCGAACAAAACGCTAAGCTTGACGACATGGAATATTGGCTATGCGGCATTGGGTGCCAAGGCCAATTTTGCGGCTGATGGCGGCAATGATTTACGGGCACTGAAAAGGGCTGAAATCGCAATTGCGGCTGAAGAAATCGGGCGTGAAGCGGCGACGTTTGATACGGATATGATCCTGTTTCAAGAATTGGCGCAGGCGAATTACCTGACGCGACAAGTTAAGGTCATCGAGAGCATTGAAACGCATCTAAAACGCTACTCCGCCTCCTTTTGGGAAGGGTTGCGATTACCCTATGTGCCTAAATTCCTGCAATTGTCGCACGGGATGGGGATATATTCGCGCTTCGGGATCGAAGAGACCCATGCGCTGAAAATGCCTGCGGAACCGGGTAGCATGTTCGCCGGGATCAAGAAACATTACGCAATTACCCTAACGGATTTACCGATCGAGGGGTCGGACAAGAAATGGGTGATTATCAACGTGCATCTATCAGCATTTGACGAAGGTGCAAATATTCGCCAGGCACAAATTCGCGCGGTGTTTGATACGGCGCAACAGGAATATTCCCGTGGGAATTATGTGATCATCGGGGGGGACTGGAATATGCGGCTTTCGAAGACCGATTTCCCGCATATTGCCAAGGGTGAGAACAAGTTTGTCGTGCATGAGTTTCCGATAGATCGATTGCCGGAAGACTGGTCAATTGCTGCGGATGACGATGTTCCAACAGTGCGCGCGCTGCATAAACCCTATATTCAGGGCGTGAATAACACGATGATTATTGACGGGTTTGTTGTTTCGCCGAACGTGGCGATAGACAGTGTTAAAACCAAGGATTTGCAGTTTGAACACACCGACCACCATCCGGTGACCGGTGTGTTTTCTGTTAAGTAGACTGGGTCTGTTTTAACCAGAAATAGGCGGACAGCAGACCGAGGCAGGCCCAGCTTATGGCGC
This sequence comes from uncultured Rhodobacterales bacterium, assembly GCA_964649035.1. Classification (GTDB taxonomy): domain Bacteria; phylum Pseudomonadota; class Alphaproteobacteria; order Rhodobacterales; family Rhodobacteraceae; genus NORP23. The sequence goes on from CAZYMT010000016.1 coordinate 24,440, forward strand.
CGACCCCAAGGCTAAGCCCCGCGAATTCTGCAGCGAGTTCAGGGGGAACTGTGCCACCAAAAATCGCTGGATGCGGGGCACCGACAATATGTGGAACAGCTAGCACCACCAACCCAATTCCCCAATGTGTCCAGTTTTTACCGAACACGATGGCAGACAGGCCGATGATAGTGGCTATAACTGTGCTGGCCCACCAGATTTGGCGTGGGATAACCTCGGCTGCTAGCATACCGGGGAGTTCCGGGGCCAGACCGATGGACGGGAACAGCTGGATGGCGGCGAAACCGCCAAGCCCCCAAAGGATCCCGCGTCGCGCGGTCACAACCACACCCTTGCTTTCAGCAAAGGCCAAGGCGGCAACCATCATCAGCGCAAAACCGATATAGATCGCGACCATTGCAAGAATGGTGAAACCGTTGCGCGCCCAGTCATGGGCGATCTCAAAATTATGTTGCTCGCGGGTTTCAGCACCAAAATGGCGCAGCACACCGGTCTCGTATAGCTCTGCCTCCAGCAGAACCGGAACAAGCATCGATATTTGCAGCGCGGCGGCAATCAGCCCCGCTACAAAACCAGCGATCAATGCGCTGGTAACCAGATTTTTGAACATTTAGTGGCAGGCAAAACCGATAGAGTGGCGCACATCATGGGCGCTATCATGCAGCACCTCGGCCTGTGCGAAACCTGCGATGAACAGGATGCCTATGCCAAGAAATGCGGTTAGGATTGCGGGCAGCAGAACGGAATCCGTCTTGGCCAGCGTTTGTGTTTGCGTAGTCATTATATTTCTCCTTAACTGTCTCACCCGACAGTGTTGTTGACGTTTACGCAAGGCCGGTCTCCTGGCTCGTGGATCAATGCGTGACATCCCCTTCCCGGCTTGCGCCAGTGGCATATGATGTCCGCTAACCACTTACAGTCGCGGGGGCGGCTGCGGCTTTGGGCCCCCTTTTGGGTAGTCCCTATCCGCATTCCCATTTCATCCCCGACGCTTCGCGCCATATGGGGAAACCATGCGAGGAGTAGCTTTCGAGGTTTGGGGGTTCTGAGTCAAGTAATATCGGTTTGCGGGGTGGCGTGAAGGTAGGCTTTGCAGAGGATTGTTACGCCTAGTGTCGTACCAAATAGTCCTATATATTCAAGAATAAGTGAAACTACCGCACCCAACGGGTCAAAGCTGTTATCGGCGGAAAATACATCAGTTGGGGTTCCCAATCCTTGCAATCCAAAACTGGCGGCGATTATTTGTATCGTGAACAACGTGGGCCCGTAAACATATTTCCAAAATGTTGATAAAATTTGTCCTCGGCTGCGTTGGTAGGCTGCGCGAAAGGACTTATCGGCACCGTCTACCGCCGCTGGCAGTGTTGTCCCCAAAATTGATAAAAATATCCCGCAGAGGGGAAACCCGAGCAAGATCATCCCGCTTACAAATGTCTCGGTTTCGTCGCCCAAAAAATCTTTGAATATTAGAGCGAATATTGTCATCGGTATAATTAGTAACATCAAAAACAAAAAAAGTAACAAACTGCGCCATAAAAAACTAGTAAACGTTTTTTCTGTTGATGAGAGGTCAGTTAGGTTATCTGCCTTACCATTGAGGATAGTACGGTGAACATAATACGCAAACCATATCTGAACGATGATTGGCATCCAATAAGATGTTTTATTGTCGAACCGGACATTCACATATTCAAGCACTACAAATAAGGTACCACAGATCAATATTAGTATTAAATTATCGCGATAAGCACGAAAGGCACTAGAGTATAGTCCAGCATTTTTATAATCAAACATAACAATTATCCTATTAAAATTTACTTTTCACTTCCCAAATATGCCTTACACAAAACCACTGCCACCAATGTCGGCAAAAACAGCATCACAAACGAAATCGCGTAGGTGAGCAGGATGCCAAGGGGCAAAATTACACCCTCGGGAGTTGCAATGTCGGCAGGTAGAAACAGGGCGTAGAATTTTAGCAGCGCAAACAAGGCTGGTCCGAATATCATCATGCCAAAGGTCTGGCGCAGGCGGGGTTGGCCTCGGGTTTTTGCGGCTGCGATGGAATTATCATCGCCGAGCACTGTGGCTGGCAGTAGCGTACCAAATAGCGACAGGATCAGGCCGAAAACTGGTAGGCCGACGAGCAATAGCATGATGACCGCGAACCCGATGACCTCTGGCCCTTGTAGGTTGAACAATCCGGCGGACATAACCACGGGGACGTTGATAAGCAGAAATATCGCGAAAAACGCAGCGGCGCGGGCCAGAAAACCGCCGTATGCGCGGTGTTGGCGGCCGATCAAGTTGCTCCACGTAGTTTCGTGATCTTCCAGAATGGTGCGGTGGATTGCGAACCCTACCGAGATATTCAGGAACAGGCTGACCAGCACACTACCGGTTGAAAACTCTACGAAATAGGACAGGATGTCGAAGCCCAGCAGCAGCGCGGCGGTGCAGATCATCAGCGGCAGGTTGGCGCGAAAGGCGGTTAGTGCAGCGGGAAAAAGCCCGGCATTTAGGTAATCGAATTTCATTTACGGGTCCGCCCTGATTGCGTATCACTTGATTTCCCGTCGATCTATCAGCAAATGGTAAGCTATGGCTATCCCTTTTGAAAACAGTTTTGCCCGTCTGCCCGCACAGTTTTATGCGGTGCAAGACCCGACGCCCGTCGCGGCACCCGCAATTATCCGTGTAAACGGACCGTTGGCGGCTGAATTGGGGATTGATCTGGCGGATCTGGATGTTCAGGTTTTGTCGGGATCACGCGTGCCTATCGGGGCGGAGCCGATTGCGATGGCCTATGCGGGTCACCAGTTCGGAAACTTTGTACCCCAGCTTGGCGATGGTCGCGCAGTTCTTCTGGGCGAGGTTGCCGGTTTTGATATCGTCCTGAAAGGCTCCGGCCCAACGCCCTTTTCGCGTAACGGGGATGGCCGCGCCGCGATCGGCCCTGTGATCCGCGAATATGTGGTTAGCGAGGCGATGCATGCGCTGGGTATTCCCACGACGCGGGCCTTGGCAGCTGTGACAACGGGCGAACGGGTGCAGCGTGAAACTGCGTTGCCAGGTGGTGTGATCACACGTGTTGCCAGCAGCCATATTCGCGTCGGGACGTTCCAATATCACTATGCAAAACAGGATACCGAGGCCCTGCGTCTGTTAACCGATCACGTCATCGCACGACACTACCCCGAAGTTGCGGATACGGATCAACCGGAACTGGCCTTGCTGGCGGCTGTGATTGAACGCCAAGCGGAACTGATCGCTAAATGGATGCAGGTCGGGTTTATCCACGGCGTCATGAATACTGATAATATGTCCATCGCTGGCGAAACCATTGATTACGGCCCCTGTGCGTTTATGGATGATTTCCACCCTGAAACGGTGTTCAGCTCGATTGATCGGCGCGGGCGCTATGCGTGGGGGCGCCAGCCCCAGATCGCGCACTGGAACCTGTCACAATTCGCGCAATGCTTGCTGCCGCTGATCCCTGACGGGGTTGAGGATGCCCAAATGATTCTGGACGGGTTTGATGCCGTATTTACCACGGCTTTTAACGCTGGGTTTTCGCGCAAAATTGGTGTTGCGGATAATCCGGTGCTGATTGAAGAAATGTTGAAAATTCTGGCGGCTGGCGGCGTCGATTTCACCCTGTTTTTCAGCAACCTGACTAGGGATGTCACGGGCGCTCGGGCAATGTTTGCCGACACCACCGAATTCGATATCTGGGCAGATAAATGGCATATAGCATCGGTCGATACAGGCATGATGCGGGCAGCAAACCCCGTTTATATCCCTCGGAACCATCGCTTGGAGCAGGCAATTACAGCTGCCGAAATCGGGAACTATGCGCCGTTTGAAACGCTGATGGATGTCCTGGCGAAACCGTTTGAGGCCCGCACGGAATTCGCGGAATATGAGCTGGCCCCGACAATCAATGAAATCGTTCACGCGACTTTCTGCGGCACCTAACCCTTCTCTGCACAAAAACTGCACAAAACCACCGCGTTTTTTGCACATCTTCGGCGCTTTATCTGCATAGCTGTCGGTCAGAACCCCTTCAAATCATATTGGAGAGGTTTATGGGACAACAAGTTAGTATTATCGGACTACCACGGAATTTGCGTATGGACGCATGGTGGTTTTCGGCGGATTTGGA